>CAIMOJ010000048.1 GCA_903843045.1 Candidatus Uhrbacteria bacterium
CGAGGACGCGCTGCTCGACGCCGACATCCACATCAAGGAGGAGCTCGGCCAGACGGTCGTGGCGGACGAAAAGAAATACGCGTCACTCGTGAAGAAGTGGGAGGAGCACCGTGACGTCATCGAGGCCAAGATCGCGGAGCTCGCGTCCCTCGCCGACCGTGATGAGAAATGGAAGACCGAGATCAACGACAAGGCCGAGGAGTTCCGCGACGGCTTCCTGGTGACAGAGCCGGACGTCGACCTGGAGGAGGTCGAGAAGGAGATCGAGTATTGGCGCGGGACGCTCGGGGAGGAAGTGTAATGCTCTGTGTGGCGCTATGGGTGAGTTTGAACAAAATCGAGAATCTGTTAACGAAAAGGCGAGTCGAATCGTAAAGGCAGTCTTTCACTCCATGAAGGATTCAAAGCTCTTTCTTCCGTCCTTTAAGGAAAAGAGTGATGCCGAACTTGAAAAGATGTGCCCGGCTCTTTTCGAGGCCGTCGTCGAGCTAATCAACGACGGGGAGGAGCCGGATGCATGGGTCGTCCGGGAATGGATTCTGCCCCGCATGTTTCATTTGGAACCAGGGTCAACCGACGGATCGCCGGAAACTTTCTTTGCCAAGAAATGGAGTGATTTGGACAAGTCTGAAGAAAACGATCTCGTGACAAGAATCGCGATTATCATGAAGTCGAACGTATAAGACTTTCGTGAGGACGCCGAGCCACTTGTCGAAAGCGTATGAATGAGAGAGCCCCAGGATTTGAGCCCGAGGAAACGTCGTCCGTCGAGGCGCGCGACTTCGACGAGACGTGCCGGGCGGTCGGGCTGACGGCGGATGAGGCGGCAACCGTTTCGTCGCGTCCGGACCGGGACGCGTTCTCGGCGAAGATGACCGCGAGTTCCGTGCGGATGCTGCGCGGACTGCTGCGTCCCGATTGGTGGGGAAACGCCCTCGAGAAAACGAAGGGAGGGCTGTTTCGAATGGCCGATGAGAACCGCGACAAGTTGCGGCCTCTCGTGGACGCGGGAATCGTCACGCCCGGCACGATCGAGGGCGGCGAGTTCGTCCAATTGTGCGAGCTCTCCGGCATTGCCAGGAAGAACGTCCTTCGCGCCGCGGAAGTCGCCGGCGTTGACGTCGCCAGGAGTCTGGCGACCGCGGACACGGCCGAGCGGGTGGATTTCGACGGCCCCGACGGCGAGTCGCTCCGGGCCGTTCTTGAGGTTTCCCCGCGTATGCTTGCCCGGGCAAAGGATCTGGACGCGATCCTTTCGAAGGAGGATCCGGTCGCGTGGCTTCGCGGGCGCCGGGCGCTTTTGGATCCGCTGCGCGGCGTCTGGGTGAACGTCGACGAGTGGCGATATAACAGCGCGCTTCTGGAGGGCAACGACCTGTTTCTTCGCGCGCTTGGCGAAGGGTCGTGGAGCGACGGGGCCAAGGCCGTCGCGCTCGTCGAATTCGGCCACTGGGATTTTGGCAACAGTCCGTGGGCGGACATCGGCGAGCTCACAAGCCGTCTCGACTTTTGGGCGGCGAACGTGCATGAGTCCGTCCTTTCTCCCGATACCGAATTTGCCGTCCGATCGCTGTTGACGGCCGACCTGCTTTTCTTGCGGACGATGCGAGAGATGCTGACCGACGAGCAGTGGGACGCGGCGATGTCGGATCCGGAGGCGGCGGCGCATTTCAAGAAGTTTGAGTTTCCGGCCCGCGCCACGTCCCGTATTTCCGCGGAGGAATTCGCGACGTTCGCGGAGCGGGATTCAATCCCTGTCGAGTCGGATCCGGGCGAGGAAGGGCGAGCCGAGGAGCTGCGCGACGTCCTCGCGGCGTCCGGCCTGGAGCCGATGACGCGCCGCGTGTCGCCGAACGTCCGGGCCACGGCGGTCGCGGGAGGCTCCGTCTCGAACGGAAGCTATGACCTTTCGACGGGCGAGATCAGCGCGGCCGCCGTGAGCGCGCATCGGAAGTCGCTTCCCGCGATCCTGTTCCACGAGACCGGCCACGGGATTCAGAACCTTTTGGCGACGACCGCGGACGGAAAGGCACTGAACGCGCGGTTTGCCGTTGCGACGGCCATCGAGCCGCAGACGCACTCGTCGTTCGCCGAGTCGTTCCGCGTCCGAGACGAGCGGAACCTCGACGGATTCGTCTCCGAGTCGTTTGCCGAGGACTTTCGCCTCTTTTTCTTCGCGCCCGAACGTCTCCCGCCGCTGAAACGCGAAACGATCGGGAGGATCGTCGCGACGACCTTTCCGTCCTTGGACGCGGAGGACGTCCGCCGACGCACGCGGTCCGTCATGGGAAACTATTACGGCGTCAGCGTCCTGGATGAGATTCAGCCAACCAGTTGCGAAACGGCCCGTCACAAGGCCCGCCGCTTCGACCGAGTCGACGCGGAGGACGCACGGGACAAGGAACGGGGCGAGGGATAAAACCCTTGCCTTTTTTCCTTGGCACTCCCTTGGAATCGTGCTAAGATTTCGGCGAACAATGATGATCATCTATGCAAATTTCTTGGAACGGACTGTCCTGCTTTGAGATCACGGCCAATACGTCGAACGGGGAGGTATCGGTCGTCGTCGATCCATATTCCGAGGGGACGGGGCTCAGGGTGCCGCGGGCGCTGGAGGCCGACATCGTGTGCGTGTCGCACGACGACAATGACGCGAACAACGTCTCTTCCGTGGCGGGCGAACCCTTCGCGGTAAAGATGTCCGGCGAGTACGAGGTGAAGGACGTGTTCGTGTACGCGATCCCGGTCGACAAGGGAATCATTTTCCGCATCGAGGCCGAGGGGATGCACGTGGCGCACCTCGGGGCGATCAGCCGCGCGCTCTCGGACAAGGAACTCGAGACACTCGGAACGGTGGACATCCTGATGATCCCGGTGGGAGGCGGACGCGTGCTGACGCCGAAGCTGGCCGCGGAGGTCATGGCGCAGATTGAGCCGCGCGTGGTCATTCCGATGACGTATGCCCTGCCGAGCCTGAAGGAAAGCCTTGCCACGGTCGACGACTTTTGCAAGGCGATCGGCACCTGCCGGCGCGAGACGAGCAACAAGTACAAGATCGCCAAGAAGGACCTGCCGGCGGACGACATGCTGGTCATGGAGCTCGCGAAGGCATA
>CAIMOJ010000049.1 GCA_903843045.1 Candidatus Uhrbacteria bacterium
CATATGACACGTCCATCCCCGCACCGCGAGCACACGGCCTCCATCGCGAAATGGTTTTTCCTGTTGTTCGCCACCGGCGTCGCGATCCTGTTCTGGAGCGTGATCCAGCCGTACGCGATCGCAATGGTGAGCGCGGCCATCGTCGCGGTGGTCCTTGCTCCGCTCGACCGGCACCTGCGCGTCCACGTGAGGCATCCGAAGATTTCCGCGCTGATCATCATCGCGTCCGTGTTCTTTTTGCTCGTGGGCCCGATCGCCACCGTCGGCGTTATCATCGTGCAGCAGGCGCTCGAGATCGTCGGCTCCACGGTGGCGAACCCGAGCTGGGTGGCGAACTTCCGCATCGAGCAGCTGACGGTATTCCAGTCGCTCCCCTCGTTCCTGCGCGACTATGTCGCATCGGTCGACTTCCCCGGGGTCATGCGCAACGTCGCGCAGTGGGCCTCCACGAACGTGGGCAGCCTGTTTACGAGCGGCGCGTCCCTCGTCATGAATTTGTTCATCTTCTTCGTGGCGCTGTTTTACTTCCTTGTCGACCGAGAGAAGATCGTTAAGGAAATGCTCGTCCTTTCCCCGTTGCGCGACACCGTCGACCACGAGATCGCGGAGCGCATGGTACAGACGGTGCGCGGCGTCATCTTCGGTTCGCTCATCATCGCGCTCGTCCAGGGGGTTCTTGCCGGCGTCGGCCTGACGATATTCGGCGTTCCCGGCGCGCTGCTGTGGGCGTCGATGGTGGTAGTGGCGGCGCAGATTCCGATGCTCGGTACCGCGGTGGTAATGCTCCCGGCGGTCGTCTACTTGTTTGGCGTCGGCAATTCCGGCGCGGCCATCGGTTTGCTTGTCTGGTCCCTCGTCATTGTCGGCACGATCGACAATATGCTCAAGCCGTACGTGGTTGGCAGCAAGACCCGCATGAACGGCCTCCTCATCCTTGTCTCCATGCTCGGCGGCCTTGAAAGCTTCGGCCCCGTCGGCTTCATCATCGGCCCGACGATCTTGGCGGCATTCCTCGTGGTGGTCGAGCTGTACAAGGCGGGAATCCTGGACAAGGGCAGGGGGATCCGCGCCTGACGGTTGACGGAACGGCGAATTTCGCGTAACGTCCACCGTCTGGAGGCAGCATGAGGGAAAACCTATCGTCGTTTCTTGCTCGGATGCGCGCGGTGTTCGGGGAGGACGACGTGCATCGGATTCACAACGCCTACATCGTGGCGAAGGAGGAGTTTCGGTCGAAGACGCGGAAGGAGCGCGACGCGCTCGGCAAGCCGGTTCGGTACTTCGAGCACCTGCGCCACGTGGCCATCATCATGGTGGAGGAAGCCGGGTGCCGGGACGCGTACGCGGTCATCGCGGCCCTGCTCCACGACGCGATCGAGGATACGCGCCTTTCGCTCGCGTTCATCGAGACGGTCTTCGGCCGGGGAGTCGCACAGGAGGTCAGCCAGGTCAGCAAGGTTCCGAAGGAGGGATATCTGCGGCGCCTCGTGAGCTTCGGGACGTGGAAGACCTTCCGGCTCAAGGCCTGCGACCGTCTGCACAACCTGCGGACGCTCCACCACGGCTCGGTCGAGTTCCGCCGTACGCAGCTCGCCGAGACCGAGCACGAGTACTATCCGCTCTTCGATCGCATGGTCGACGAGTGCCCGATGAGGGAGCGCGGGAACATGCGGAACCTCCGCCGCCTGATCCACGAGGAGGTCGCAAACCAGCGCCGCCTGCTCGACCAGGCAATTGCCGCGACCGCCTGATCTGGGCGGTATTTTTTTTGCGCAAAAAAAGAGAGCCAAGCGGCTCAGTGGTTGACGATGATGACGCGTTGCGTCCCGAGGTGGCCCTCGTAG
>CAIMOJ010000050.1 GCA_903843045.1 Candidatus Uhrbacteria bacterium
TCTCGTGGCAGGGGCGCAGGGATTCGAACCCTGAATGAGAGTTTTGGAGACTCTAGTGATAGCCATTTCACTACGCCCCTGTTTCCGTTTCGGAATAATAGCCCCGTTGACGATTCGAGTCAATCCGCGTACACTTCCGTTCATGTTTGAGGGATGGCCACCTTCCTGCATGCCACCGTCCACGCCAACCGCAACCAACTGGAGCTCCCTTGAGCAACGATTCTCCCCTCGCATCCGCCGGTTCCGTCGGATCAACTCCCCGCAAGCCTCACGTTTCCAAGACGCCCGAGGTTCCCGCGCTCAACCGCCTTGCCTGGACTCCCAACGGAATCCGCGCCGAGGACCTGACGAGCCTCTCCGTGATCCTCGCCGAGGAATACCCCGTCTGCGTCATCTCGTTCGCGGAGTTCTACCACTCCGCCATGGACATCCACTACGTGACGGAGGCGCACGAGATGATCGTCCGCCGGCTCACGAGCAAGATCGTCCTTCTCGCCAAGCCCGGAAGCCACCGCTTCGGCAACAGTCCGCGGGACATGCGCGACGCGCTCGGCCGACTCGACAAGCTCGGCATCCGTTGCGTCTACGAGCCGTCCGACGAGCTGGTCGCCTTCCTCGGGATCGGCGATAACCGCGGCGGCATCCGCAACGCGATGCACCGGTTCCAGGACGGCCGCCTCGTCCGGTCCTGGATCGCCGCGATCTCCGCCCCGACCGCGGAGCACCGCTCCGGCGCCGCGGACATCCTCTCCCTCCCCGTCCCGAAGGTCTCTGGGCGGAAGTAGCCGCCCCTGCCCCCGCCCACTCGGCGCGGGCTTTTTTTAGGAAGCGAATTTCCCTCGTCCGCTACGAGCAGTCCTGCGGACACAGGGCGCGCTCGATTTTCTCGCATACCCCGTCCCCGCAGCTTCCACGCGGCGTCCCGTTTGGCGAGGAGGCCCCGGACGAACCCTTCGCGGGCACTCCGGACGCCTTCGAAGCCGAGGATGCCGACCATTCGCTATTCGGCATCGGGCCCGGTTCCGACGTCGTGGTCAGACCGTTCCAACGAAGAACGGACGGGACCGACCCGTACGTTTCGGTCCACGCGCGATAGGTCTCCGTGATCGTTGCCCAAAACAGCCTGCCCGATGCCGTTTCGTCCGCGTATGCGTCCAGACGCTCGCCGAACGCCTTCGTATACGCGGCGCTAAAATCGTTCTGAACGCTCATGAGCGAGACCGTATAGATCTTTCCTGCCTCAAGTTTTCCACCGATCTGCAGGGCAAGCAGCTCATCAAGCCCTTCCCAGTCGCTCTTGTAGTGTCCGACGTCCGCAAGCGGCGCGGACGGATCGTCCGTGTCATACTGTTCCGCGCTCTTCGGACGCCAAACGCCCGATATCCAAACGTCCTCCTCGTTCTGGTGAAGTCCCGTCCCTCCTCCCCACAGGATCTGGGGACTCCACGCGTAGGCGGGATATTTTAATCCGTGCGAAAGCGCTGAGAAGTACGCCACCTGCGAGCCGGACGCGGGCGCGGCGATAAAGCCGCCGACGACGCGGCTCGGCTCGACGCCAAGCTGCTTGATGAGGTATGCCACGTCGGCATAGTTATATCCCGCGTTCTCATGCGAATGAGGGTCGATCTCGTCGCCCAGGTCTTCCGACAGGTAGCGAACGACGTTCTTCCCGTCCGTATCCGTCGTCCCGCGGTCGAAGGCAAGGACCCCGTTGAGAAAATTCCAATCCGATTGCCAGTCATATTTTACCCCGTGCGCCGCAAGCATTCGCGCAAACGCGAGAAGCTCGGCCCGCTGCGCATCGAAGGACGCCTTGTCCGTCTGAAAATTCGGAGTGCCCGCGTTAAAGGTATCCTCGCTGTGCGACGCGACGGTTACGTAGATGACGGGCAGTCCGTCGCGGGTCGTTGCCGAGGAAGGTGCCGTCGCGGACGCGGCCGCGTCCGTCTTGGCGGGTTCCGGCGTTATCCCGGCTGTCTCGTTCGCATCCTCGGCAACCGACGGCAAGACGGAAGCGTGCGACGAACGCCGCATCGCCCGGGCACCAAAAAAACTTCCGAGCGCAACCGCGCAAAGGGCTGCCGCCACGATTGAAACGCGAATCCACGGGCGCATAGAGATCATAAGGGAGTCATGCAGTCGACGGTCCAGGAACTTTTCCCGGGACCGGCAAAACGATCCGAGAGATCCTTTCCGATCGGGCGGTATGCGGGCACGGAACCCGACAGGTCGATAAGAAACAGCCGAGAGAACGTCACGCCGGCTCCGGCGCCCATATTGCAGGACGTGCTCACCAGCAGATGCTCGGTATCCCCGCAAAATGTCGGATAGTTGAAGCTCGTGCCTCCGCAGGAAGCGAACGCGGGGTCATATTGGGAAAGCTGGGACGGACGGAGGTCCGCAAGAAGCGTTTCCGATCCGAGAGACCCGTTCTGGAACGCCCGCTCGAATAGTCCTCCGCCGGTGCTGTTGTCGCAGATCGTCGTCATTCCGTCGAGACCGAACGCGCAGTGGCCCGTTCGGTCCGGCCACTCCGTCGCCGTGCCGCGCGCGACATCGAGGATGACCCCGTGTGCTCCGTCCGCCATGATCTGGTGCAAGACGACAAGGTTTCCGTCCGGGGCGAAATCGGGATCGTGCTGTTCCTTGGCCCCCGTCAGCGCCGCGCCCGGTCCGACCGCAAGGCCGCCGTTCGAGAGCGCGGCGGACATGACCGTTCCCGTGTCGCTTGTGACGTACAGGAGGCTTTCTCCGTCCGGTCGCACCTCCGGCCAGGTTGCCATCGGAACGAGCAAGCCTGTCAGGCCCGTGGACAGATCCACGTAATTTACCTGCTTCTCCCTCATACCCTTGAACACGCTCGCATAGGCGACCGTCCCGTTTTGATTCCATGCCGGGTACGCCTCGCTCGCGTCCGGGGTGCTCGTTGCCTGCCTGATCTCCGACACCGCTCCGGTGGACAGGTCGAGCGAGGCGGTGAACAGGTCGCACCGGTCGGTCGTGCCATGATCGGCGCATCCGCCGTTCGTGGCAAAGTCCGCGGCGAATACGATCCGGGACAACGATGCTCGTGCGCTCGCGCGCGGCGCCTCCGCGGGCACGGTGACTGTTTCCTCTTTGGAGACGCGATCATTCGTCGGGAAGGCCCCGGCGTTCGGAGCCAGGTCCGGCGACCAAGACGCCCAACCGGCCAGGCCAAACGCAATGCCTGTCCCAACGAAGAGGGTCGCGAATGCGGCATGCGTTGCGAATCGATTCCATTCCATGCCCCACAGTATACCATCCCCGAGGAATCGCGGGACGACCTGAAAATAACAAAGCCCCGTCGGTTGCGCGACGGGGCGTTGTCTTACTTGGTTTCCTTGTGCGCGACGTGGGTCTTGCACCACTTGCAGAACTTGGAAAGCTCGAGGCGGTCCTTGAGCATTTTCTTGTTCTTATGGCTCATGTACCCCACATTCTTGCAGGTGGTGCACTCAAGCTTGATGACGTTGTCTTGGGACATATAAGGGGGAGATCGTTTAACGCCGAAACAGTATCAAATCGCCCGGTTTTGGTCAAGTGGAGCCGCTTGTCGGATTTGAACCGACGACCTTCACTTTACAAAAGTGTTGCTCTACCACTGAGCTAAAGCGGCACGGATACACTCCAGGCTCCAGCATGTATGCTGGAGCCTGGAGTGGTGGGCAGAGAAGGATTCGAACCTTCGAAGCCGTGAAGCAAGAGATTTACAGTCTCTCCCCGTTGACCGCTTGGGTATCTGCCCGCGGCAATAGTATAGCCGGTCCGGGGAATCCGATCAAGGGGTCCCCCCGGCGGTGGGAGGCACCGGGCAAGCCGGCGGGCAGCCAAGGAAGCCGTTGACCTTGCCGACGACCTCGTTGATTCCCAGGTCGGACTTGACCAGGAAATCGAGCGCGCCCATCTTCTTTGCCCGTTCCCGGTCCTCGTTTTGGTTCAGGTTCGAGAACACGACGATGCGGACGTCCCTCAGCTCCGGATCGGCCTTGGCTTCCTCCAGCACCTGGAACCCGTTCTTGTTCGGCATGATCAAATCAAGCAGAACCAGCTGCGGCTTGATCAGGCGCATCTTCTCAAGCGCCTCCACCCCGTCCGCGGCCGTCTCCACGACGAAGCCGTGCCGGGCCAGCTTGCTCTTGAGAACGCCGGAGAGCGCGCCCTCGTCCTCGGCGATCAGGATGAGCGGATTCGTCACTTTTGGTTCGATTCCCATACGCGTGATTATTTCTCATTCGTCGTTAGCGACTTCCCTCCGCCGCGGCCCTTGCTTCCCGCGACGGGGAGCAGGAACCAGAAGGTGCTTCCATGTCCCTCCTCCGAGTCGAAGGAGATCATACCTCCCGATTCCTCGATGATCAACTTCGCGATGTACAGCCCGAGCCCGGAACCCTCCGCCTGCTTCTTCACCGCGTTGTTCGCGCGGAAGAATCGCTCGAAGATCCGGCCCTTGTCCTCTGCGCCGATTCCCATCCCGTTGTCGGTTACCGTCACGCGGTAGTAATGCTTTCCATCCCTGGTCAGCGTCACGTCCACCTGGGGCTTCCCCGTCTCGGGATAGGTGTACTTGACCGCGTTCGAGACGAGGTTCGCCGCGACCTGGCGGATGAGCACGGGATCGACGCTGATGGTCGGAAGCGGATCGGCAGGCAGATGCAGGTTGAGCGCACACCCCTTGGCGACGGCGATCCCGGTATTTTCCTGGACGACGTCCCTCAGAACACCGGCGATATCCGTCGGCTTCGGCTCGATGGCCAGGCGGCCCGTTTCCAGGCGGGAGACGTTCAGAAGGTCGTTGACGAGGTTGATCATGCGGGCGGTGGACTCGACGGCCTGGTCCACGTTTGCCTTCTGCTCCGGAAGCAGCGGGCCGATTTCCTGGGACTGCAGGTCCTCAAGGTACCAGCGGATGGCGGTGAGCGGGGTGCGAAGCTGGTGGGAGGCGACGGAGACGAACTCGGTCTTCAGTCGGTCCACCTCGCGCTCGTGCGTCACGTCGCGGAACACGATGACCGCTCCCACGACCGACCCGTCCGCTCCCACGATCGGCGCCGACGAGTCGGCGACCGGCAGGAGCGACCCGTCCGGACGGATGAGCGACATCCCGTCGGGCATGACCGACAGCTTTCCCTTCAGCGCCTTCCTGACGAACGAGTCGTCCGCGACGCGGTCCTTCTCATGGACGAACCGCAGGACGGACCCGTACGGCTTCCCGATCGCCTCGTCGGCGGTCAGGTCGGAGATCCGCTCCGCCGCGTGGTTGAACAGGATGATCTTCCCGTCCGCCCCGATCGCGACCACGCCGTCGCCGATCCCGAGCAGGATCGCGTCGGACTTGGCCTTCGCCTGCTGGAGAAGGGACTGAGACTCATGGATCCGGTCGATCATCACGTTGAACGAGCGACCGAGCGTTCCCACCTCGTCGCCCGAGGAAAGCAGCTCCTCCGGAAGACACTCGTCCTCCGAGCCTCCCGCGATGTGCTGGATGGTGTCCGTGATCTGGTTCAGGCGGCGCGTGGACAGGCGAACGGTGATCCAGAGCGCCAGCGCGAGCGCCAGGATCATTCCGGCGCCGGCGCTGGAAAGAATCAGGACGATCCGCTGCTCCACGTGATTCGCGAGCGAGCTCGGCTCCACTTTAATTAGCGTGAATTTTCCCGGATCTTCGTCGTACTTGTCGTAGGCGGCCACCATTTCCGAATCGTTCACCCGCATGTTGAACACGCCGTTCTTTCCACTCCATTTGGCAGCCTCCTCGACGGCGCGGCCAACAACCGCGTCATAGAGGGTTCCATCTCCCTGTGTCAGCCCGCCCGTTCGAGTGTCGATGATCACCCGGTTGTTCCGATCGAGCACGACGGTAAACTGCCCGGGCTGCTGGAGGCCCTTCAGCTGGTTGCCCACGCTCTCCAGGTCGAGCGTTGCCGAAACGATGCCGGTCTTCATTCCGGCCGCGTTTCGGATGGGAACGGCCATCGTAAGAACCGAACGGTCCGTCAGCGCGCTGACATACCTCCCCGAGACAAAGACGTCCTCGTCGAAACCGACATCCGCGCAATAGTCGGATTGTAGAAAATTCCTTGGCTCGGCCGCCGCATAGTCGCTGTCGGCCGCGACGATCGTGCAGTCCGCGCGTTGCAGGACGATGTTTTCCAAGGAGTCGACCAGGGGAACGGCTCCGCGCAGCCCGCTCCTTGCCTCTCCGACGGACGTCGACTTCGCATCCGCCGAGAGCGCGGCGACAAAAACAGGATCGCGGGCAAACGATTCGAGCGACAGCCTCACGTAGCTCAGCTGGGACCGCAGCAACTGCTCGTTGAAATCCAGCGTCTGCTTGGTCTGCGTCACCAGGTCGTCCCTGAGCAGCTGCCGAATCATGGCGACCGACGCGAAAACCGTGGTCGGCAAAATGACCGCGACGCACAGGAAGGCGACGAGGATGATGTCGAAGGCGATGGAATTGACGCGCTTCAGAGCCATAGGGTTCGGTTAGACCTCGCGCCAGGAGGAGATGACGATCTTCGGGCTGAGCGCGCTCGTGGAGATGAGCAGCTTCTTGGTGGCATTCGCGACCGTCGCGGTGACGCTGATCGTCCGCACGCTTCCGCCGGAGTTCGCGACCCCGTACGTGCACGACCCCGCGCCAAGCGTCACGGACCCGGAACCAGTATACAGCACGTTGTCATGGATCTGCCGGAGCGCCACGTCCGCGCACGCGCGCGCGATCCCCTTCGCCTCGTAGTACTGTCGCAGCGCAAGCGACGCCTCGAGCGACCGCGTGCTTGAGAAGACAAGGGCCGACGCCGCGGTCGCGGAGACGATCCCGAGCACGAGCACGCCGATCAGCGCGGCGAAACCCTGTTGTCCCCCCTCCTTAAAAAGGAGGGGTTGGGGGAGGTCATTGAAGGCTTGCGGATCCATAGAAGGTTTGCGAGTAGGTAAACGGCGCGGAGCTTCCCGACGCTCCGGACAGGGTAAAGCTGACGCGGACCGTGCCGGGGGTCGATGCGCGGGACAGATTTTGAAAGGAGAGGCTTGACGCGACCACGTTCGCGTTCGTGAGCGGAACGGCGGCCGACGCGCCTTCCGTCGCCATGATCGCCCCGCCCGAGAGCGAGAACGCGGTCGGGCTCGCCGGGGCGCTGTCGACGCTCACCGTGAGCGAGGCCCCGGTGGCGCCCGAGGCGGGAGCCGTGACGGCCGAGGCGTTGCGCGTCGTCTGCGTGATGATCTCCAATGCCTGCCTTCCCTGCTCCTCCACCTCCCGCCGCACGGCCTCCCTTCCGCTCGACCGCTGAACGATCCCCGCGAGCAGGCCGACCGTGCCGATCAGCAACGAAACAACCCCGAGGTAGATGACCGCCTCAATGTAGGTGAACCCTCGGTTGTTCAGGATCTTGGGCATACATGTCTGTAGGTCCGTAGCGGTTCCTGCCTGCCGGCAGGCAGGCGTAGGTTCGCATCATCTTAGAGCCGCCAGTAGGCGAATGAGAACGGGTTGGTGATCTTTTGTGGAAGGGTCGGGACGAGCACGGCGCCGTCCGAGTTCGTCCAGGTGAACGCGGGAACGGCGCTCATGACCACGCGTTTGGAATAGAGGTCGTTCGCGTTCTCCGCGATTGAGTACATGAGCGTATCCTTGCTGAGCGGATTCATCTGCGCCTCCAGGAACGACTGCGGGGTTGTCGGCGCCGGAGCCAGGGCGACGTCCGCCTGGAGGGTGAAGACTCCCGCGACCCCCGTATACCAGTCGACGTTCGTCGTGGCGCTGTCGCCGTAGATCACGATCGACCGCGTCGTCGCGCCGCTGATGAGCCAGCCCGTCGAGACGATCTTGCCGCCCGCGACCGGCGTATTGCAGCTCGTGTCGACGTTCGCGGTATCCGTCCATGCCGCCCCGCTCCAATATCCGGCCTGCATGTCGCTTCCCGCGTTCCCGACCGAGGCGAAAACCATTTCGTCCGTGTTCGGGTTCGCGGAGAGGTCAAGGTTCGTGGCGTCGTCGGCGAAGGTCGGGGGCGTCGTCACCGCTCCCCACGCGCACGCCGACGTCCCGCCGGTGCAGACGCGATACCGCACGCCGTTCGATCCGTTCGAGCCGGCAGAATTCGCCCAGACCATCATCACGTCGCCGGAAACGGACTCGTACTCAACGTCGAAGTCCTCCACGTCCTGCGCCGCCGCGACGATCTCGAGCGACGTCTCGGACGCGGCCGCGGGCTCGTTCCCCCATGCGGTTCCGCTCCAGACCATCGCGGACAGGTCCGACGCCGCGTCGGCCCAGATGGCCGTGACCAGGTTCTGCGAGGAGCGCCGATCCCACGCGAGCGTCACCCACTGGACGATGCCGGCCGTCCGGACAGGATTCAGCGTCGCCGCGGCCGCCCAGTTCGCCGTCCCGCATCCGGCCGACCCAAGCTTCGTGCGGTACGCCAGCTCGTTCGTCGTCGCCACGTTCGTCGAGTAGAGCACCATGACGTCCCCCGTGTTCGTCTCGTACGCGACGTCGAACCGCCGCGTCGTCCCCGTCCCGCCGACCGTGACGCTCCACTCCTGGGTCCACGCGGCGCCGTCATAGCACATCACGTTCAGCACTCCCGCCGCGGTCACGTACCCGGTGATTGCCTCGGTCTTCTGCGGCGACGTCCGCGTGACGAACGTCACTCCGCTCGACCCGACGACCGTCGCCGTCTGTGTCCCGAAGGTGTTGGCCGTCGTGTCATATTTGCGATACTTCGGCGTGGTCGTCCCGTCGCCGTAGGACATCAGCCCGCCGAGCGTCGTCGTGGACGCGTTCCAGTCCGCAAAATACGTGACGAGCGACACCGAGCGCGTCTGCCCGGTCGGCTCCTTCCAGGAAACCGTGCTCGTGTCCGACTTCTTGGTCGCGTCCACGACCGCGACGGTCTGCGTTCGCGTGTAGATTCCCGTGATGTCCGACGCGCCCGATAGGTTCCACTGGTTTCCCGTCGTGGTCAGCCCGTACGTTCCGGCCGACAGGTTGGAATACGCCGCGTCCCGGATGTTCTGCGTCGCCTCCAGTCCTTCCTCGGCCAGGAACACGGCCTGGCTCTTTCGTCCGGCCTCCTTCGACATCCGCACCCCGAACAGCAGCCCGCCCGCGCAGGACGCCACGAACAACCCCGCAAGCGCGGTGGCGAGGATGATCTCCACGACGGAAAAGCCTGCTCGGTTTGGACGCGAGTCTCTCATATTAAAAATCCACCCTTCCGAACCCGTTGACCGCGACCGCCTTCGACGTGCCGCGCGAATCCGTGATCGTCAGGGTTCCCGAGGTCGTTC
This sequence comes from Candidatus Uhrbacteria bacterium, assembly GCA_903843045.1. Classification (GTDB taxonomy): domain Bacteria; phylum Patescibacteriota; class Patescibacteriia; order UBA9934; family GWF2-40-263; genus YC12-FULL-57-11. Next base: position 9,322 of record CAIMOJ010000050.1, read on the forward strand.
TCCCGGTGCGCTTCGCGAAATCGTACTCGCTCGTTCCCGAGATGACGAAGCTTGCCGGGATCGGGACCGTCTCGTCGTATGTCGCCGTCCGCGTCGCGTACGTCGCCCCCTGGAACAGGACGACCTGCCCCGTCGAAACCTTCACGCCCCACGCCGCGTCGTACAGGCCCGCCTGGGAACGAATCTGCGCGTACCGCGCCGTCGAGGCGAACTCGCGGACGGCCGCGTCGAGCTTGCCGCGCTGGAGATATTTCTGCCCGAGCGGAAAGGTCGCGCCGACGAAGATGCCGGCGAGAGCGATGACGAAGATCATCTCCAAAAGAGTAAAGCCCTTTTGGCTGCGAATAGCGTATGAGCTACCAATCACACAAATTGCTTCGTATCGCTACGAATGTTACTCGATGCCGCCGACGAGGGAGTAGATGGGGAGGACGACGGCGAGGGCGAGGAACAGGACGCCGACGCCCATGACGAGGAGGAGGAGCGGCTCGAGGATGACGGTGAGGTTCTTCGAGGCCACGTCGGCCTTGAACTCGTACAGCTCGCCGATGCTGAGAAAGGCCTGCGGCACGGTACCGGACTGCGCGGCGGTGACGATGAGCTGCTGCATCGGGATGGAAAGGACCGAGCTGGTCCGCTTGTAGGAATGGAACGCCTGCTCAAACGTGCTTCCCTCCTCCAGCCGGTCGGCGACGTATTCGAAGAATTTGGAAAACGACGCGAAGGTTGACGCGCGTGCGACGGAACGGACAGACTCGATCAGGTCGACGCCGGCGCCGAGAAGGGTGCCCAGCAGGTACCCGACGCGGCCGGTTTCCGAATCAATCAGCAGGCGCCCGATCGCCGGGGTGCGAAGCAGGAAGAAATGACCGACGAACCGCAGCGGCGGGATGACGAAGCCGACCAGAAGGACGACGGCTGCCGTCCCGAGGATGGACGGGACCAGAACGGTCCAGTGGTCGCGCGTAAACGAGCCGACGGAGATGAGCGCGCTCGTCACGAACGGCAACGGCATGTTCAGCGACGAGAAGGTGGTGGCAAGCTGCGGAAGGAGAAAAAACAAAACCCAGGATCCGACGGCCGCCCCGAGGATGATCACGAACGACGGATAGGCCATGGCCCCGATGATCTTGGATCGGAACATGCGGTCCTTCTGCCGCTGGAGGGCGAGGATGTGCAGGTTTTGGATGAGCCGGCCGGTCTCCTCGCCGATGCGGACGAGCGAGACGGTCTGGCTCGGGAACAGGCCCGTGTTGTCCAGGGCGCGCCACACCGGGTCCCCGTTTTCCACGTCCTCGACCATCCGTCGCACGAGCTTCCGGAGTCGCCGGCTCTTCGTCTCCGCGGAGATGGCGTTCAACGCGGCCAGGATGTCCATGCCGGAACTCAACAAAACCGAAAGATTGTCCACGAGATATTCCTTCTCGCTTCCGAGGCCGAACGTGTGAAAAAAGGATGCCTTCTTCTTCGGCATAGGATTAGTTCGCCTCGGGCGGCGCGACGACGCGAAGCAGCTCGTCGATGGTGATCACGCCATTGAGCACCTTGTCGACGCCGTCGAGGAACATCGGCCTGGTTCCGGACGCGACCGCGGAAGCCATCACGTCCCGGGCGCTCGGCCGGCGCATCACGAGGTCGCGCAGCTCCGGGGTAGCCTGGATGAACTCGAACACGCCGATGCGCCCCTTGTATCCGGAATTCGCGCAGGCGGAACATCCCTTGCCCTGGTAAAGCGTCACCGTGGCCCCCGGAAAGTACTTCGCCGCGTCGGGATACTTCTCCGCGAGCTGCGCCTGGCTCATTTCCGTGCCATAGCGGCAGGTCTCGCACGTCTTGCGAGCCAGGCGCTGGGCCACGATCAGCTCGACGGTGGATGACAGCAGGAACGGCTCCACGCCCATGTCCACCAAGCGCGGAATGGCCGAGGCGGCGTCGTTGGCATGGAAGGTCGTGAGCAGCATGTGGCCGGTCAGCGCGGCGTTGACCGCGATCTCGGCGGTCTCCTGGTCGCGCACCTCCCCCACGAGGATGATGTCCGGGTCCTGGCGCACGATGGAGCGAAGGCCCTTGGAAAAGGTCAGGTTGGTCTGGAGATTCACCTGGATGTGGTTCACGCCCATGATCTTGTACTCGACAGGATCCTCGATGGTGGAAATGTTCACGTCAGGGCGGTTCAGGAACTTCACGGCCGCATACAGCGTCGTCGTCTTCCCCGATCCGGTCGGTCCGATCACGAGGATCATCCCGAACGGCTTTTCCGCCGAGGCGGTGAGCTGTCGCTGCAGCGCCGGCGAGAGCCCGAGGTCGGTGAGCTGGTACCCGCGCATGTATTCCGACAGCAGGCGCATCACGATCTTCTCGCCGTCCACGAGCGGGACGACGGAGACGCGAACGTCCACGACCTGGCTGGCGAGATGATAGCGGATGGCCCCGTCCTGCGCCGAGTAATGCTCGTCGGTTCGGAGATGCGCCTGCACCTTGATGCGGTTCAGGACGTTCTCGTATAGCTCCTTGCTTAGGCGGCCGGCCTCCTCAAGCAGGCCGTCCACGCGGAACCGGATCAGCACGTCCTTCTCGCGCGGCTCGAAGTGAATGTCGGACGCGCGGAACGTGACCGCGTCGAGCATGATCTCGTCCACCACCTCCGGTGCCACCTTCCCCTTCTTCTCCGCCACGATCTTCGCGAAACGCGTATCGAGCGCCTTGCGGTAGTGCGCGAACGCCGCCTCCAGGTCTTCCGGAAGCGTATACGCCAGATTGACGGTCTTTCCTGGGAAATGCGAGCGGAAATCGTCCGTCATTTCAATCTGCGGGCGGTCGGTAGCAATGACCATCTCCGTCGGAGTGTCGCGAAAAATCACGCGCCGGTCGCGACGCGCGAACTCCTCCGGGATGCGCAGCACCTCCTCCTTGGTGGGAGGATGCGAATTGAGGTCGGCGTACGGAACGCCGTAGTGCTCGGCGATGGCCTGGCCGAACAGGTCCTTGGTGATGATGCCCGACGAGAAGAGCGCGTCGATCGGATCGGCGTTCGTCAGCTTCGCGTCCGCCTCCACCTTCGCGAGCGCGTCGGCGGTCAAGTAGCTCTCCTCGACGAGAATTTCCTGCCACGTTTTCTGAGGCGCCGACGGCGCGACGGAGACGGCCTCGATTTTTTTCCTCCGCAGTTGCATATGCCACAAGTATAGCACACCGCGCGTTATCCACACGACCTTCGTTCTGCGATTTGACGTTCCGTGCTATACTGGAACCAATAATTTACAAACCGTAACGTATGCAAAAGAAAAATACGCAGGGCTTCACGCTCATCGAGCTTCTCATCGTCATCGCAATCATCGCGATCCTCGCCGCCGTCGTGTTCGTCGCCCTCGACCCGGCCTCCCGCTTCAAGAAGGCCCGCGACGCCCGCCGCCAGACCGACGTGGAAAGCCTTGCCGCCGCCGTGGTCACCTACCAGGTCGACAACGACGGAAGCCTTCCGTCCGCCGTCAGCGCCCTGACCGCCGGAAGCGCGTACATCGTGGGAACGGCCACCTCCGGCTGCAACACCGGCTGTACGGCCACCACGACCCAGGCGTCCTGCGTGGACCTCACCGCGCTCCAGACCGGCGGCTACCTCGGCAGCGTGCCGGTCGACCCGACGGGCGGAGTGACGGCCACCGCCGCGCACACCATGTACTACATCATCAAGAACTCCACGGGAACCCTGACCGCCGGCGCCTGCATCCCGGAACTCGCCTCCTCGGTCAGCGTCACGCGCTAAGCAGGAAAACAAAAACTCCCGGCCTCGATCATCGAGGCCGGGAGTTTTGTCTTCCCTAGGGATTTTCCGCGAGGACTTCCCTGACCATGTTCGCCAGGTCGTCGATGGAAATCTCCGTCTTGATCAGGAACTTCGTCGCCCCGAGCTTCTCGCACTGCACGCGGTCCTCGTCCTGGCCGAGGTTGGTCATGACCACGATCGGCACGCCCGCGAGCGACTTTTCCTTCGCGGCCTTGCGGAGGAATTCCAGGCCGTCCATTCCCGGCATGATGATGTCGAGAAGGATGAGGTCCGGCATCTGCTCGCGGATCCGGACGAACGCCTCCTTCCCGTCCGAGGCCGACGCGACGTCGTACCCCTCCGAGAGCAGCTTGGCCTGGTAGATCGCCTGGATGTCGACGTTGTCCTCGGTGATAAGGATGTGCGCTTTTGTTGGCATAGGATGAAAAGATATCAGCTCCAGTATAGCACAGATTTGCAAAGGCGTTAGTGGGATACGGCGGAGATGGTCACGGAACCCGTGCAGGTTCCGGAGACGCCCGAGTCCGGGATGGAGATATTCCAATAGACAGGCTCGGACGGAACGGTCGCGCCGTGGCGGTAACCGACGCCCAGAGGAACGACGGCCGGAACGGCGGTCAGCGAAACCGATCCGGGGCCTCCGTAGTGGTTCGGCACGACAGACCACTGCTGGCGTCCGCTCGGGACGGCGCCTATCCCGCCGTTATGGACGCAGTCCATGGTTCCGCCATATCCGGGCGCCCCGGGCGCCGTCGAGTACGAAACTTCCACGTCCGACTCGTCGTTTCCCTCCTGGGAGATGACGTGGGCAAACTCATTCGCTTCGTCGGTGGACTCGCCAACCGAAAGGATTCCGTAGTTGACGGAGCCGGGAACATGAAGCGCCAGAAGCGTCTGGATCTCGCGAGCAAGCGACGCATTCGTCGCATGCGCGCCCGCGCGGTCGAAGACGGTGACGCTTGCGACCCAGTGATCGCCTGGAAACTCCCCGCCGGCAACCGTACTGTCCGCGAAGTACCAAAGGTCCAGCGGACAGCTGTACCGACGCTGCAGACTCGTTACCCCGTCCGAGGACAGCTCGCAATCAAAGACCTTGTAGCAGTCATTCCCGTCATTTTCGACGCAGCCGCCCACGCCGGCGACGCCGGACCGGTAAAATACCGAATCCACATGATCGATCTCGTCGCCCGAGTTGTTGTCCTGGACGATGCCGTTCAGGTAGATGGTCTTCGTGCCGCCGGGCACGAGACTGTTGATCCCACCGGAATATTCTTCCGACCCGAACGCGGAATTGCTAAGACGGACGGAGGAAACGAACGGGGGCGCGTTCGCCAGAAGGATTGACGTGTCGATTGTCTGTGCCTGAGAATCCGCTTGAACGAGCAGCGATGCCGCCAGACCGCAGAGAACGAGAATGGCAGCGCCGGAAGCGATGGTGCGAAACGAAAAGGTGTTCGGGCTCATACGGAAAAGCGTTTCAATCTAACGGCTTGTCTTTGCAATGATCGTAACCGTCCCGGCGCACGCGCCTGCCACCCCGGAGGACGGAACCCGCACTTCGTTTCGCAGCACGACCGCCTGTGGCGACGACGGATCGGTCTGCAGCGGAACATTCAGTTCCGCGACGTGGGTGACGGACGACCCTTCGTCGACGTATGTTTCCATCCCGGTTCCGTCGAATCCCGCGTCCGTCGATTCCCCGTCGATGCCAACGCCGAACTGAAGGTTTGACACGGGAACGACCCCCGTGTCGCAGGACATGTCCGTCGCATAGACGTACGCATCCTGCGTATCGTTCGCGGCCTGTCCGACAAGGATGTCCTCCGTGCCCACGGAAGTGTCGCCCTCGTATCCGAGCGACCTGGAACCGTAGTCGATGGATGCCGGCATGCTCAGGCCGAGGAAGGCGTTGATCTCCTTGTCCAGGTGCGCGACCGCGGACCCGGCGCCGTCCGCGTCCAGCGCGAGAACCTCCCATTTCCAAACGTACCCGTTCACCGTCGCGCTCGGCCCGCCGGCCGTATAGCTCGCGAATGCGCGCAGATCGATCTGACACTCATAGACGACCGTAAGGCCGGAAGGATCCGATGCGTCCCGCTCGAACGCGCACTCCGGAACCATTCCGTCGGATGACGCCCGATAGCAGACATGTTCCGTACCCGCGCACCGCGAAACGACCGGACGCGCATACGAGATGGAATCTCGGTCGCTTCTTCGCGCCTGCGCATAAATTTTTCGAACGTCCTCCCATCCGTTCGCGTCGGAAATTCTTCCGTTCAGATACACTGTAAGTCCGACGCCCGGGACGATGCTGTCAATGTTCCCGCCGAAGTCGTCGGAAAGCGAGAATCCCGGATCAAGGCTGATGTGCTCCTCCGTCACGACCGGTGCCGCATTGACGAGTCCCATCAGCATGTCGACGGTTTCGGCCTCCGTGGCAACCACACGGACGACGGACGAGAGGACGCAAACAAGCGCCACCCAGAGGACGATCCCAAAAAAAACGCGTGACCGCTCTTCGTTCGACATGCCCGTGATACATCAGGGTTCTGTTTCAGGTAGTATAGCACAAAAAGCCGTCGAGCTTGCGCGCGACGGCTTTTTGTCAGGCCCTTTGCCTACTTCACGTTCACCTTCATGTCGACGTTGTCCTGGACGATCTCCAGCTTCGTGCCGACCACAGAGTTTGCCGGCAACGGAGTGGCAGCGTCAAAGGTCTTTGAAGTTCCGGAGGATGCAGACGTGGAGACGGCGGGAGCGGGCGAAACGGACGACTTCTTTGTCGAAAGCCCGACGAAGGTCATCGCGCTCGCAAGCGTGATCGCAACCGCCAGTCCAGCCAGTAGTTTCATGTTCATAGGAACAGGCTTAGACGGCTTTGATTAGCGATTGGTCTTCGCAGCGACGAGAACCGTTCCGGCACAGGACCCCTTGACTCCCGACGACGGGACGGTGATCTCGTTGCGCCACATAACCTGCTTGGAGCCACCGTTTGTCTGCGGGTCCAGGTTGAGCTCGATAATGTCCGTGGAGGCGGTGGTGATGTAGTTCACCATGCCCGAGCCGCCGTATCCGACGTCAGAACCTTCGCCGGCAACGCCGACGCCGTACTGGATGTTGGCGACCGGGATGGATCCAAGACCCGAGCAGGTCATGTCCGTCGCGCTGATGTAGGCGTCCTGGGTGTCGTTCGACTTGTTCGCGATCGGCTGGTCCTCACCGCCCACGCTCGTGTCGCCGACGAATCCAAGCGACTTGTTTCCAAAGTTGATGTTGTTCGGGATCGCGAGCCCGAGATACGCGTTGATCTCCTTGTCGACGTTCGAGATGGACGAACCATCATTGGCCGCGTCAATCGCGAGCACCTGCCACTTGTAGGTCTGGGCGTTGATGGCGCTGTTCGCCCCTCCGCTCGTGTACTCAAACCAGTACGGAAGATGGAACTGACAGCTGTAGTTGACCGTGTTCCCGGATCCGCCGTAGAGGGAACAGAGGGGGGATCCACCACCATCGGACATGGCGATCAGACAGTCAAACTGGTTCGGGGTGCAGTTGGTGATCGTAGGCTTCGAGTAGGAAAGCAGGGTGCCGTCCGCGCTGAGCGCGACGGTGGCGACCACCTTGGTGACGTCCGCGTATCCGTTAAGGTCCGTGATCACGCCGTTGACGTAGACGTCCGCTCCCGTGCCGGCAACCATCGTGTTGATGTTACCGCCCCAGAAGTTCGAGTTCGTGTTCGCGGCGTTGCTGAGGAATTCCGACGTGACGGTAGGAGCGTCGTTGTTGACGCCAAGGGTCATGTTGGTCGGACCGGCCTGCGAGTTGATCATGACGAGGGAGGCAACCACGAACACGGCGATCATGACGAGTGAGATCCCGAGAATGTAGTGCAATGTCTTGGACTCTTGCATACGGATAGAAGAATTATTTAGAGAACGAACGCGTGCCTCAAATTTTCTGCACTGTTGTGGGGGAGGTTAATGAATTATGTTTCTGCAATTGTGGATAACTGACGACAGTATACCACACGGATTGCTCAGGGACTAGAACTTACCATCGGCGTTCCGCATCGGAAGGGATCGGCGCGTCAGGAATTTTCTCCGCGGGCGGCACGGCGGCCGAACGGACCTCCGTCACGACGGGTACCGGCGACTGTTCCGTCGGACGAACCTTCGACGTCGTCTCCTTTCCATGACGCCGACGGCGAACGATGACGATCAGAAGGACGAAAAGGAGAATGACGACGGAAAGGACTCCGATTCCCACGTATGAGTTGAGCGTCTTCAGCGCCACGGCCTCGTTGACCGTAAGAACGACATCTTTTGACAGCGTCTTCTTGTTGCCGAACTTCACATAGGACGTCAGGGAATACCGACCCGGCTCCTTCGGATCCAACACGAGCGAAAGATTGGAAGATTCCCCGGGTCCGACGGAAACCTCCTCGCCGCGAATCAGGTCGACATACGCCCCGTCCTTGTACAGCTCCCCCATCAGCAGCCCGCTGACGACGATGTCGCCGGTGTTGGAGAAGACCGCGTCGACCGGCACCTTCTCGCCGAGCTCGAACGAATCCTTCTTTGTCGAAACGGACACCAGCTCTCCGGACTGGGCCATGGTTCCCGGGGCGAACACGTTGAAGTCGAAGGACGTCAGCTCGCCGATTTGCTCCTTCTGCTCATTGAAGAACTTCGTCGTCAGGGAGTACGCGCCTTCCGGAAGACTCCGGTCGAGCTCGATCCGGACGTTGCCTTCCTTGCCCGGACTGACGGTATCGAACCTGTCTGATTCCAACGCGTAGAGAATCTGGTCGGACGGATCGTTCTTGTTCGAGAACGCAAGCTCGGCACGATACGGCTTCCAGTTGACGTTACCGGAATTCGCGAAGACGTACGTGACAAACGGATGGAGGTTTGACTCCGTGTCGTCGACATGCGACGTCCTGATTTCAAAGGAGACAAGTTCCTTTCCGCTCACGGCAAAGTTAATTTCCAGCGCCACCCCGGTAAGGACGCCCATTCCCATCTGATCCCCGGCGGCCGCGCCGTTCGATCCGCCCGGCCGCGCGTTCATGAACGACAGGACCCCCTTGTGGGAACCGGACTGGGCAATGCCGGGATCGATCTGAAACGTATAGTCGATTCCGTCCACGCCGCTTGGAATGACGGGCGTCGGATCAAATCTCAGATATTCCGCGGCGTCGCCGACGGCCAGGACGTTCAGCTTCAGTTCCCCGTCCTGGTCCGAGCTCCGAAGGAGGTGGACGGTGACGTTCTGCGGAATCCCCCGCATGACGTCTGGAATGATGACCGACGACGGAGAGAGCCCGAGAGCAAGCGCGGGATGCGCGACCAGCAGGGCCATGGCGCATGCGAACGACGCCACGACGCTATTTTTCAGCAAGGAGCGAGTCTTTGGCATACCTATTTTGTGAGCACCACGATAAGAATAAGGATCGTCGTAATAAAAATGGCGAGAAGGACGCTTGTCTTGGTTCGATCGGCCATCTTGGAATAGTCCGAGTACGACCTTGAGAAGGAACCGTCTTCCCTGCGCGGGTACAGCTTCTCGAACGCCTTCGATTTGTCTTCGAACAAGACGGTGGATATCTGACGCGGCTTGTCCGTCATCAGAAACGCGTGTGCGATCGTGGAGACAAGGAAGCCGACCGCGAATCCCCAGAACAGCGGGTAATCGCCGATCCGCCTCAGCGTGTCCCACGACGCGCCAAGCACGGCGCGCATTCCCAAGAAAAAATTTTGCATAGCTAGAAAGAAACGTGCGAATAGTATATCATGGTTCCAATATATGCTGCTCTCTTACCTGTGGAAAACATTCCGGCTCGTATCGTGCGCCGTCCTGATCATCCTGTTCGTGAGAACGTTCCTGATCGAGACGGGACGCGTGAACGGCGTCTCCATGGAGAGCACGTATCTGGACAGCCAGACTTTTTACATTAATAAATTTGCCCTGCTGCTTTCCACGCCGAAGCGCGGACAGATCATTCAGTGCAAGGCTCCGAACGGCGAGTCGCTCCTCATCAAGCGCATCGTCGGACTTCCGGGAGAAACCGTGCACATTCACGAGAACGAGGTCTCTGTCACGGACAGCCGGGGAAACCTGATCCGCCTAAACGAGACGTACCTGAAGCCAGGATCGATCACGCAGACCTGGAACCACGAGCCCGGGGACTACCCGGTCCTCGGTCCGAACGAGTACTTCGTCATGGGCGACAACCGCCGGGAGAGCGGCGACTCAAGGCACTTCGGCCCCGTCCCGCGAGAAAACATCCTCGGGTTGGTTATCTCTCCGTTTTAGCGCACGGCGCCGCCGAAGCGTGCTGCCGAACGCGGCCAGGATGACGGCGGCAAGCGCCCCCGACAACAGCGCGACGAGCCGCTTTCGAAGCGTCGGCTGCAACGCCCAGAACGAGACGTCCTTTGTCACGCCGCCCACGGAAACCTCCGCCGTATATTTTCCCGACGGGAAGGATTCCGACAGGTCGAAGTCATAGGATTGCACGCCGGCCCCGCCAACGGGAACGTCGTCGGAGAGAAGATATGTCTGGGCATTCACCGGCACCCCGTCCTTTGACACAACCACGTGACTCTCGACCCCTTCGATCGGATTTTGACCCGCATTGACCAGGTCCCATGCCACGTGAAGGCGACGGCCGTTTCGAAGGGACGACTGGGTCACCCGCGGCACGCGAACGGAAATGTCCTTCATCAGCGTCGGGTAATCGGCGACGCTCAGGACCACGTTCGATCCCGGACGATCCTGGACGGACAGGTGCGCCTGAAACATGAGCCCCGCGATCACCTGTTGGCCACTGGCGACCTGGCCACCGGGTGGGTCGAGGATAAACTGAATCACTTCGTCATATTGCCCCACGGACAGGTCCGAGGAGCTGACCGTAAAGCGAAACGGGGCAACGTGCTCGCCGTCCGGAATGGTCACGCTCGTTATGCCGCCGATATCGATTGCCGCGGACTTCGTCAGTTCGGAGACATGAAAGACCGACTCCCCCTCGCTGTCCTGACGCGAAATCATAATTTCCTCCGTCAGCGTGTCGCCGCGATACACGACCAGGTTCATCTCTCCGGGAGAGAGGCCGATCGTCTGCCCGGCGGACGATGACGGGACCAGCACGAACATGCCCAGCAAAACGAGGACGGAAAGGAGCGGGAGGCGGAATGTCATACGCGATCAATTTCAGGGTGAGCGATCGATTCGGTTTCCTCCTCGTACCTTCCTCGCGAGAACGCGAGCGCGACGATGGCGATGACGGCGAGAAGAAACGAGAGGGCAAGCATCAGGCAGATCGGGAATTTTTTCTTCGTCAGACACGGGCAGACCGCCGTCAGAGATACCTGTTCCGGTGCGGCAGGAACGCTGGCCGCAACGAGGAAGCGACCGAGGAGGTCTTCCGTCCGAATCGCGTCCGATACCCGCATCTGTCCGCTTACCGCGTCCACGACTCCGAACGCCAGCGAGGTCGTTGTCTCCCGCTTCGGACGGAACTGGAACGCGGCGACATATCCGCGCGTCCCGGAGAACGCGACGTCCGACGCGCCAATGAAGCGGATCGATCCCGCGCCCGCCTTTCCGTATTCCCCTCGAACGTACGGGAAGATGGACCCGAGCGTGCTGACGCCAATGAGATCGAGGACGTCCGTGTCGTACCGGAACGTGACGTCGGCCGCGCGGACGCCGGACGGTCCCGTGTCGGCAAGGAGATAGAACGTCACGAGATCGTCGGGCGTCTTCTCGTCGGCCGCGAGCACGAACTCGTATTTGCCAACGGCGCTTCCCTCCTCGAAGTAGAAGGTTTCCCGCTCGGTCGCAAGCGCCGGGCCGGGCATCACGGGAGGAACGGCCGGTGCCGCGTCCTTCGGGGCGCCAATGAGCTCGGCGGCCGCCGCGATGTCCAGCAGGGTGAACGCGCAATCCGCGTTCAGGTCGCACGTCCGCGCGCAGGTCGCGCCAAGATACTCGTTCATGAGAGCCGCGACGTCGGCCGAGTCCTGGGATCCGTCACCGTTCCGGTCGAGCGAAGACCCAGCGTTATCGCATGCCGCGCCGGAGGCAGGCGCTCCTTCCTGCGATGACGAGCCTGTCGGCCCCGCGGGAACGAGAGGCGGGATAGCGACGGGAGCCTGCGGCACGGACGGCGTTCCCGTCGTCTCCGTGAAACCCGTGTCGCTGCCGAACGATCCGGACGATCCGGACGAACCGGTGTCCGCGGGAATCTGCGCAATGGATCCGCCGGTGCCATCCGTGGTGGTGGTGTTCGTCGACGGAGTCGTCGGAGTGGTCGTTGGCGTCGACGGGGTCGGTTCCTGTGTGATTCCACCTCCGCCGCCGCCCGTCGGGTTTCCCCCTCCGGACGACCGCCCCCTGACGGAAAACCTAACCGTCGCCGTTACGCCGCGTTGGACGGCGTTGCCGGACCCGTCGCCGGAACCGGAAACGTCCGTCAGCAGAAACGCGATGTACTGCCGGTAATCACCCGTCTCAATGTCCGCGCCAGGCGAGACGACGAACTCGTATTCCACCGCGTCTTGGTCCGGCCCCATCACGATCGTATTCTCTCCCGTGACGCACCCGCCGCATTCCCCGTGAAATCCGACCCCGAAGACCAGCGCGCCGACTTCGCCGTCCCCGCGCTGAAGCCCGACCGTCTCGCGGACGGAGGAAGAGGAGGACAGCGTCCGGGAAACCGTGACCTCCGGCGGGGAGAGGCCGAACGCGAAGGACGGGTGCGCCGACGCAAAAAACGAACTGGCGGCAAGGAAAATTACGGCGGCTAGCCTTTGATGAAACGGGCGCATATTCGACGCAAGTATATCACATCTTCCTTGCGTCCCTCAGCTTCCCGCGCAAAATCCAGAGATGCTTGAAGTTATCCCAGGCGGTTGCAAAAATTTTCACCGACGTCTTCCTCCTCGCGTCGCGTCCTTCCTCCCAGCGCACGGGAATGTTCGCCACGACGAACCCGCAACGCTCGGCATGGGCAAGAATCTCCGTGTCGAAAAAGAATCCTTCGTGCGTCCAGAGGGGAAAAAGAATGTGCGCCGCGTCTCGCCGGACCGCCTTGAATCCGCATTGCAGGTCCTGCGCGGAGATTGAAACCAGGACGCGCGCGATCAGCCGATACACCCGCGAGACGATTCGGCGGGACAACGACCGCCTCACGACGGAATCGCGATGAAACCTGGACCCCGCCGCAACCCCGCGTCGCGTCGCCCCGTCGATGAGCGCGGGGACGTCCCGCAGATCGGTCGCCAGATCCGCGTCCATGAACGCATACACGTCGGCATCCCGTGATTTCCATGCCTCTCGGATCGCGAGCCCCTTCCCTTTTTTCTCGAGAGGAAACAATCCGACGCGGGAATGGTCGCAGGCGACGGACCGGACGATCTCGCACGTCCGGTCAACGGACCCGTTGTCCGCAACCAAAATCATCCAGTCGTAGTCCTTCAGCAAGCCGTCAAACGCCGCGACGGACTGACGCAGGCTGTTCTCGATCACCAGCTCCTCGTTATACGCGGGAATGACCATCAGCACCTTCATAGCGTTGAAATTGGAGTGTAAATCTGCGACCACTCGTCCTCGTACGCCTTCTCATACTGTCCGGACTCCTCCGCGTTACCGCCGATCGGAGAGGGGTTGCGACGATCGATCAGGATGGCCGACGCGTGAAAGACCGAGCGGATTTTTTCCACCTCCTTGTCGTCGCCATTGCACAGCGCATACCAGACGCGATACTTCTCGCTGTCATTCTCATACATGAGACGCGGATCCAGTCCGACGAGAAGGTACTGTGCGTCATCCAGGTAGAAGTACATCATCGATGAGTCCCATTGCGTATTGAAGACGATCGCGCCAGGCGGGAGGTTCGACCGGAGCCAGTCCGCGCTTCCGCGGTAACGCGCCTCGGTGAACACGCCGCCCTTCTCAATGGAGTGATTGACGCCACGGATGAACAGCATCGCCCCGACGGACAGCAGGACGGCCGCGACGACCGCGTGTGACTGCCATCGGAAGCGCGAGGCCGCTTGATGGCCGCGCAGATCTTTTTTCAACGGAACGATCCCCTGCCGCAAGTACGGCCAGACCATTGACAGGATCGCGCCGGCGGACAGAATGACGAGCGGAACGAAGTACTCCGCATATCGCATCGACCTCAGCGCGAAGACGAAAAAGAACGTCGCGTAGAGCGTGAGCGTGAGCGCCGAACGAACGCGAGCCGGCGAGCGGTCGAGGAGCGAGGACGCTTTTGCGGGAAGGAGGAGCGCCGTGCCGACAAACGCGCAGATGAGGACCGGCATGTTCACAAGCACGAGCAGGACCCAGCTTCCGGCCTTCCATTCTACGCCGGCGGGGATCTCATGGGAACCGTCGATCCCGATTTTCACGCTGTCCGCGACGCTCGAAAGGACGTTCGTCGGGAAATACGGGCTGACGACGAGACCGGCCGCGATCCCGACGGCGAGCGCAACGCCCGTCCTCAGAGCGTCGTACCGCGCAACGGGGTCGTCCTTGCCCGGCCGCGCAACGCGACGCGCGGCCGCATCCGCGATCACGAAACAGAAATATGCCACGAGAACGATCGGCCAGCCGTGATAGAGCCAGACGAAGGCCGCCACCGCGACAACCAGCGTCTTGCGGCGAGATGTCAGCATCGCCCAGATGCAGAACAATAGGAAAACGACGGAAAGGGACGGCGCTCGCGGCATGGATACCCTTTGCAGAAAGTCGAATGAGAACGCGGTGGCAAACGTCAGCCATTCCGGATACGGGGAGCCGATCGATTTTAAAAATCGATAAATCGCATAAAACGCCAGCAACCCGAATACAACGGCCGATTCCTTCATCCCAACGATCGGATCGAACAGCGTCACGAACGGGATCAGCAAAACGTGATAGAGCAGATGCACATCCACGTACTGGTCGCTCCAGGTCGTTTCCTGCAGCCATGGAAACGAGTGAATGAACCCATGGTCCCGTATCATGAGTGCCATCTTGGCGTGATAAAACGAGTCCGCGTCCGGAAACGACGGCCGCGCATTGATGGCAACGAGCATGACGGCGATCGTGGCGAAGACGAAGATTGTGGACCAGGAGGGTCGGCGCATACGGTTCCGGTTCTATTTGAATTCCCCTTCCAGCACATGCCCGGACGGGTCCGGGTTCCCGTCCTTCGGCTCCCTGGTCACCACGACTCGAACATACCCGTCGTACTTCCCCGCCGCGCTGGCCCATTCGAGCCCCCAGGTTCCGTCCTCGTTTCCGACGAATGATCCGACGGAGACAAAATCGTACGGAACCTGACGAACGAGCCATCCCTCGTAGGATTCCTTTTCCGGGTCGATCGGCGGGAGGGACGATGCCTTGGTCTTCAAAAGCAGCTGCCCGTCCACGGTCTCGCGGATCGCCGTCCCCGTCGCGGATCCGCCCGACACGTCGCGCAGCGTCGCCTCGCGGGCCGCCCCGGACGTGGATGCGGCCAGGTCGGCGGCAGAGACCGCCGTCGGCGACATCACGTTCGCG
Source organism: Candidatus Uhrbacteria bacterium (assembly GCA_903843045.1). GTDB lineage: Bacteria > Patescibacteriota > Patescibacteriia > UBA9934 > GWF2-40-263 > YC12-FULL-57-11. Next base: position 24,659 of record CAIMOJ010000050.1, read on the forward strand.
ATCGTGTTCGCGACGGCGACATCCGTCGACGGTTTCGGCCGGAACCGGAACCACCAGATTCCGCACGCGAACAGCCCCGCGATCGCGACGATGATCAGCGCGATGACGACAACCGTCCCGGTGACGCGCGGGGAACGGCGGCGGGCGTGGAATTGGGAACGGTATTGCATAGGGGGGAGGGGGATACAAATCTACGAATTGGCTACGAAACTACAAATTTGCAGCTATTCGTTGATTAGTAGTTACGTAGCCAATTCGCAGGTTCGTATCCACCGTTCAACCCTTCACCGCCTCCGCCACGATCCGCGCGGAATCGACGTCGAAGAGCGACGGGAGGATGCGGTCGGCGGTCGGGGTTTCGACGGTGGCGGCGAGGGCGCGCGCGGCGGCGAGGAACATGGCCGTGGTGAACGTCGGGATCCTTCCCTCAAGGACGCCGAGGAACAGGCCGGGGTACGCGAGCACGTTGTTCACCTGGTTCGGATAGTCGGAGCGTCCCGTGGCGATTACGGCCGCGCCGCCGGCCTTGGCGACCTCGGGCGTCACCTCTGGGACCGGATTCGCCATGGCGAACACGATCGCGCCCGGGGCCATCGAGCGAACCATTTCCTCCGAGACGATCCCCGGCGCGCTGACGCCAAGGAACACGTCCGCCCCGACGAGCGCGTCGGCAATCGAGCCGAGCCGTCCGTCCGGATTGATCCGCCGCGCGAGCTCGTCCTTCTGCGCGTTCATCCCGTCGCGCCCGACCGCGATGATCCCCTTCGAGTCGCACATCGTCAGATTTTTCGCTCCCGCCTCCAACAACAGATTCGCCGACGCGACGCCGGCCGCGCCCACGCCCGAGATGACGATCTTCGCGGTCTCGATCGACTTCCCCACGACCTTCAGCGCGTTCAGAACGCCCGCGAGAATCACCACCGCCGTCCCATGCTGGTCGTCGTGCATCACCGGAATGTCCAGCTCCGCGGCCAGCCTCTTCTCAATCTCAAAGCACTTCGGCGCCGCGATGTCCTCCAAATGAATCGCCCCGAATCCCGGCGCAATGTTCCGGATCGTCGCGATGATCTCCTCCGTATCCTGCGTCGCCAGACAGATCGGAAACGCGTCGAGTCCCGAGAACCGCTTGAACAGGATCGCCTTCCCTTCCATCACCGGCATCCCGGCTTCCGGCCCGATGTTGCCAAGCCCGAGAACGGCGGACCCGTCCGTCACGACCGCGACGAACCGCCCCTTGATCGTCAGCTCGCGCGCGAGCGACTTGTCCCCCGCGATCGCGAGACAAACGGCCGCGACGCCCGGCGTGTACGCCGTCGCAAGGTCATCGCGCGTCGCAAGCGGCACGGTCGAGGCAAGCTCGAGCTTCCCGCGCTTCTCGCGGTGGAGTTTCAGGGATTCTTCGGAGTAGTTCATAGGAATTCAGGTTATAAGTCCTCAACGTTCCGCAAGAATCCACCGACCATCGGCTTCATCGGTTTCTTTTCTCCGAGGCTGTCGAGCACGATCGTCGGACCGTCGTCGTCCGGGGCCGCGTAGTGGAATGGTTTCTTTGCTCCGAAGTTCGACGATCCAAACGTCGACGCGCGCAATCGCACCTCCTCGACCAGGCCGTCCGGCAGTTCCTGAACGAACTGGCTGGGCTGTCCGAACATAAGGGTATCATCACCCGAGGAGATCGGATAGGTCAGGAAAAGATGCTTCCTCGCGCGCGTCGCGGCGACGTAGAACAGGCGGCGTTCTTCCTCGAGGCCGCCTTCCTCGCCGAGCGAGCGCTGGTGCGGGAACTTGCCGTCGACGAGGCCCATGACGAACACCGCGTCCCACTCGAGGCCCTTCGCCTGGTGGATCGTGGAGAGGACGAGCCGCTCGCGGTCGTCGGTGCCGTTCGACTTCCCCGCCCCGTAGTCTTCCGTTAACGTCACTTCCTCGAGGAACGTCGAGACGGCCTCGTACGGCTCGGCGAACAATGCGAACTGCTCGAGGTCGTCGAGTCGGTCCATGAAGTCGGGATACTCGGCCTCGAGATAGTCGCGGTATCCGCTTGCGATCACCGCGCGGATCATGTGCGACGGCTTCGTATACTGGCTCATCGCGGCGACGGTCTTCTTGACGGAGGCGAGCGCGATTCCCGCCTTGCCCGCGACGGTCGGGTTCGGATCGACCTGGAGCTTCTCGACGATCTTGCGCGCCGTCACGTCGCCGATTCCCGGCTGCATACCGAGCACGCGGGCCCAGGCAAGCTCGTCCTTCGGGTTCGCGACGATGCGGAGGTGGGAGACGACGTCCTTCACGTGGGCGCGCTGGAAGAACTTCATGCCGCCGCGAAAATCGTACGGGATGTCGCGCTTGGCCAGCTCGAACTCGAGCGCCTGGCTCTGGAACGAGCCGCGGAACAGGACGGCCATGTCACGGAGCTCCGTCCCGTCGGCGCGGAGAATGAGGATCTGCTCGGCGATGTACTGCGCCTCCTGGAACTGGTTCGCGGCCGGCACGAGGCTCGGCTTCTCGAACGGAGGGCGGACGGCGCGCAAATCCTTCTTGAACTGGTCGCGGTTCTGCGCGATCACCGCGTTCGCGAGCGACAAAATCTCCGGGCTCGACCGGTAGTTGGTAACCAGCCGGAAGGTCTTCGCTCCCGGATACGTCTGCGGAAACTGAAGGATGTTGCGAATCTGGGCCGCGCGAAACGAGTAGATGCTCTGCGCGTCGTCGCCGACCACGAGGACGTTGTTATGCACGCTCGCGAGCTGGCGCACGATGTCTGCCTGGATCGTGTTCGTGTCCTGGAACTCATCCACGAGGATGTACTGGAACTGCGTGGCGAGACGATCGCGCACGACGGGATTCTCGTACAGCAGCTTGCGGACGAGCAGTAGCAGGTCGTCGAAGTCCACGATGTCCGACTGCGACTTGCGCGCCTCGTACAGCTCGGCAATGCGCTCGATGGTCGGAACGAAGTCGCGGAAGTTCGGATGCTTCTTGAGCGTCGACTCGCGGACGGAAATGCTCGCGTTCATCGCGTACGAGATGACGTTGTGCAGGTTCGCCGGCGACGGGAACTTTCGCGCGGTCGTGTCCACGGCAAGCTCCTTCACGCACGACTTGATGAGATCGCGCGCGTCCTCCTCGTCCATGATCGTGAAGTTCGGCGTGTGCCCGACGTACGGGGCGTACGACCGGAGGAGACGGTTGGCGACGGAGTGGAACGTTCCTCCCCACATCCCCCGCGGATTCGCGCAAAGCAACCCCTCGACGCGACCGAGCATTTCCTTGGCTGCCTTGTTCGTGAAGGTCAGAAGCAGGATGTTCTCCGGCGAGACGCCGTTCTCGATGAGATACGCGACGCGGTACGTGATCGTCCGCGTCTTCCCCGACCCGGCGCCGGCGAGCACGAGGCACGGGCCGTCGCCGTTCAGCACGACCTCGACCTGCTCCTCGTTGAGTTCCTTGCGATAGTCAATCTTGCAATGGGCGGGATCGAAGCGGTTTTGGAGGACGAATTCTTTCATAGCAACGAATTGCTTCTGCGAATAACGTATGAGCTACCCATCTTACAAATTGCCACGCATTGCAACGGATGGAGGATACCACGTTCCAGACGATAAAAAAATCGGCCCGGGATGGGCCGAAGGCTAGCGTTTTCCCGGAGTCCTCGGGACGCGGAATTCCTTTTTCCGACGATCGACGCCGCCGAGCTCCTTGCTGATGTCGAACGGCCGCTCGTCGATCGGACCGTCGGGATCGACTCCGGCGGACTCGCGTTCCGCGGCGGCAAGGTCGCGCAGTCGACGCGCCTCTTCCTCGGCGAGAAGCGCGGCGCGGCGGGCTTCGAACTCGGGACCCGAATCGGGCGGCAGCACGTGGGATGGCTTTGGTCTCATAGTCCCTCCATGGTAGCAAAGAAAAAGGTCCGGAGCGAGGCGCGCCGGACCAGACGGACGATCAGAGCGGAGCCGCGGCGGCCCCGAGCGCGACGTGTACTTCCCTCGCGCGGTATTCGATTCCGAGCGCGGCGGCGCGCGCCCGGGCAAGGTCCGCGATCACGCGGGCTGACACAGGGTTGACGAAATCGCCGTCAATCGGAAGGCCATCGACGACAAGCGTCGCCTCAACGCGGTCGATCGTGTCCACGAGCGCGCCCACGTCGGCCTTCGAGAGGACGATGCGTGCCTTGGCCACGCGGGACGCGACGGTGCGCGCCTCCTCGAGCGTTCGGCGCGCGTCCATGAGGACGAACGCGCGGCGGCAGCGATCGAGCATCTTCCGCGCGCCCGCATAGTTGCCGGCGCGGAGCATGATGACCGCGAGGTCGAGGTCCGCGGCGATGCGCGGGAACCCGCGGCGGCTGTACGGCGCGATGGAGACGCTCCGCAGGCTGCCCGCAAGCTTCTCGAGTCGCGTCGCCATGCGGCCGGCGACGTCCGCGGTAAGGATACCGACGGTCGGGTCCCACCAGCGAAGCGCCTGGGCGACCTCGCCCTCGAAGTGTCTCTTGGCGTTCCACACCTCGTCGGCAAGCGCCACCAGCTCCCAGTTCTTCCATGCGACCCGCGGCCGGATGCGACGCGTCGTGGCCGTGCGCCTACTGAGCGCGCGGTCGGCGGACCAGACGATGGGGCTTCGAGAATGCCGGTTGGGACGGCCGAGGCTGTCGTTCAGGTTCGCCGCGCGGCGCGCCTGGCTGCCGGCACGAACCTTGTCTTCGTCGCGCGCCCGCGCGAGCGGAACGCCGACCGATGCCACCGCGTCGGCGTACTCGCCAAGCTGCAGCGCCGTTGGAACGCGGCTCATGTACCAGATTCCCTGGAGCGCGAACGCGAGCGATTCGCGGTGCATGGCAACGGACTCGTCCTCCGCGTCGTACCCGTCGGGCACATGCAGCCCCTGGGACCGCAGCGCGTCGTGGATCCCGTCGTTGAAGACCATGACGAACGGACGCCCGTCGCGATCGAGATCCTGCCTGCGGACGAGCGTCGCGCCCTTCCGGATAGCGTACGCCTTCTTGCCGTCCACCAGTCCGCGCACATCCTCGCACGCGATCCACGAGGCTCCCTCGCGGACCACCTTCACCGTGAGCGTGACGACGTTGCCGCCGCGCACCTGGAACGTTCGTTCGACGCGCATCGACGCGCGAGCCGGCATGGTCGTGTGACTTCCTGTCGCTGGGTTCAAAATGACTCCTTGCCCGTAGGGCGTCGAAACGGTACACTCTCTTTCGAAATATGTCAATGTACCGACCAAACGCGGCAATCATCGTCACGGACGGAAACGGAAAGATTTTGTTATGTGAGCGCGCGGACCTTCCGGACGCGATCCAGACCGTCCAGGGCGGAATCGACGAGGGCGAGTCGCCCGAGCAGGCGGCGCGACGGGAGCTGAGCGAGGAGATCGGCCTCACGCACTCGCAGTACGAGATTGTCGACCGCATCGCGGAACCGATGCGGTACGTCTGGCCCGAGCACATCAAGCAGTGGTTCGTCAGCCACAAGGAACTCGACGGCTACGTCGGCCAGGAACAGCATTTCTTCCTCGCCAAGGTAGAGCCGGACGTCCACTTCAACCTCACGTCCCACGCCCAGGAATTCTCCAGGGTCTGGTGGGGCACCCCGGAGGAGATGGTCGAGCGGTCGTGGGAGTATAAGCGAAAGATTCTGGAAACCGCGCTGCGGAAGTTTGGATTGTTGAAGTAGTTTTTTGTGGGTCGCCACCCACGGAGCGTTACTTTCTTTTGGGCGGAAAAGAAAGTAA
>CAIMOJ010000051.1 GCA_903843045.1 Candidatus Uhrbacteria bacterium
ACGTTCGGCTCCACGTGCTCGAGAACGATCTCGACGCGCCGCGCCTCGACGGATCCGCTGGTCATGTCCTTGAACGCGTGTCGGTGCGGATATTCCTCGCGGCCGGTCGCGTACATCGCATTCTCCACGTCGAGCTCGGTCGCCTCGGGATTGGCGAGAAGGTCGTCGTGCGCCTTCTGCGCGCGGGCTTTGACGTCGGCAGGGACGGTGGCGACAAGGTGGTCGATGGCAAACTGGAACTCGTCGAGAACGGCTTGGTTTGGATGGGTCATATGCGCATAGGATAGCCCATTCGTTGACAAAAGGCGAACGAACGGGTACACTTCCGCGGCCATCAACTGGCAAGGAGTAACGAGTGAACACTCAGACACACCCCACGTCGCCCGCGCCCGCCACCGACCAGACCGTATCCAAGCCCCGCGAGCGCGGACTTGAGCGCGTCGACGTCCGGCCCGTCCTCCACCGTCTTCACGGGATGGTCGGGAAGCCCTGGGCCGTCGTTCTCAACAAGATCAACGGGCTCTACGGCATGCGCCACGACGTCACCCGCGCGGCCTACCTTCGCTGCGTCGGCGAAAATGTCGGGGCGGAAATGCCGTTCTACGTCGACGAGAACAGCTGCCTCGCGCGCCGCGAAGAGGCCGGCACCGACAAGGTTGCCGAACCGGTCGTCCTCTCGGCGGAAACTGAAGCGTTCCTCGACGGGCGCGTCGTCGGAATGCGCGGCACGGTGCTCGTCTGGTTCGTCCGGACCGGGCGCTCCCGCCAGGTTCCGAACGGAACCGATCCGAAGACCGGCGAGCCGGCCTTCAAGTCCATCGACTACCTCCGCCAGGACCGACCCCTCAACAAGAAGGAGATCCTGGCCTTCGACGCCTTCGGCCCCGAGGTCTGCGCCGCGATCGTCGCCAAGGCCCCGGCCTCCTCTCCCTCCCCCGCGAACTAACGTCGCGGTCTTTTTTTTCGGCCCACGGGCCTGTTGCGAATAACGAATTAGTTACTTATTACACATATGTAACGTATTGTAACGGATGGATGAGTGTTGACAGCCGGACGATTTTCGCCTACGCTTCCCGTCCGACAGCACACATCCAGCCCAGGAGCCGACATGACGTATTATCAGCTGCTCGGCATCGCGGAGGACGCGACGGCCGTGGAAATCAGAAATGCGTACCGCAAGAAGGTTGCGACGCTGCATCCGGACCGGTTCGCGAAAGTCGTCGAGCCTACCGAGGCGACCGATGAGCGAAACCGACGGTTCGCGGAGGCCAGGACGGCGTACGAGACGCTATCCAACAGCCGGAATCGATACCTGTACGATCGCCGGAACCGCGCCCCCCAGGGACTTGGGGACCTGCTCGCCACGCCGCAGGGACAGCGGGCAATGGCTCGGCTCCTCCCCCGCGCGCCGAAACAGTCACGCGACGGCAATGACCGCGTCATCATCGCCCATGTCCCAATGGACACGCTCGCCAACGGAGGTGCCATCGACGCGCCCGCCGGCCTTCCCGACGAATTCGACCTGCTGTTCCTTCCGCCAAACGCCGGCAAAACGCCCTGGGCCCGCCTCCCCAAGCGTGGCGAACCCGGCGAAAACGACGGAACCGCAGGCGATCTGTACGTCCTGCTCGTCCCAGCCGACCGCTGACCCCTCGACCCTCCAACGGGTCGTTTTTTATTACCCGTTTCCCTTTCCCTACGTTTCCCCTCCTCAGAGGGAGGAGGGGTCATGGGTGGTCGTCTCGGCCCCGCGGTTGACAAATATCCCCAAAACGCCTATGGTTCCTCTCCGACGTTCCTTCTCAACCACCCGCTCTTGGAGAGCACGTAATGCATTTGTTTCGTAAAACCAGCGTTTCCAGCGCCTACTTCACCTTCGTCCGCCAGACGGAGGAAGGCGAAGCCACGGACAGCCGCCCATCCCAGGCCCGTCAGCTCATCGCTCTCGGCGCTGCCAGCCAGGCCGTCCACGACGAAATCCTCGAGGGATTCGTCATGGACCCGGCCGTCTTCGCCGCGGCCGTGAGCCACATCGCCACCGCGTCCCTTTCTCTCGACGAGCTCGACATACTGCTGAAGGCCCGCGAACTCCCGGTCATTCGGCGACTCGCCATCGTCGTGATCATGGCGCACCGGGGAATTACCACCCAGTGCGCGATCGACACGGAGGACGCTGCCCTCCGCGCGTTCATCGACGAGGCCCTCGCCCTCGGCCCGGACGGCCAGGCGTGGACCGTGCTCGTCGCCGGCCACCTTTCCCTGCTGCGGACGGATCGAGAGATTCGCCCGCTCCTCTACCCGTTCAACCAACCCACGCACTAGGAGACTGCCCATGAGTCACGACTACGCCGACGAGCTTCACAAGCTCGAGAACGATGCCTTTCGCAAGCTTCCCAACGGCCAGGCCATCACCCTCTGGGTGAAGGAGAACACGGCGATCGCGCTCCGAAGCGCGGTCGCGCTCGGTTCCAAGGTCGTGGACAACGTCATCGGCGCCATTGGCAACGATGAGCTGACGAAGGGACAGCTCCAGGAGCACATCGCCATGGCCGACCAGGCGTCGATGCTCGTGGCCTGGGGCGACCGGCCGAGCTGCCTTTCCTGGCTGGCCTCGCCCGAGGCGATCCTGCTCTCGATCCGTACCCAGTGCGAGGCCAGTCGGTCCGACGCGGACACGAGAGACGATCGCGTTGCGGTCGCCGCCGCGGTCATCCGAGGACTCGCGCTCCAGCTGCACGAGCGTTCCGACTACGACGAGATCCTCGAACAGGAGCTCGGCGACTACACGCTCCACGACCTGCTGGTCGTCGCCGTCGCCGTGATGAACCCGAGGTCGGCGGAACGGGACATCTCGCACGATGACGAGGACGGCGCGGACGACGAGCGCGACCACGAGCACGTCGACGGCCGGCTGCGCGACAACTGGATCCTCGTCGGCCTCGATCCGGACGAAGCGGAGGAGCGGCTGCGCACGCTGGACCCGGACATCCTCACCCTCGTCACCGCGGCGCACCTGTTCAAGGCGCAGCGCGACCTGGCCGAGAAGCGCGAGGCGGCCGGCCTGCCCTCGAGCAACGTCGGGTCCGCCGACGACGCCTAGGCTTCGCCTTCGGCCCACCCCCTCTGGGTCGGGCCGATCTTTTTTCTCGAGGCGCACTCGCCTGCGCCTCGAGGGTTTTCTCGGCATGTCGTTATCGAACGACCCGCCGTAGAACCTCACACCAAAGGAAGCACGCATGGAATCGACCGCCCTCGTTCTGGCAGAGCGTCCGGTGGACGTTCCCGCCGCGCTCTCTCCGATCGGACAGATGATCGTGATCCTCGAGTCCCGCCATGCCGGCGAGCTCGCGACGACCCACTTCGGCGCCGTGCGCTGGTCGGGCCTCCCGATCCGCCACGTTCTCGCCGACGCCGCCGCGCTCGTCATCGACGCGGTGGGAAAGCGGCGCGAACGAACCGCGCAGACGCTGATCGATGCGAAGAAGATCGCCGAGCAGACGGAGGCGCGGCTGAACGTCGGCCTCCTCCTCCTCCACGGCTCCGCCGAGAACGCGGCGACCGCGTTCGAACAGACGATGCGAGACGCCGTCGCGACGGCCGCCAAGGAATACCGCGCGCGCGTACCGTCCGATCCGCCCATGGACGCCGCGTCCGTGTGGACCCGCCCGGCCTACCTGTTCCTCGTGGCCTGCGTGAAGCGGGGACGCGAGGAAGGAGAGCAGCTCCGGGCCACGGTGGACCGGCTGGAAGAACGGAACGTGCGGGCTGGGCGCGGAAGAAGAATCTGCGACGGCCTGGAATCCACGTCCATCTACGTCTCGTACCTGGAAGCGAACGCGACGACCCTCGACGCGAGGGAATGCGCGCTGTACGCGTCGTTCCCTTCCGAGCTCGTCGCATACGAGGCGATCCTGGAAACCGGGATTCGCGCGGTGCGGCCGGAGATCGAGCGCCAGGGACGGAACCTCCCGGAATACGCGCACAGCCTGTTTGCCGTCTGGATCTGGACGGCCGTCCTCAAGGTCGCCCTCGGAAACGCCGACGTGACCCCGGGCGCGATCTCCCACTCGGACGCGTTCAAGGCGCAGGCGCGTCTCCGCGAACTCGACCTCGAACGGGTCGCGGAAGCGGTCACGGACGTCGCTCTCAAGCGTTCCTGGTCGCTTCCCGAGCGACAGCGCGAGATCGCGAAAGAGTATATCTGGAAGCAGACGCTCGCGCACGCGAAGTTCCTCGCCCGGGCCAAGCACGGGCACGGACCGTCTCCCGGCGAGCATTTCATCGACCAGGATCTCCGGAATGACAGCCAGGTCGTTCTGACGCACGAGGCGGCCCTGAGGTACCTCGGCCACGACGAGTCGGTCGGCGACGAATACGAGGACTATCCGCCCGAGACGATTCTCGCGATCGAGAACGGCCTGGACTGGGGATGGTTCGACACCGAGGAATTCGACCTCGCGTTCGGAAGGGCGAGACTTCCGACGGACGTGATCATCCGCCATCTCGCCGACATGCAGACGGCGACCCGCGATCACGCCGTCGCGTGGATCCTGGAAGGCCATCCGGAACGGATCAAGGACCTCGTCGCGAGCGGCCACCTCCCCTGGAGCGCGGAGATCGGAAAGACGTACGGCGCGCACCTTCCGCCGGAACTCCTCGTGCGCTCCCTGCGCGAACGCCTGGAGGCCGAGGAGGAATTCTACGGGCAGGTCGCCGACTACCTCGGACTGATGGTCCGCGTCCCCCCGGAAGCCCTGGAGGAGATCTGGAACGACCCGCGACTTCACGGCCAGATCGTGGAGTTCGTCCGAAGCCTGCTGTTCGAGGACCACGTCCCGCACGGCGCGACGAAAGACGAGGCGGAGCTAATCGCCCGCGTCGGCGATCGGTTCGATCGGTACGCGATGGAGGCATATGCGTGCATGCGAGGGAACGACTACGGCGACCCGACGGCGACCGCGAAGGAGCTGGGTTACCTCGACTGGGGGGACTCGTCCCGAAACGAAGGGATGACGCAGGACCTCCGCCGCCTCCTCGGCCTCCGCCTCCCCGCCCTCCTCGCCGCCAGCACCGAGGAGGAATGCTACGCCCGCGTGGTCGCCCGCCGGCCGAACGCAAAAAAACTCGTCGCGGAGTTCGTCAGGAACCGCGACCGGTTCTACGGCAAGAAGTAAGCCGCCTGTCCGCATCTCAACGGTGCGGACTTTTTCTTTTTCCTGACGGAGCGGTGTTGCGAGGATTGTTTTTTGGCTGACGCCGTATTTTTTCCTTCCCTCAACGTTTCCCCTCCTCATAGGGAGGAGGGGTGGTCGTCGCGACATAAGACAAAAGACCTCCATCCGGTCGCCGCCCTGCCGGAGCGACCCAGCCAGGACGTGAAAAATTGGCGGGTGCATCAGCACGGGCGAGGATTGTCTGAGCGTACGAGCCCGCAGGCGAGAAGCGAGTTCCGCAGCCGAGCCAATTTTTCGTGCCCTGGCGTAGGAGCGGATGGCCGGGCGGTAGCGGCTTTCTTTGGTTACTTTCTCTGTCCGACGACAAAGAAAGTAACGCCCGGTGGCGGCGAGCCACAAACCCCTTCCGGCAGGAACATGAAAACCCTTCTATGCTTGCTCAAGCAACCATTTTAGGCTGTTTCGTCAAATCAACGGCCACGCACCTTGCCACAAACGGCGCTTTCCCCTATACTTCCCGCACTTCTATTCATAGCCCCGTCGGGCCGCCCGAGACGTCTCGGACCGCCTGCCGGCAATCTACTTATGTCCGACACGGACGCAACGGCCGTCGCACAGACGGAATTTCAGAAGCTGATGGAGGACGGCACGTACCTGAACGTTCCCAAGATGGGCGACGTGGTGAAGGGAAAGATCATCTCGGCCGACCGCCGCGAGGTTCGCATCGACATTGACGGCATGACCGTCGGCGTCATCCGCGGCCGCGAGATCTTCTCCGAGAACAAGGACTACGACGGACTCGGCGTGGGCGACGCGGTGGAAGCCACCGTCATCGACCTCGAGAACGAGAACGGCGAGATGGAGCTTTCGTTCCGCTTTGCCGGACAGAAGCGCGCGTGGGAGGAGCTTCGCGAGATGTTTACCTCGGGCAAGATCATCGACGTGAAGATCACGGAGGCGAACAAGGGCGGACTCATCGTACGCGTCAACCACGTCACGGGCTTCCTGCCGGTCAGCCAGCTGTCGCCGGACCATTACCCGCGCGTCACGGGCGGCGACAAGAACAAGATCTTCGAGAAGCTGAAGAGCTACGTCGGATCCTCGTTCACCGTGAAGGTGATCGACGCCAACGAGAGCGACGAGAAGCTGATCGTCTCCGAGAAGAGCGTGTGGGAGGATCGCCAGAAGAGCGTCATCGCGCAGTACCGCGTGGGCGACACCGTCGAGGGAGAGGTCACCGCGCTCGCGGACTTCGGCGCGTTCGTGCGCTTCGGCAGCCTCGAGGGATTGGTCCACATCAGCGAGATCGCCTGGCAGCGCATCGATCACCCGCGCGACATCCTGAAGATTGGCGCGACGGTGTCGGCCGAGATCATCGGGATCGAGGGCAGCAAGATTTTCCTCTCCATGAAGAAACTCGTGAAGGACCCGTGGTCCGACATCCAGAAGCGCTACAAGGTGGGCGACACGGTCGAGGGCACGGTGCTCAAGATCAACCCATTCGGCTTCTTCGTGGAGCTCGACCCGGAAATCCACGGCCTCGCGCACGTGAGCGAGCTCTCGAACGTCCCGGGCATCGACGTCAACACGCTTGCCAAGGCCGGAGAGAAGATGAACTTCAAGATCATCTCCATCGAACCGAACGAACACCGCCTGGGCCTCTCGCTCAAAGCGCTGAGCGAGAAGGTCGATGCGGCGCCGGTCGCGGAGGTCGTCGCCGAGGCGGTTGCCGAGACGAAGAAGGAATCCTCCGCCGCTGAAGCTAAGGAGGACAAGGAGGTCGCAGCCGAGTAATCGAGAGTCGATTGAGAACGTCCCGCCGATTGGCGGGACGTTTTGATATGCAACGATTGACCTTCTCCCCCGATTCATCTAAAGTACGCCCATACTTGTCCTCCGAAGCCTTGGCGTAGGAGGATTCAATTCCATTGATTCTCGACGATTTCCCTATGAAACCACTCTCTAAGAACATCATCTTCGCCCTCCTCGCCGTCATTCTGGTCGGCGCGGTGTTTTCCACGTACTCGGTGAAGACGGCGAAGACGGAGGACATTACCGTCGGGCAGATGGTCGAGAAGATCCAGGGCGGAAGCGTGAAGACGGTCGCCATCGAGGGCGACACCATCGTCGCGGAGATGAAGGACGGGTCGAAGGCGCAGGCCGCGACGCAGGGGCGTGGGAGCGTGGAGACGCTGCTTGGGACGTACGGGGTGACGGCCGACCAGCTGAAGGGCGCGAACATCGAGGTGAAAAAGGCCTCGGCCATGACCTACGTCATGAACTACCTGCTTCCGACGCTGTTCCCGATCGTCCTCCTCGCGATCTTCTTTTTGTTCATGCTCAAGCAGATGCAGGGCGCGAACAGCAAGGCGATGATGTTCGGACAAAGCGGCGCCAAGGAGATCACCGACAAGAAGCAGCAGACCAAGTTCGCGGACGTCGCCGGGGCGCTCGAGGCGAAGGAGGAGCTTGGCGAGATCGTGGAGTTTTTGAAGAACCCGAAGAAGTTCTCCGACCTCGGCGCGAAGATCCCGAAGGGCGTGCTGCTCATGGGTCCGCCGGGAACGGGAAAGACGCTGCTCACCCGCGCGGTGGCCGGCGAGGCGGACGTGCCGTTCTTCTACATTTCCGGATCCGAATTCGTCGAGATGTTCGTGGGCGTCGGCGCAAGCCGCGTGCGCGATTTGTTCTCGAAGGCCAAGAAGAGCGCGCCGTGCATCATCTTCATTGACGAGATCGACGCGGTGGGCCGCCAGCGCGGATCCGGCCTCGGCGGATCGCATGACGAGCGCGAGCAGACGCTGAACCAGATTCTCACCGAGATGGACGGCTTCGAGACCAACGTCGGCATCATCATCATCGCCGCCACCAACCGTCCCGACGTGCTCGACCCCGCCCTGCTCCGCCCGGGCCGCTTCGACCGCCGCGTGACGCTCGACCTGCCGGACATCAAGGACCGCGAGGCGATCCTCACCATCCACGGTAAAAACAAGCCGCTGACGAAGGACGTCGACCTGCACCGCGTGGCGCAGCGAACCGTGGGCTTCTCGGGCGCCGACCTCGGCAACCTCATGAACGAGGCGGCCATCCGCGCCGGACGCCGCAACGCAAAGGAGGTGACGGGCGAGGACGTGCTCACCTCGATCGAGAAGGTCCTGCTCGGGCCGGAGCGCAAGAGCCACGTCATGAATCCGGAGGAAAAGCGCGTCACGAGCTACCACGAGGCCGGGCACGCCCTGGTCGCCCAGATGCTCCCCGACGCCGACCCGGTGCACAAGGTTTCCATCATTAGCCGCGGATCGGCCGGCGGATACACCATGAAGCTTCCGAGCGAGGACCGCACGATGCACAAGCGCAAGCAGTTCCTGGCCGACCTGGCCATGTCGCTTGGCGGATACGTCGCGGAACAGGAGACGTTCGGAGACATTACGACGGGAGCGAGCGACGACCTGAAGCGTTGCAACCGCCTGGCCCGCGAGCTCGTCGTCCGCTACGGTATGAGCGACCTCGGCCCGCGCACGTTCGGCGAGCGCGAGGAGATGCCGTTCCTTGGGAAGAACTACAGCGAGACGCGCAACTACTCCGAGAAGACCGCCGAGGCCATCGACGCCGAGGTCACGAAGCTCGTGGTTGGCGCGATGGAGGTGGCACGTGGTATAATCCGAGACGAAAAAGCCTACCTCGACAAGATCGCCGAAAAGCTCCTTGCGGAAGAGGTCATTGAAAAGGACGCGTTCGACGCCATCTTTGCGAAGGCATAACTCGGAGGAACTATGCCCGCCAAAAAACCCACATCGATCTACCGCTCTCTTCTTGGCGACGCGCTGCGCGTCACGAGGGAGCGAAGGAACCTGTGGGTTTTTGGTTTGTTCGCGGCATTGCTCTCCACGGGCGGCGTCGGCGAGATGGCCGCGAAGGGCTGGCACCGCCTGGCCGTGGCACGCGACGTGTACGGGGAAATCGTCCGCGGAACGTTCACGGGAACGCGAACGTTCGGGACCGTCGTCCGCACCTGCCTGAGCGTCGCCCCGTCGCAGGCCACCGCCATCATGACGGCCATGATCCTCGTCGCGTTCGCCATGGTCGCCGTGTCCGTCGTCAGCCAGGGCGTCGTGCTCTCCGCGGTAGGACCGAAGCCGGTCACCGACGCGCAGGCCGTGGCTGCCGGAAAGAAATCCTTCTGGCACCTCCTCGCGCTGAACGTCCTCAACAAGGCCGCCCACGCCATTCTCATCGCGCTCTCCTCCCTCCCGTTCCTCCTCATCCTCGAGGCGCCCCGCGGATCGAGCGCGTGGATCGCGTTCTTCACCTTCCTCGTCGCGTTCCCGCTGACCGTCGTCATCGCCGCGCTCTTCATGATCGCCTCGGTCCATATCTCGAAGACGAACGCCCACTCCCTCGACGCCATCCACCACGCCGTAATCATTTTCAAAAAGCACTGGCTCGCTGCCTTCGAGCTCGGTCTCATCCTCTTCCTCTGCGTCATCGCCGCCTCGGGCGCGTTCGTCATGCTCGTCTCCATCCTCTCGATCCCCTTCGTCCTCGCCGTCTCCGTCGCCGTCATCTCGTCGAGCACCTCGATCTTCCTCGTCGCCAACGTCCTCGGCGCGTTCGTCCTGCTTCTCCTGATCTTCGCCTTCGCGGGAGCAACGACGACGTTCCAGTACGCGGCGTGGGTAAGGTTCTACGGGCATGCGGTAAGCCCGGTGAAAAAGACAATCTCGAAGGCACATCGGATTTTCAAAGGAAAGTAGTCCCCAGCGACCGTCCGGGTTCAACCGGACGGTTTTGTGTTATAATCCCAAGCGTTATGGGAAAACTCACGCAATCCATCGAGGACCTGATCCATTCGTCGTCGACGGCCGCGAAACCGGCCTCGCGCGCGGCGTCGGACGCGACGGTGCAGGACAAGTTTGATGACAAGATGAAGGAGGTCCGGCTGAGGGAGCAGGAGGACCAGACCAAGAAGACGGCCGCGGCGGCGGGGATCCAATACGTGAATCTGAAGGGGTTCCCCGTGAGTCCGGAAGCGATCGCGCTTGTACCGCAGGAGCAGGCCGAGAAACTGAAGGCCATTTGCTTCCTGTACACCGGGACCGAGTTCCGCATCGCCGCCGTGAACCCGGCCGACCCGCAGCTGAAGGAGCTGGTGTTTCAGATCACGGAGCGCACCCAGGGCAACGGCGGCATCTATCAGATTTCGGAGGAGTCGCTGCGCGCCGGGATCAAGATGTACGAGGTGCTTCCGAAGATCAAGCTGATCGTGAAGGGCGTGAAGGTATCGGACGCGGAGCTGGCCCGATTCCAGAGCGAGCTCAAGACGTACGCCGATATCCAGCGCGTGGTCGACAAGGCGTCGGTTACGGACATCATGACCATCATCATGGCCGCCGCCATCCAGTTCGGCACGTCCGACATCCACATCGAGGCCGAGGAGCACCGCGTGGGCATCAGCTTCCGCGTCGACGGCGTACTCCAGGACGTGGCCTCCCTTCCGCACGACTTTTGGAAGAAGATCATCGCGCGCATCAAGCTCATCTCCGGCCTCAAGATCAACGTCACCGAGCGCCCGCAGGACGGCCGCCTCACCATCTTCCTGAAGGAAGGCGACACCGACGTCCGCGTCTCCACGATTCCGACCAACTGGGGCGAGTCCGTCGTGATGCGTCTCCTGCGCCCGGGCTCGATCGCCGTCGAGTTCGCCTCGCTCGGCTTCCGCCCGCTCGTCGAGAAGAAGCTCGTCCATGAGATCAACAAGCCGCACGGGATGATCATCACCACCGGTCCGACCGGCTCCGGAAAGACCACGACGCTGTACGCCATCCTCCGCAAGCTCAACACCGAGGACGTAAAGATCATCACGCTCGAGGATCCGGTCGAGTACAAGCTCGCGGGAATCAACCAATCGCAGATCGACCATGCGAAGCAGTACACCTTCGCAAGCGGCCTGCGCTCGATTCTCCGCCAGGACCCGGATATCGTGATGGTCGGTGAAATCCGCGACCTCGAGACCGCCGAGACCGCCATCAACGCGGCACTCACCGGCCACATGATGCTTTCGACGCTTCACACGAACGACGCCGCCGGCGCCCTCCCCCGCTTCATCTCCATGGGCGTGAAGCCGTTCCTCCTCTCCCCGGCGCTCAACGCGATCATCGGACAGCGCCTGACCCGTAAGATTCACCAGGACTGCAAGGAAGAAATGACGCTCGACGCGGAGACGATGGCGCGGGTCACCGCAATCATCAAGGAGATCCCCGAGAACTCGGGCGAGATCGTCGTTCCGCCGGAGCAATGGAAGTTCTACAAGGGCAAAGGGTGCGAGGTGTGCAACCACTCCGGCTACAAGGGCCGCGTCGGAATCTACGAGCTGCTCACGATGACCGACGCCATACGCGCCGCCATGAGCGAAAAGATCGACGAGTACCAGGTACGCCAGCTCGCCAAGGCCCAAGGCATGTGCACGATGCAGCAGGACGGGATGCTAAAATGCCTGGAGGGACTGACGACGGTCGATGAGGTGTTGAGAGTGGCGGGAGAGGGAGCGTGATGAAAGTACGAAGTCAGAAGCTCGAAGTTCGAAAAAAGACTGGAAGGTTGAAAGGTATGAAAGATAGAAACACTCAAAAGATCAAGAAAAATTATGATCTGGCGGCTCGGACGACAAAGTTTGCAAAGGCCGTCAGGTCGTTTGTCGGGCGAATTCCGCGGACGATTTCTTCCATCGAGGATGCCAAGCAGCTGGTGAGATCATCTGGATCCATCGGGGCAAATTACATCGAAGCCTGTGACGCACTCAGCAAGAAGGACTTTGGGATGCGCATGAAAATTTCAAGAAAGGAAGCAAGTGAAAGCAGGTACTGACTGGACCTTATCGACGTGACGGACGACTCGACGCTTAACAAGGAGCGTCTGTCGCTTTTTCAAGAAGCCACGGAGCTATCCCTAATCTTCGGGAGTATCGTCCAAGGCCTGAACCCCTCCGACTCTTAGTCCTTCAACCTTTTCTACTTTCAATCTTTTTTCGAACTTCGAGCTTCTGACTTCGAACTTCATCGAGTATGCCAAAAGATATCGAACAACTCCTATCCCGCGTCGGACTCCTCCCAAGCGAATCCAAAGTCTATCTCTCGACCCTCGAGCTCGGGCCGTCGACGGTCCAGCACATCGCGGCGAAGGCAAAGATCTCGCGCACCGCCGCGTACGAGGCCATCGAGCTCCTGCAGAAGCGCGGGCTGATGAGCTCTTCCCTCTCCGGAAAAAAGCGCCTGTACGTCGCCGAGGATCCGCATCGCATCGTCTCGTATCTGAAGGGCGAGCAGCAGAAGTTCGCCGCGACGCTCTCGGACATCGAGCAGCAGGTGAGCACGCTTCACCTCATCTCGGGCGGGATCAAGCCGACGGTAAAGGTGTACGAGGGCGAGGAGGCGCTCCCGGCGTACTTCGACCACGTGGCGCAGGTGAAGCCGAAGCGGTTCGACGAGGTGACGAACGTGGACGACGTGTATGCGAACCTCGACATGGAGACGATCAAGAAGGCTCGGACGACCTACGACTGGGGAAAACTGGAATCGTTCAGAATCCTTCACCGGGGCGCTCCGAAAAATCCTCGCGCGGGAGTCCAGTTTCGAGAACTTACGGATGCGTTCGGAGAGTTCCACGGAAATATCTCCATCTACGGCTCGTTCGTGACGTTCGTGACGTACAGCGTTCGCCCGGTGGTCGTCATCCTCGAAAGCGCGACGATCGCGGAGACAATGCGGACACTGTTCAATGCGGCATGGCTGTCGTCGAAGGAGACAAAGATATAACGCATACGTGAAATCCACCGGCAGCCGGTGGATTTTTGATAGAACGAAAAACAGCGTCCATGCCATTTTTCCGTTGGCGGGAACGCTGTCAGAGAGACGGGTGGCGTGGGATGGCCGGACAGGGACTCCTTGCGAGTTTGTCCGGACAGAGCCCTACGATCCACCCATGCTGCCTCCGGGGGTTGTTGTTTTGCGACGACTCGTTGGTCGGGACGACCGCGATCGTGCTACCGCAGACTCCATTTCTTCCTGATTGGTTGAAGTTGGAGTTATCTTGATCTCGGCCTTCGGCCTTGAGACTTGAGTCTGCGATTCAACCCACGTTGGCATTGAGTTTCCTGTCGAAGGGCCAAACCGACCCTTCTGGCCGTTATGGTGGCTTATTCCGTTTTTAGCAGCCTCCGCCCATGGTGTACCTCCCTCATTCGATCGATGATTCCCCGGCCAGAGCCTGGGATTTAGCCGCGTGCGACAGGATCGCCGCTCGAAGCCTGGTGAGACTCTATCATAAAACCGTCAGGTTGTCAATCCCTAGGCAGTAATATTCTAGTCTCTTCGTACTCAATTCCTCTTTCTTACGTACTCTTTTTTCTCTCAACAGAGCTTAATTATCTATTCTAGTCCAATTCGTGTACACCAAACCCTTGACAAACTTTTTATCCTGTGGTATTGTTCTGTTTGTCAAGTTGATAGCGACACACGAGCCGCTAAAAACGAAACGCGATGGGAGAGAATCGCAAGCCAGATCAAGCGACAACCAAACCTGGGGTGAACACGAAGCTCGCAAGGGCTTCAGTATCCCAGGTATTTTAATTGCCCGACCGTCGAAACCACGTTCGTCACTCGGTGACGAACGCCTTCCCCTCCGTTCCGGGAACATGGCAGCCAGCGCGTTCCCCCAAGCGCGCTGGCGGTCAGCTTCCCGGAACGGAATGACGCCGCAGAAATCTCCCGTCGCGGAGTACCTGCATCAAGGCGCCGGAAGACGGGCATGGAATGCAGACCGAAATCCGGTCCTAGCATTCAAAGCGTTCGCGGCACGCCCCTTTGGAGTGGGCAGCGCGAACGGGGGGTTCCGCCCCTGGTCCCCATAAGGACCGGATGAACGCCGTGCGCGCGGCGAACGTCCCTTCCACGGTTGCAAACGTGGAAGCAAAGCGGATGGCGGGGGACTACGAACCTCGTCGATCAACGAAACCGCGAGTGAGATGCGGACGTTGCGATCAGTCGTCGGGGGCGCGCACCACCCGACCTTCCCTCAAGGCACGCCAAGTTTCCCCGCGGAACCGACTCGCCACCTTGCACCAAGGACCGAGCGAGCACGACCGCGTCGAGGATTACGGCGGAGCAAATCGCGAGAACGTGGAGGCGAAAGCCCTTCCACGCTCGCGTCAGGCGGCGACCGCCTGGGGTTTCCAACCCGCCGTAGTCAATCGGCTTCCGAAAAAACGGTGGGGCGCGTCGACCGGATGAAATAATTCCGGCGCGCGTCTCAACGGGTCTCTCCGCGTGTGGAGAGACAGGACCCGGGCGCCGAGCGCCGGGAAAAGGAAGGCGAGCCAGAGGGCTCGCAAGGTACGGCCCGCGCAGAGACGAGGGATCGTCTGACCTGCTGGCCGGGCGATTCGAAAGGATCGTCATACAAGGGGACGGATTGCGGGACACCACCTCCGCGATAATCCGATTCCAGCCGAGACACCCATCGGCAACCCTTTGCGCAGGCCAAAGTGGAGATCTAAATCATTCCACGAGGCCGTCCCGAGCCACGAGGCTCCGGATCGTACCTGCCACGAAACGGCGGAAGGACTAGCGAAACTGGCTCGGGTGCGCACCCAGAGACGACCAGGATGTCCGCGGCGTACCGGCAGCAATGCCGTACGCCGACTCTCTCGAGGACGCAGTAGACGCAATTCTGATGCGTCCTCACCTCCCTTCTCCCGACGACCAACTACCAACGCTGAGCGTTGGTAGTAAAGATCGCCGGCGGAAGGGAGGAACAACTCGGTAATGTCGCCAACCGTTCCCTCCCGGAGTTTTTCCATGACGACCACCACCCGCGTCTCCCTTTCGGAAGTCCTTCGCCAGTGCAAGGACGCCAAGGGCGAGATCGCCGAGCTGACCCGCCGGGCCACCGGCTGCGTCGCGCGCATCGAAGGCGTCGAGGTCGACTTCGACTTCGACGAGGTCAACGCCGAGCGCAAGGCCAAGATCGGCCGGCTGGTCTACCTGAACACGATCCTCGCGCGCACCAATGCCGCGACGACCGTGGTCTGGAAGGGCCAGTCGATGATCGTCGCCGAGGTGATCCGTCGCAAGGCGGAGCTCAACGGCGAGATCACGTTCGTGGCGGGCCTTGCCCTCCGGAACGGACCGACGAAGGTCGCCACGGGCGAGTACAACGAGCGGCACCAGCCGGTCACCGAGACCGTGGTCTGGAGGTCGGCGCTCACCGAGCCCGCGCGGGTGAAGCTCCTCGCTTCGCTCCGGGCCGACGCCAGCGCCCTGGACAGCCTGCTCCAGACCAGCAACCACGGAACGCTCGTGGACCTGGAAGACCCGGCGACGTAGCCCCACCTTGGGGCGGCGGGAATGCGGAAGCGAGCGCCGACCGGAGCCCGAGCGACTGAAAGGTTGCGAGGGCGATGGGAAGGCAAGCGGGAACGTCCAACTTCGAAAGGAGTTGAACCATGGCAGAAAT
The DNA here is from genome assembly GCA_903843045.1 of Candidatus Uhrbacteria bacterium. GTDB lineage: Bacteria > Patescibacteriota > Patescibacteriia > UBA9934 > GWF2-40-263 > YC12-FULL-57-11. The sequence goes on from CAIMOJ010000051.1 coordinate 15,684, forward strand.
GCCAATACACGCCACCGATAGGGACAGCGAAGTTAGGGTTCAAGGTTTAAAACGCCTCACGACTCAAAGCTTACGCCTCACCATTCAGGACTCACGGCTTGTTTACCCCCGCCTCGCGGATGCGCCCGCCGTCCCTCTGGGTCGGCCGCGGTAACCCCGGGAACGAATCTGCCGAAGCGCATCCTTGCGCCTCGGCCCCTCCCTTCTCTCGACGAAACCCGACGGGACTAAAGTCCCTGGGAAGATCGCCGGCGGAAGGGAGGAAGGAATCTCGTCTGATCGGACGGCGGTCTCCATTGGAGACGGCAAGGTCGGTTTGCGACGGGTTCCCGTCGTAAAAACACGGCGCGAGGCTCCAACTTCCACGAACGGCAAGCCATGCCGTGTCCGCAAGGACGAAGCGGGACGCATCCCGCGGCAAGATCGAGAGGAGAGCCCACGCGACGGCATGGAGCGAGGGGCAGCAAATTGGACGGCGCCCTCCGTAAACTCCGAGCTCGTGCGGGCTCCAGGCCCAAAACAAACCTGGATACGACCCACACCGTCGACTTCTCGGCGGTAACCGTGCGCGACCAATCGGCGCTGGCTAAGTGGAATCGTAGGAAGTAGCCCCGACCGGGGCGAAACCGAACAGCGACGAGTCCATGCGGGACCCTTGCGGACAGGCCAGCCGCACGCTCACAGGCCGTTCCGCGATCGTGGCGGAGTGTCTGTTACGCATGTCCTGCTCGGACGTGCGTCGGTGAGAGTCCGACTTTTCCCGCGATTGGCGACTCAGGCCCCGTTTGTGTGGGAAGTCCGATCGCGAGAGAGACAGAGGACGAGATTTCACGGCAGTCTCGACGTCCTCTCTAATCTAAATAAATGAAGAGCCTTCGCGACCCGCACAGTCGCGAATGGTGAGCAGCAAGCCTTGGGATCACGTCGGGATTAGCAACCCTGTCGCCAAACCGTCGCCTAGGAGACTCCGCGCTGGAAAGGATGCGCGGTATGCCAACGGACGGAACGGGCCGGCTTAAATGCCTGCCCAGTGCACCCTCTGAGGACGCAGTAGACGCATTCTGATGCGTCCTCCCCTCCCTTCTCTCGACGACTGACTGCCAACGCTGAGCGTTGGCAGTAAGAATCGCCGGCGGAAGGGAGAGCGCGCGAGAGCCACAAGGGCGGGGATTCATCTACCCCACCATTGAGAAGATGTCCGGAGCCTTCGGGCCGAGGACAATCCACGCCCATCCGGTCCGGCGCAAGCCTGGCCAACCTCGCTCCGCGCACCCTCCAAACCAACCGTGTCCAAAGCCCACGAGGGCCGGGATGACCAACGCGTCCATCGTCACGCGAACGGACCCCGGCACGTTCTTCCAGGAGAACGTCGAACGGCACGGCAGCCGAAGAAGTCGCAGATTGGGAATGCGCAGGCTCGACGCCATTGCGTACCCCACCCTCGGACCGGCCGGCTTACAACCGACCGCCGGGCGCAAAAGGCGGCATGCGACGCCGTCACGTCTCCACCACGCCACGACAACTCAGAACAAATGTTCTATCGGCCCTTTGGGGAAACGTCGATTCCTGGGACATGGGAGTCGGCACGATAGGAGGCGCCACGAGCGTGGTTGCCAGGGTCCGCCCGGTCCGAGACAGGACGACAGCGGAAGGACTGATCGACTGGTTGCGACGCGTCGCGCCAGAGCTCTGCCGGCCAACGCCTACGCGCGTTGAGGGGTCGGAAACGCAGAGCCGATCAGAGTCCCGGCGCACCTCGGCGCCACATCCAGCCCTTTACTGAGGAATTGCGAAGAGCCACAAGGACGGGGATTCATCTACCCAACACGATAAGATGTCCGGAGCCTTCGGGCCGAGGACTATCCACGTCCAACCCCCGGCCCGGCGCAAGCTTGGCCACCCTCGCTCTCGCAGTGACTCATCCGCGTCTCGGAGGGACGCGGCATCGCATGGGTCGTGAACGGACCTTTTGCGGTGGGCACATCGGACAGTTCAAAAAGCCACTACGCCACCCGGTCGCAAGATCGGGAGACGGACCGCAAGGTTCGTCACCTCGTCCTACGATCCGATGAATGTCGTCTGCAGGAAGCCAGCGTCTCGCGCAAAGATGCTGGTGAAATGCCGATCGACGGACATCGGGGAGGACCTTTCCGGCGGAGTTACTTCTACCATCCACCAACTAGGTTGAACCCGAGCCCGTCAAACGGCAAAGGTCTCCGCGTCGGTGTGCCGTCTCCACCCTCACAAAGCGTATCGTGGAGGCACAGAAAGCCAGTCCACGGTCGCGTCGTCTTCTAGCCACCGTAGCGTGGCGGAAGACGATCCGGGGTTTCGCCCCTCCTCCGCCTGATCAGCGGATCGACTGTCGCAGCCCAATTGGGGGAGGCGAGGTCGGGCGTATTCGGGCAACCGGTACGTGGAACAGCGAAAAGGCGGACTTGAGAACCGCCAGGACAACGCCCTCTTCAATGAGGGGTCCGAATCGGTGAGAAATCTGCCAATGACCGGGATCCGCTCCCGGCCCAGACAATCACCACCCTTTCTTCCTGGAGGACTGTCGACCCCATCGCGGTCCGGTCCTCCTTCTTCTTTCGACGACGACCATTCCGGTCGCCGTCGGATAGGAACAGGACGTTCCTTCCACCCCTCGTCTCGGAGAGACCACCATGACCCAGATCGCCAACGCCTTCGCCCCCGACGCCGTCAACCACCACGGCGTCCCGACCCACGCCCGCTCCACCCGCCAGCAGGCGCGCAACTTCCTGCGCTGCGGAACCCTGTCCGGGACGTTCTACGTCTCCCAGAAGGACATGGCCGCCCAGCAGCTCCTGACGCTGCGCCGGCTCGCGGACGAGGATCCCGCGGCGCTCGCCGAGGAGGCGATCGCGGCCCGCGAGGACGGGTTCATGCGGACGATGCCCTGTCTCGCCCTCGCCGTGCTCTCCGGAGTCACGGGCAAGAAGGCGTTCCAGGACGCCGCCCCGCGGGTGATCCGCATCCCCACGGACGCGACGCAGTTCTCGGAACTGTGCCTCTCGGGCGCGGTGCCCGGCCGCAAGGCGAGCAAGTCGCTCGGAGGGTGCGCGGTTGACCCCGTGCGCTCGTTCCTCGAGGGCGTGTCGGAGTACCACGCCATCAAGTACGCCGCGCAGCTGCGGCCCCTGGTGCACATGACGCACCCGCGCCCGGCGACCCCGGAGATGCGCGAACGTCTCGGCTGGCTTTCGGGCCAGGTCGAGGGAAAGCGCGTGAAGCTGAACAAGCGGATCGCGGCGTTCGAGGCGCTCAAGCGCACGACGGACGAGGCGGGGATCATCCAGCTGATCCGTACCGGAGGCCTGCCGTACGAGTGCGTGGTGGGAGCGGTTTCAAACCCGTCCCCGGCCGTCTGGGCCGAGCTGCTCCACGTGGCTCCCACGATGAACCTGCTGAAGAGCCTCGTGACGCTGACCCGCCACGGAGTGTTCCAGGACCGCGACAACGTTCGCGTCGCGGCGGAGAAGCTGTCGCGCGAGGGAGCGCTTGGCCAGTCCAAGATCTTCCCGCACCAGGTGTACACCGCCTGGCGGACGTACTCGGCGCTGCCCGAGGCGGACCAGACGCTGATCGCGGCGCTGTCCGACATGCTCGACGGGTCCGTCTCGTCGATCCCGGTCTTCCAGGGCCGGACGTGCATCGCACCCGACGTGAGCGGCTCGATGCGAACGGTGCGGCTCTCGCCGAACTCCGAAACGACCCCGGCCGACATCGCGGGCGTGTTCACCGCCGGCATCATGCGGCGGTGCAAGGACTCGATCGTCCTCCCGTTCGATACGGACATCCGCTCGCTGGCGCTGAACCCGCGAGACTCCGTGCTGTCGAACGCACGGCGGATTGCAATGGCGGGCGGCGGGGGAACCTGCCTCTCGGCCCCGGTCACGCGTCTCCTGCAGACCCGCGACCGCGTGGATACCTTCATCGGTATCACGGACAACGAGGAGTGGGTCAAGCACCGCTTCATCGACGTATGGCGCCAGTACCGCGCCACCGTGGCCCCGCAAGCCACGGCGATCCTGATCACCCCGGTGCCCAACCAGCACTCGGCGGTCCCGGAAAGCGAGCCGGGCGTGCATTTCGTGCACGGGTGGAGCGACTCGGTCTTCCGATTCGCGGCGGACGCGGCGGGTGCTCCCAAGCCCGCCCAGGCTGAGTCGTTGGAGGACGACTCGGACTGACCGCAACGGCGTCATCTCCCTGACATGCCCCGCCAGCATGTCCCCTCCCTTTTCTCGACGATCCACTACCAACGCTCAGCGTTGGTAGTACCGGTCGCCGGCGGAAGGGAGGCAAGCAACATGAAAGATCTTCTGGAACAAGTGATGGCGCACGGAACCTGGATCCGGGTCCTTGTCTGCGGGAACTGGATCGGGGTCCTCGTCAGGTACCCGACCAAGCCGCCTCGATTCCATCGGGGCGAGAAGACGTTCGCCGTCGTGCGAAAACAGACGGACCTGTCCGCCTAGGCCGGCCAATCCCATTGGCCGCCGTCTCCCTGACGAGCCCCGCCGGCTCGTCACCTTCCTTCCCTTCGCGACGACAGTCGCGGACGGAAGGGAGGCCTTTATCACCATGCAATCCCACCCCAACCACCCCCGTTGTCCGAACCTTTCCAAACGCCAGCTCATGCGGGCGGCCACCGAGCTCGCGCGCATCGACGCGCTCCACTGCGAATCGCCGACCTGCTGGGTCGCCATCGCCGAGTGCGCGCACGACGACTCCGCGGGACACAGGTTCCTCGTGGCCGTCGCCGAGTGGATGCCCGTTCCCAACGTCGCGGGAAGGTATCTGGTGGAACGGACGAGCGTTCCGGGCCAGGTCCAGATCACCTTTCGGCCCCGCCCGGACGATCGCTTGGTCATCCGCGCCCATCTGCGGGTCGACGGCGCGGAGTTCTGGGAGCGCGGGATCCACTCCCGCGCGTTCCGCAGCCAGCGCGACGCCGCCGAATGGCTCGGAACGGCCGTCGCCTGACGACGCCACACCCGACGATTCGGAGGAATCGTCGGGTCCGCCCTGACGGAGCTCCTTGCTCCGTCCCTCCCTTTTCTCGACGAGACGAACGGGACGAAAGTCCCTGGGAATCTCGCCGGCAAATGGGAGGAACGAGGCAATCATGCCACGACGTTCCATCCAAGGACTCATATGTCATTCGGCCCGGTCACCCGTTTCGGGGACCACTCGTCAGACGGCTACACCGACGACCTCTGGTGCGTCGACGGAGCGCACCTCCGCGCGATGGAGGAACGGATCGACGGCTCTTCCGTCTGGTCCGTGAACTTCGCCGGCCCGTGCGACGGGTCGTGCAAGCCCGCGTCGACTCCGTTCGACCTCGCCGAGCGCGTTGCCAAGATGCGCGAGGAAAGGTTCCACGACGGTCCCGTGAAGGTTCGGAAGGGCAAGGTCGTCGGGTTCAAAGGACCGACGACCAGCAGCACAGTCGACCTCGACGAGGGCGCGCAGGCAATCGTCGACGCGGCCGTTCCGATCGCCGGCCGCAAGACCCGCCGCTGGTACGCCAAGCGCGACAGCGAAGGCGAGGTCTGGTGCCTCGGCGACCGCCACGTTCGCGTCGCGACCGAGTTCTCCTGGTGGAGCGGCCGCGGACCGAGCGGTGTCTACAAGGCACACAAGGTGACGGTCACCCCATGCGATGGTTCCTGTGCGCTCACCCCGGTCGAGCTCACCGACGAGATGGCCCGCGCCGTCGAGTCCGCGCTCGCGCGACGAGTCGCCTAACGCGTCGGGCCGCCGGAGGACGGCCCGATACTCTCTGGTTCAAGCCTCTGCTTGGACTCCTCCCTCATTCCGACGAACCCGACGGGACTAAAGTCCCTGGGAACTCGCCGGCAAGCGGGAGGATCTCATGAAACCACAGCCCTTTCCCGTCCGTCTCAACCGCGAGCTTCCCGAAACCAACCGACGCCGCTGGTATGTCTTCGAGAGCGACTGCGGCGGATGCATCGTCGCGACCGTCCCGGTCGAACTGGTCCCAGCGTCCGTCACGAAGCGCCAGCTGCGACTCGTGCTTGGAGGGACTCCCGACAGCTGGTCGGACGACGAAACCCGCGACATCCATGTCCGAGAAAACTTCGGCGCGCTTCCGCCGCGCGTCGAGTTCGAGGTCGATCCGAGGGCCTACCACCTGTATGCCCAGGCAGTCGTGTTTCCATGGGCCTACCGCACGGTTGTGAACGCAAAGGTACTCCCGCGCGGACTTGCCTGCGTTGAGGAGGCATGCGAGTTCCCCGAACCGCTCGCGACCGGACTCGCGGGCTGGAAGGCCGTCGGCGGTGTCCTCGGCGGAATGGGCGGCGGAGTCCTCCTCGACAACGATGCCTGGTTCCACTCGGACGTCCTGTTCTCCGGAAAGGACCGCGTGAACCGTCTGCGCGCGTTCATGGGCCTCGCCCCGCTCGAGACCTTCGAGCTGACGATGCGCGAGTCCGACCGCGCCCACGCCAAGCTTCTCGCCGAGTTCGGCGCAAGCCTCTGAAAAGGCGTCCGTCACCCGGTGACGGACGCCAATCTTCCAACCGCAGCAACCCCAACCGCCGCAAGGCAAAGGACAAATGACTCTAGGAGGTCAACGTGAGACTCAGAAACAAAACCCGCCCCCGCATCGCTCGCAAACCCGCCTGCCAATGGTACGTCCTCGAGGGCGACTGGAGCGGACAGGTCTATGCGACCGTCCCGAAGAACCTCGTGCCGGGACGATACGCGGAGACGCGACTCTGGAACGCGCTCCGGCTCATGGACCGGCTCTGCTGGGAGTGCAACGACGGAGGCGGCACCAGTTTGCTCCTCGATTCCCAGACGCCCACGGAGAGGACGACCTGCCGATGGTCGCCGCAAGAATCATTCGTTCGCGGATGGAAGCTTGCCGGACGCACGTTCGGCGGCGCGGGAGGCGGGCGACTGGTCCACGGGGACCTGTGGCTGCACCCCGAGATCCTCGGCAAGGGTCTCCCGTTCGTCAATCGCGTCCGCGCGATCATCGGCCTGCGCCCGTTGAAGTCGCTCCAGGTGACCTGGGGCGAGTACGACGCCTGCTACGCGCCGGCCGACCATCCGCTTCGGATGTGCGTCGACGACGGTCCCATCGCGGAAGTCGAGTAACCTCTCGGAGACGACCCTGTCGTCTCCGTTTTTATTTTCTCTTCCCCTTGCCCGCCGCCTTCGTCGCACCCGACATCGCCCACGCCAGATCGAACAGCACGCGCAGCGAATCCGCGAGCGCCTCCGAGTGGATCACGACCGCGTACAGCGGATCGAAGGAGACGATCGCGACGGTCTCATCGACGATCGCCAGGTCCATGGCAAGCTTCGACCCCTTCGGAAGGAACCGCACCGACCACGGCCCGGACGCCCGGACCTGCGCGGCGAACTCCCTCCCCTCGGGCTCGTCGGCCGCCAGCTGGCGCGTGACGGTCTTCGTCTTACCGACCCGCGCGGATTCCAGCCACCGGTCGACCGTGTCGCCGAACTCCGCCCGGAGCGACCGGAACGTGGAGACGTAGCACGCCTCGCGTGCCTGCCCGAACGTCTCGAACACGCTCAGGATGGCGGCCTTCCCCTCGAAGAACTCGATCTGCGGCTTCTTCGTCCCGCGGTTGTACGCGGCGCGGAGCAGCGGGAGCATGAACCGCAGCGTCTCCGTCCGATCCCGCGCGATCTGCAACAGCTTCGACGGATCCACCGACGCGAACCGCCGCACCGAGTGCCCCGGAAGCTCCGTCACGAACCCGCGGGCCGCGAGGTCGACGAGGATCAGGTACGCCGTGGACCGGTTCAACCCCGCCCGCTTCGCGATGAGCGCCGCGGACCCGTCGCCCACCTCGAACGCCGCCATCAGCACGAGCGCTTCCTTCTCCGTGAATCCCGCCTGGGAGATCGTCTGAACGAGGGAGTGGTCCATAGTGTTAAGAATTATAACAAAAAATATACGATTTGTCAATTTCTATAAGGAAAAATCAGATAATTTCGTTGCTGAATTTTTCAGAACTGCTATATTTTACGCATCGCATAAAGCGGTATCCCTCTGGAGAACATCATGGAAGATCTTCTGTCCTGGCAGCACTCGGTGCTGCGAACCGTCCGTCGCGCCGGATTTCCGAACCTTGCAATCCACTGGCTGCCGCGCCGAAGCGTGATCGAGCAGACCCTGGTGATGTTCGGTCCGACCTTCCTGTCCGATGGCGAGGAGCGTCGGGTCTATCAGGATGACGACCTCCTTGAGCTCAACGTCGTCCGAGCCACGTACCTCATCAGCGTGGGCATGTCCGGTCCTCTCGTACGGTATGTTGCCGTCCGGCCGCAGGTGGACGTCGAGCTCCTCGCACGCCGCCTGCGCCCCCTGGCGCGCCTGCGCGACCGACTGGCAAACCCGATCGTCACGTGACGAACGCCTCTCGGAGACGACCCCGTCGTCTCCGTTTTCTTTGGACGACCGTTGATCGATTCCCCCAGTCATGCTACGGTTTCCCTGCCGACGGCACCCCGCCGAACGCAGGAGAATTCCCCGCCGTGTCCCTTCCCGCCAAAACTCCCGCCAGCGCCCTCGAATACCTCCCTTCCACCTTCTCCCTCGGGTTCCAGTCGCCCGACGAGGACGACCGTCTCCCTGCCGTGCCGTTCACCTGCCCCGAGCACGCACAGATCCTCGACATTCTGTTCTCCCTCGCCAACTCCGGCGTCATCCGGCTGGAGAAGCGACGTCGGATCGACGTGGAATGCCAGTTCAACCCGAAGCGAATCGTCATTCGCGGACTCGCGAGGAACGAGGGCGGGCCGATCGAACGAAAGGAGATCGAGCGCGTGCTGCGTTCGCTCGGAAGCCTGGCCATGGTCGGATCGGAGGACCTGCGCAACGTGCGGATGTGGGTGGACGGCTACCCGTACGCGCGCATCGCGTCCGAGTACGCGAACGAGCTCCGGCTGCGCAACAAGCACCCGAGCATCCTGCCCGACATCGCGGTCGACGACTCCCCGTTCCTTCCCATGACGTTCCAGGGCTCCGAGCCCATGCGCGTCACCATCCTCTCCAAGCGCCGCCTCCGCATCCGTCTTCGCGGCCTGCCGTACGGCTCCCCGTTCGCCAAGGCGGCAAACGAGGAGATGCGCCGGCGCGTCACCGAGGCGGTCGCGAGGGCGATTGGAATCGAACGGACCGAGGATCCTTGACGCGACCGGCATTCGCTGGTAGAGTCGCGATCACCAAAGGAGCAGCCATGGACCCCAAGCAACCCCGCCCCGCCTGTCTCGGAGAGATCATCTACGCCCAGTTTCACACCGAACCTCCGCACGTCCCGGCACGCGAGCGCCCGGAACTCGAGGGCTCCTCGGAGCTCGTGCTCGACCTGATCGACGAGCTCGGGCGAAACAAAAACGCTCCCGACGAGGAAGCGTCCGATCCGCCTACGCCGCAAGCGTCAAACTCCGATGGGTAGGCGATGCCTTCCCGATCAGCTTCGCTCTCTGGTACTCCGGAGAGCTTTTTATTTTCTCAAGCTCGGCCTCGATGTGCCGCAGACACGCGGCCGCCTGCGGATTGTCGCCCTGAAAAAGCAGCTGGGCGCGCGCCTGGTCGAGGAAGAGTCCCTTCAACGGATGGTTCGCGAGGAACTGCCTGTCGATGCCAAGATTCTTGGTCACCTCGTTCGTACGCACGTCCCGCACGTCCATCGACGTCCGCGCGGCATACAGGTCCTTCGCGACGTTTCCAAACATTTTTTCGTCCACCCCGATTACCACGAATGGCAGACGGCCGAGCGTCAGGTCCGATGGGTTTCCCTTTCCATCTGTCTCTATCTCGCTCCGAAAATATTTAACCGTTCCTCCCCTGCGGATTTTTGCGACCTTTTCCTTCAGCACCTTCGCGCTCGCGGCCAAGGTCACGTCCAGGGCAAACCGAGGGATGAGCAGCCTCCGGTCGTGCGGATTGAATTCGACCACCGCGTCCACGCCGTTTTTCAAATCGTCATGGTCCGTCGTAGAAAACACGAACGCGTTGTCGCCGAAGTAGTTGGACAGCTCGATCTGCTGCCGCATGAAGCTTTCGAAGATAAAACCGCGCTCGGTTCCCTGGAACCGGTATCCCTTGCGGATCGCTGCCGCTTCCGCCGCGTCGGCCTCCGCGACGCGGCGCGTCACGTGCGAAAAGTCCGTCGGTTGCAGCCTCGGCATCCGCTCCGCGTCCTCGCGGATGCGATCTCGCAAAAAGCGTTCCTCAATGGTGAGATCCGTCCCCTGGCTCTCGCGACGCTCCATACGGTTGATTCTTCGGCGGAAAGCCGATAGGATAGTGTTGAAACGTGACCATCTTACCTATGATCGAACGCACAGGCAAACCAATCGTGATCCCCGAAGGCTCGTCGGACGAAGTTGTCGAGGCCATTCGGTCGCTGGCGGACGAAGCAGAATCGGCTGAGAAGTCAGTGCGCGAACGACTGTTGGTCGACGCCGCGCGAAGGCTCGCCGACAAGACGACTCCGGGCGACGCGTAAAAAAATTTCCCCGATCGGGGAAATTTTCGTTTGGGCCGGCTGGGGTCGGGATCGTTCCTGCAGTCTGCGAGACAATGTTGCCTGTTCCGAAACGCGTCGAACATCCGGCCGCGTTTCATCGACCGTGGCGATCTTTTGGAAGAGGACATTGTGAATGATGAGAAGATGTCGGAGGCGCGTCGCCTCGCGGGGTCCGAGGTAATACGCGGTTCCTTCCGCGGGAACGGTCCGCATCATGTCACGGATTGCCGGGATATCCCTGAGAAAGTCTTCTCCGGAACGGAATTTTTCCGCGTACGCGCGAACCGCGGCAAGTGTCGCCGGATCGGACGGCATGTTCTCGAGCGCACTTGAAACGAAGTCCGCGGCCAGCTGTCGAATCTGCATGCCTACCTGTATTTCTGCCTGGCGGAGAAATACGACCCCAATCGGATGGTCGGGGCCGATTTTTTCCCCGCGCCGCACGGCCGCGCCAACCTCGGAAAGTACGGTTCCCGTCACACCGAGGATGATCATCGGGATATCCTTCAGGCTCGTCTCAACGAACTTGCCGTTTTCCTTCTGGACCTTTGATCGAAAAAATAGAACCTCCGCGCCCTTCTTCCCCTTTTTTAGCTTCTTGTCGGCTCCCTCCGTCGTCCGCGTCGAACCCAGGTCGAAGGCGCACTGCGCGTGCTCACCGGTACCCGGGTCGACGAACTCGCCTATAAGGTCAACGCCGTTTCGATAGTCGTCGATGGTCGAGGCGATGGAGATCTCCGCGCCGAGCCACCGGTGCCTCGGGATCTCGACCCCGGCAAACATCTCAAGCGACTCGCCGCGACCCACGTGCTCGCCGGTCTTGTCGTCCAGGAACGTGGCTCGGATCGACTCGATTTCGTCGGCCGCCCAACGCTTCATCGAATCCGGGACGCTTTCGAACGAATTCGGATCGATCGGCCCGCCGCTTGCAAGCCACTGCGGACGGTATGCCGCGCGGAGAAAGTCGATATTCGCACGCTCAGTGGCCCGTTCGACTGCCGATGCCTCCATCTGCCCGTCCGAACTCTTTCGTTGCGCGCTCGAATTCTTCCGTTCTTGCAAAAGCTTGGCGAGCTCTTTCTGAAACAGGTTCGTCGCCAGCATTTTCCGATCGGTCGAAATGCGGTTCAGATAAAATCCAAGCTTGGTAACCAGCACGCTCGTGTGCGAGGGGTCACCGGCCATCTTCTTCTGAAGCGGGCGAAGGATCAGGGATGCGACCATGTCCTCAGATCCGGGGATCGACGCGATTCTCTTGGCGACAGCCAGCGTGTCGGGGGAGAGCGCGTAGTCGACTGCCTCCGTCGTTCGGACGCCGCCCTGATCCCAGGAAATTCCAGCTCCGTCAAAGCCCGCATCCGGCACGATGAACTTGAGCAGGCCGTCGATCATCGCGACATCACCCCTCCGAGGAAGCTTCGCCTCCTGCCGAAATTGTATCCCCTCCATTTCCATAAATGATCTCAATCGTCCGCTCGCCCTCTCCCGTCGCGGAAAGTCGCACGGTCACGTTCGCGTTCCATTGTACACCATCGACGGCCTCGGGCCACTCGATGAGCGCCACGGTGTCGGGCTGGCCGAGGTATTCCTCGAGCCCAAGCGCGGCGATTTCGCGCGCGGACTTGAGGCGATAGAGGTCGAGGTGGACGACACGGAATCGTCCCTCGTACACGTTCATGATCGCGAAGGTCGGGCTCGTAACCGTCGCGGTCACGCCGAGCGCGGCACAGAACCCCTGCGAGAATGTCGTCTTCCCGGCGCCAAGCTCGCCAACGAGCGCGATCGTCTCGCCGCCTTGCAGCGTCGAGGCGAGCTGCGCGGCGATGGAATGGGTCTCCCGAACCGAATAGGTCTTATAGGTCATATAGGTCCTATTTAATTGGTGTCCTATTTTCCACGAGTTCCATGTTCGGGTCCGCGACCAACGTCAGCGGATCGCAATAGTCGCCGCGAAGGGCATGATGGTAGCCGGCGGCCGCGATCATCGCGGCGTTGTCGCCGGTGAGGGAGAGATCGGGGACCAAAAACGTCCCGACGGGACTAAAGTCCCTGAGAAGACGATCGCGCAGCGCCTTGTTTGCCGAGACGCCGCCTGCCAGGATCAGGCACTTCGGCTGGAACTGCTCGACGGCACGCATCGTCTTTGTCACGAGCACGTCCACGACCGCCGCCTGAAACGAAGCGCAGACGTTTGGAATGGAGGGTCGAAGGTTCGAAGGCTCGAAGGCTCGCAGGTAAACCGCCACCGCCGTCTTCAATCCGCTGAAACTAAAGTCAAAGTCCCCACTCTCCATCATCGGACGCGGAAATACGATGGCCTCCGGGTCGCCATTCTCCGCGGCCCTGCTCACCGCCGGTCCGCCCGGATATCCCAACCCTAACAGCTTCGCCACCTTGTCGAACGCCTCCCCTGCCGCGTCGTCGCGCGTGGCACCGACGCGCTCGTAGATCCCGTGGTCCTTCATGAGGACGATCTCCGTGTGGCCGCCCGATACGAGGAGCGCGAGCGCCGGAAACTCGATCGCCTTGAACGTCGAGTACAGGTGCCCCTCCAAATGGTTCACGCCGACCAGCGGCTTCCCCCACGCCCACGCCAGCGTCTTCGCCAGCTCGACCCCGACCCGAAGCGCCGGCACAAGACCCGGCCCCGACGTCACCGCGATCGCGTCGATCCCCGACCCGTCGCGCGGGATCCCAGACTCGAGCAACAGCGGGAAAATCGCGTCGATGTGCTCCCGCGCCGCCACCTCCGGAACCACCCCGCCGTACTTCGCATGCAGTGCCGCCTGGCTCGCGATAAGACTCTTCTCAATCACAAGATCGTCCCCGTTTCCGGAGACGATCGCGATGGCCGTTTCGTCGCAGCTCGATTCGATTCCAAGGATGCGCATATCGCGTACACCCTACCGCATCCGCTAGTCGGAATCAACC
>CAIMOJ010000052.1 GCA_903843045.1 Candidatus Uhrbacteria bacterium
GGCGTTCGCGGAGTGGCGCTTACCGGGAGCGAGGCGGCCGGAAGCAGCGTCGCGGCACTGGCAGGATCGCTCATTAAGAAGACCGTGCTCGAACTCGGCGGAAGCGACCCGTTCATCGTCCTTGCCGACGCGGACGTCGAGGCCGCCGCGAAGGCCGCGACGCTGGCGCGATTGCAGAACGCGGGACAGAGCTGTATCGCGGCGAAGCGCTTCATCGTCGTCGATGCCGCGTACGACGCGTTCCTCGCCGCATTCGCGAACTCGATGGGGCTGGCGAAGGTTGGTGATCCGTTCGACGCGGCGACGACGATGGGTCCATTGTCCACGGAGGGAGGACTGCGTGACATCGAGCGTCAGGTAAAGGAAAGCGTCGAGAAGGGCGCGCGCGTCGTGATCGGCGGGAAGCGCATCGGGGAAAAAGGATTCTTCTACGAGCCGACGATCCTGGACGGGGTCGTGCCCGGGATGCCGGCATACGGCGAGGAGCTGTTCGGGCCCGTGGCGGCCGTCATCCGGGCGCGCGACGCGGAGGACGCGATCCGAATCGCGAACGACACCCCGTTCGGGCTCGGCAGCAGCATCTGGACGAAGGACGTCGAACTCGCCAAGGAACTCGCGCGCAGGGTGACCGCCGGAAGCGTGTTCGTCAACGGCATGGTGAAGTCCGATCCGCGCCTGCCGTTCGGCGGCACGGGGATCTCCGGCTATGGGAGAGAGCTGTCGCGCTACGGCATGCAAGAGTTCGTGAACGTGAAGACGGTTTGGATCGCATAAGACCAAAAAGGACCCATGTGGGTCCTTTTTTGCTTTCGTCAACGTGATTAGATCGGACACATCCTCGGCTTTGACGCGACGGAGTTCAGCTCGCAGTAGTACCCCGGCGGCGGATCGGTATCGCGGACGACCGGCGGGCCGCAGCGCTGGATGCAAGTGTATCCGCCCGGACATGCTCCTCCCGCGCCAGAACAGTCCACCGGCAGCGGGACGGGCGAGGTCGTCGAGCACGGCGTGAACTCGCAGTTCGGACCGGTTCGCCCGACGGCAGTCCCGTCTGGACACACCATGGCTTCCTCCGTGCAGGCAACCTGGCGCGGGGCCTGTCTCATCGTATATGTCACCGCGACGACGGCGACGACCGCGACGGCGAGGACAATCGCCATGATAAACAGCACGGGAGAATTTTTCGTTGTCATAGGAGAAGCCGCATTCCCTACTTTTTGCGCCCGACGAAGTAATAAATCAGCACGCCCACCAACGGGAACATGAGGATGAGAATCGTCCAGAGGAGCTTGGAAACCATGTCGCGCGAACTCTTGAAGATCTCAAGGATCGCGACGATGTCGAGCGTCAGGATGACGAGGCCGACGAGGGAGCCGGAGCGATAGTCCATAGAAATGGGATAAAACGTTTACTTATGTTCCGATCCCAATCTTTGCCAAATCCGCGTCCGTGATGCCAAGCCCGAGATAGCGCATCAGGGTGTACGCCGCGTCGCCGTCCTTCATGTAGATGCGTCGGCACTTGGACACGTCCACGTACCACGCCTCGCCGTGCTGCTGAACCTGAATGAGAATCTTTCCCTTCGTGGCGTTGGCCGAGCTGCCGTAGAGACAGGCGCTCTGGGAGGCCTTGAGCTCGTCGACGGTGTCGACGGACTGGATGTTCGCCAGGTCCGCGTCCGTGATTCCCAGGCCGAAGGTGCGCATCATTCCGTAGGCGGTCGGACCGTCCTTCATGTAGTAGCGCGTTCCCGTCTCCGGGCGGACGTACCAGGCCTCGCCGTGCTGCTGAACCTGGAGGAGAATCTTTCCGGACAGCGTCGCCGTGCCCGACGCGCACGAGAGTCCGCCTGAGATTCCCGCGGTCGCGTCGACGGACTTCGATGTTCCGACCACGGCCTTCGAGTCGTTCGCGACCAGCGTGTCCGACTGCTTCACCCCGTCGATGGAAACCTCGATGCGGATCTTATGCTTCCAATCCGCGTCCGAACTCACGAACATGAACGAGACATGCGTGCAGTCCGTGAAGTCCACGTCGACCACGGCGTCGTTATAGTCGTAGTTCGAGTCGGTCGGATCGATCGTCTTGTCCTCGAACGAGTAACGGAGGACGTTGTTTCCGCGGTCCGTGACGCGAACCCAGGCCGTGCCCGTGTGGCGTTCGGTCAGGTCCGGGTTTACGATGTACACGTCGTAC
Source organism: Candidatus Uhrbacteria bacterium (assembly GCA_903843045.1). Lineage (GTDB taxonomy): Bacteria > Patescibacteriota > Patescibacteriia > UBA9934 > GWF2-40-263 > YC12-FULL-57-11. Next base: position 2,197 of record CAIMOJ010000052.1, read on the forward strand.
GCCAGCTTTCCGCAGACGTCGCACGGCTGCGACGTGGTCGTGGTGGTCGTCTTGGTGGTGGTTATCGTCGTATGCGTGACCCCCTTGATGTCGTTGTTCGTAATCGTGCAGGTCTTGTCGTCGCCCGCGGCGAGCGTGATGTCGCCGTTGACGTCGCAGTCCCCGCCGACGGAAACCGTGTATCCCGAGAAGAAGTTCTCACTGACGTTATAGGAACCGATCGTCAGCGTGTACGACGTTCCCGGCGATCCGGCGCCCGCCTGGGGACTCCCCGACACGTCGCCAAGGCCGCTCGTCACGTGCATCATCGCGTCGGACGCGACGGCCGTTCCGCCCTCGTCGTTGACCACCGCCTTGATCACATGGAGCGTGGCCGTCGGCAACGTGCTGTTTTCCGTGTCGTCGTTCGTCATCGTACAGGTTTTCACGTCGCCCGACGCGAGCGTGATCGCCCCGCCGTCGTCGCAATCCCCGCCGAAGCTCGCCGCGTATCCCGTGAACGGATCCTCGCTGACGTAGTACGTCCCTGCGCTGACCGTATACGACGTTCCCGTTTCCGTGCCATTCGCCGGACTCCCGCTTACGTCCGTGAGCCCGAACGATCCGGAGCCCTTCAGGTGAAGCGAGAACGCCTCGGCCTTGTCCGTGCCACCGTTATCGTTCACCACGTGCTTCACGACGTTAATGATCGCAAATCCGGACGACGGCTTGGCAATGTCGTCGTTCGTGACCGTGCATGTCCGATCGGCGCCCACGTCGAGCAAGACTTCTCCATTGGAGTCGCAGTCCCCGCTGAAGCTGACGGCGTACCCGGACAGAGAGTCCTCGAACACCTGATACGTGTCCCCCGCCAGGCTATACGATCGTCCAGGGGCGCTCATCCCGGCGTCCGGGCTTCCCGCGACCTCGCCGGCGCCGTTCACGACGTGAATCGACGCGTCCGAGACGACGGACGTTCCGCCGTCATCGTTCACGACGACCTTGACGACATGAAGCGTGCCCGTTCCCGAGTGAGAACCCGTCGGAGTGTCATCGTTCGTGATCGTACACGTCTTGTCGTCGGCGGCGGACAGGGATACGTTGCCATCCGCGTCGCAGTCGCCGCTGATCGTTGTCACATATCCCGTCGCGTCGCCCTCGCTGACGACATAATTTCCCGCGTTCAACGAGTAGGACGTTCCCGGCGACTCGGCGCCCGGAGCCGGACTTCCGGAAACGTGGCTGAGCCCGGACGGTCCGAGCGTCTGGACATAGACGGAAAAGTTCCATGCCTCCTCATTGCCGGTATCGTCGTTGATGACATGCTTGATGACATGCAGCGTCGCCGGAATCGACGTCGTCGGATCCTGGTCGTTCGAGACGGTGCAGGTCTTGTCGTCGCCTGCCGAAAGTTCGACGATGCCGTCCGCGTCGCAGTCGCCGCTAAAAATTGCCGTATAGCCTGGATACGCGTCCTCGCTGACCGTGTACGTGTCCGCGCTCAGCGTATATGACGTTCCCGGAGACACATCGCCCGGCTGAGGGCTTCCCGCCACGTCGCCCGCGCCGTTCTCAACGTGGATGTTCGCGTCGGACGGAACCGCCGTGCCGCCATAATCGTTATAGAACGTCTTGATAACGTGCAGCGTTCCGGTCGTCGACGGCACGGAGCACGTCGGGGCGGAAATGGAGTCCTTCTCATCGACGGTCAGGGTCCCGTTATACACCAACCCCCTGCCCGACCAGGACATGTGGTCCTTCACCGTGACGTGATCCGGCTCGATGAGCGTTCCGGCAAACGCCGAGTACGCGCCAAGGACCGTCACGACGACCCCCGGCTTCGTCGTCCAAAAGACGTCGCAGGCCGAGGCTCCGCCCGAGAGCGTCACGACGGAATGGTCGGCGGTAATCAGCGTGCTGTCGATGCGAAAGAGATAGGTCCCGCTCCCGCTCAGCGTGATCCCTCCCGCCCCGATCGTCGCGGGACCGGCCACGCAGTATACTCCCGGGCCGTAGATCCCCGAGTTGTACGTGGCAAGGTCGACGTTGAACGGAAGGTTGTGGTCGCACGACTCGCCATTCAATTCCGCAAGCGCGGCCGCCTGGTCGGATCCCGCCTGCGTATACGCCGCGTTTCCCGCGTTCATCGACCCGCTCACGGAAGGAACGGATCCCGTCCCCGACGTCGTCGAGTATCCGAGATCTCCCGTAATCGTCGTCCCGCTGTTCGCGTACGTGAACGAGTGCGCGAGGATCCCAAACGTGTTCGCCGTCGCAAGGGACGGGGTCGTTGCCGCGCGGGCGGGAGGCGGGACGGACGGAAGCACGAGGAGCACGAGCAGGAGCGTCGCCATCCATCGGGCGGTTTGGGATCGGGACATAGGGTCGATCGTAAAAATTTTCAAAGGTCAGCGATAGTATACCATAATTTCTCATCGATCGCCGGAACGAATCTCCACGAACCGCATCGGATCCGGAAACACGCGCGAGAGATCGCGCAGATCGGCAAAGTCGCCGTATCCGTCAATGAACGGGAGATCCTGGAGGAATGTCTCGTCGCTTTCGACGGCAATCGCCTGGACGTGCACGTGCGAGTGCCATCCGCCGTTCTGATCCGACGTCCCGACGTCCGCGAGAATCTCACCGGGATTCATCATGGATCCGACGGCGCACCGAAAGTTTTTCAAATGCGCAAAAATCAGAACCACCGGCTGCCCGACGACGCGGGCAACAATGCGCGTTCCCCAGCCGTGCGGCTCCGGATGGTCCGTATCGACGAGCAGGCATTGCAAAGGAACGTCCGCCGAGACCGGCGTCCCGGCCGGCGCGTTAAAATCAACCCCGAGGTGCGCCGTGGTCCGGCGGTCCGTCAGGTAGCTTCCGTCCCACAGGTCGGAGCGGTCTTCCAGCCATCCGCCATACGACCACGCGACGCCGAGGTCCCCATGCATCTCGTCGACCATCCGCTGGCAGACGATCGGA
>CAIMOJ010000053.1 GCA_903843045.1 Candidatus Uhrbacteria bacterium
CCCGGCGTTCGGCATCGGTATGATCGGCGCCAAGGCGATGGAATCCATCGGCCGCAACCCGGAGGCCGCCGGAAAGATCTTCGTTCCGATGCTGCTCGGCATGGCCTTCGCGGAAGCCATCGCCATTTACTCCCTCGTCGTTTCCTTCACGCTTTAATCGGATTGTAGTTTGTAGCGCGTGGCTGGTGGGAATGTCTCACGAGCCACAAACTACCAACTACAAACACTCACTACTTATTATGGCAGAACCTACCGGCGGACTCGCCACGCTTGGAATCAACCTGAACATGTTCGTCGCGCAGATGATCAACTTTTTGATCGTGCTCGGCGTGATGTGGAAATTCGCGTACAAGCCGCTCGTGAAGATGCTCGACGACCGCACCGCGCGCATCGACAAGAGCATGAAGGACGCCGACCACGTGGAAAAGCGCGTGGCCGCCCTTGAGGACGAGCGCAAGGCCATTGTCGCGGAAGCGCGCGCCGAGGCCGGCAAGATGATGGAGATGACGCGCAACGACGCGGAGGCGATGAAGGTCGATCTGACCGAGAAGGCCAAGCGCGAGGTGGAGAAGGTCGTCGCGAACGGCAAGGCCCAGCTGAAGGCCGAGCAGGAGGCGATGATGCGCGAGGCCCGAAAAGAAATCGTCGAGATCGCGATCCAGGCCGCCAAGAAGATTCTCGCCAACGAAGTCGACGACAAGAAGTCGCACTCGCTCGCCGAGGAGGTCGTCCGCAAAATGACCTAACTATGAAGGTCACCACCAAACAACTGACAAACGCCCTGCTGTCCGTCACGGACGAGAAGACGGGGAAGAAGCTCGACGAGTCGGTCCGCTCGTTCGTCGACGTTCTCGCGAAGCGCGGGGAGCTCGGACGGGTGCGCGACGTGATTCGGAGGCTGACCACGACCGTGGTCGCCGAGACCGCGTTTCCGCTCAAGCCGGCGCAGCGAAAGTCGATCCAGGAAGTGACCGGCACGATGATCGAGGAGATCGTCGACCCGGCGCTCATCGGAGGGCTCAGGCTTCGCATCAACGATCGCATCATCGACGGAACCATTGCCGGGCAGCTCGAACAGCTTAAGCGAACCCTTTCTGAATAATATGGCATCGAACAACGACATCATCGAGGCGCTCAAGGCGCAGGTTGCCGCGTTCAAGGCGGACACCAAGGAAGAGAAGGTGGGAACCGTGATCTCCGTCGGCGACGGCATCGCGCGCATCTCCGGCCTTTCCGAGGTCCAGGCTTCGGAAATGCTTTTGTTTCCGAACGACGTGTACGGCATGGCGCTCAACCTCGAGGAGGAGACCGTCGGAGCCGTCGTGCTCGGCGAGGCGAACAAGATCAAGGAGGGCGACATCGTGAAGACGACCGGCCGCATCCTTTCGATCCCGGTGTCCGACGCCGTGGTCGGCCGCGTGGTCGATCCGCTCGGCAACCCGATCGACGGCAAGGGCAAGATCGTCGCGAAGGAATACTTCCCGATCGAAAAGCTCGCCCCGGGCGTCATGGCCCGCAAGTCCGTCGGCGTCCCGCTCCAGACCGGCATCAAGGCCATCGACGCGCTCATTCCGATCGGCCGCGGCCAGCGCGAGCTCATCATCGGCGACCGTCAGACGGGAAAGACGGCCATTGCCATCGACACCATCATCAACCAGAAGGGCCTCGGCGTGAAGTGCATCTACGTCGCCATCGGACAGAAGGAGTCCAAGATCGCAAAGATCGTGGCCAAGCTTGAGGAAGCCGGCGCGATGGAATACACCACGATCGTTCTCGCGGGAGCGTCGGACCCGGCCTCGATGCAGTTCATCGCGCCGTACGCCGGCTGCACCATCGGCGAGTACTTTATGGGCAAGGGCGAGGATGCGCTGGTCATCTACGACGACCTTTCCAAGCACGCCTGGGCCTACCGCGAAATCTCGCTGCTCCTCCGCCGCCCGCCGGGTCGCGAGGCATACCCGGGCGACATTTTCTACGCGCACTCCCGCCTCTTGGAGCGCGCGGCCCGCGTCGACGAAAAGAACGGCGGCGGATCGCTGACGGCGCTGCCGATCATCGAGACGCAGGCCGGCGACGTGTCCGCGTACATCCCGACCAACGTGATCTCGATCACGGACGGTCAGATTTATCTTGAAACCGACCTGTTCTACCGCGGCATCCGCCCGGCCTTGAACGTCGGATTGTCCGTGTCCCGCGTGGGATCCTCGGCCCAGACCAAGGCCATGAAGAAGGTCGCCGGAAAGCTGCGCCTCGACCTCGCGCAGTTCCGCGAGCTTGAGGCCTTCGCCCAGTTTGCCAACGACATGGACGAGCGCACCCGCTCCCAGATCGAGCGCGGACGCCGCCTCACCGAGATCCTTAAGCAGCCGCAGTACTCGCCGCTCCCGTTCGAGGAGCAGGTCGTTTCGCTGTACGCGGTCACGAACGGCTATCTCGACAAGGTCGACGTGAAGAACGTCCAGGCCTGGGAAGAGAAGTTCCTCGACTACATGCGCTCCTCGGGATCGAGGGTTCTCGACGCGATGCGCGAGAAGAAGGAGCTGAACGACGAGATCGTCGCCGAGCTGAAAAAAAAGATCGAGGAGTTCGTCGCATAACGCCACTATGGCCCTGCAAACCCGCGCAATCAAACGACGCATCAAGTCCGTGAAGAACACCCGCAAGATCACCAAGGCGATGGAGCTGGTGGCGGGAAGCAAGATGCGCAAGGCCGTCGCGTCGGTCCTGGGAACCAGGCCGTACGCGCGTCTGGCTTTGGATACCGTGCGCAACATCGGCGCAGTGACGGACACCTCGCACCACCCGCTGCTCATGAAGCACGAGACGGTCGAAAAGGTCCTCCTCGTCCTGATCACCTCGGACCGCGGACTTGCCGGCGGGTTCAACTCGAACATGCTGCGCAAGACGTTCGCCACGGTGAAGGCGCTTGGGACGGACGTGACGGTCGAGACGGTGTGCATCGGCCGGCGCGGAGCCGACGCGATGCGACGGGCGGGGAAGACGATCCTCGCCAGCTTCTCCGACGTGACGAATAATCCGAAGTTTGAGGACGTCCTCCCGGTTGGAAAGATGATCGTGGACGAGTACTCGAAAGGGACGTATCAGAAGGTGATCGTCGCCTATACCGACTTCATCAGCGCCCTGACGCAGAACCCGGTCGTGCTCGACCTTCTGCCGCTCGACAGCGTTGCCAGCGAGAAGTTCGAGGACGGGGTCGGCAAGAATGCGACGACGGCAGTCGTGCACGAGACATCGACCACCGAGTACGCCTTCGAGCCTTCGGCCGGAGCCGTCCTCGACAAGATTCTCCCGCGGCTCATCGAGACGATGGTCTACCAGGCCGTGCTCGAATCCGCCGCCTCCGAGCACTCGGCCCGCATGATGGCCATGCGCAGCGCCAGCGACTCGGCCGGAGAGATGATCGACGCGCTTACCTTCACCTTCAACCAGGCACGCCAGGCCGGCATTACTCAGGAGATCGCGGAGATCTCAAGCGGCAAGGCCGCGCTTGAAGCGTAATCAAACATATGAAAGCAATCATCGCACAGATCATCGGGCCGGTCGTCGACGTCCGCTTCGAGGGCAACGACATCCCGGCCATTTACACGGCACTGACCGTGAAGCGACCGGACGGAAGCGTCCTGACGCTTGAGGTTTCCCAGCACGTCGGCGGCGGGATGGTTCGCGCCATCGCCATGAGCTCGACCGACGGTCTCGTTCGCGGGATGGCCGTCGAGAACACGGGCGCTCCGATTTCCGTTCCGGTCGGCCCGGAAACGCTCGGCCGCATGTTCAGCGTGGTCGGCGATCCGATCGACAACATGCCGCAGGTCAAGGCCAAGCGCCGCGACCCGATTCACCGCGCGGCCCCGGCCTTCGAGGAGCAGTCCACGAAGTTCGAGGTGTTCGAGACCGGTATCAAGGTCATCGACCTGATCTGTCCGTTCCTCAAGGGCGGAAAGACCGGCCTGTTCGGCGGCGCCGGCGTGGGAAAGACGGTGCTCATCCAGGAGCTCATCCACAACATCGCCACGGAGCACGGCGGCTACTCGGTGTTCGCCGGAGTCGGAGAGCGCACGCGCGAGGGAAACGATCTGTACATGGAAATGAAGGAGTCGGGCGTGCTTGAGAAGACCGCGCTCGTGTTCGGCCAGATGAACGAGCCGCCGGGTGCCCGCGCGCGCGTCGCCCTCACCGGCCTCGCCCTCGCCGAGTACTTCCGCGATGACGAGAGCCGCGACGTCCTTCTCTTTATCGACAACATTTTCCGCTTCACCCAGGCCGGCTCCGAGGTGTCCTCGCTGCTCGGACGCATTCCGAGCGCCGTGGGTTACCAGCCGAACCTCGCCACCGAGATGGGCGCGCTCCAGGAGCGCATCACATCCACGAAGAAGGGCTCGATCACCTCGATCCAGGCCGTCTACGTCCCGGCCGACGACCTTACCGACCCGGCCCCGGCCACGACCTTCGGTCACCTCGACTCAACGGTGGTTCTCGCCCGCTCGCTCGCCGAGCTCGGCATCTACCCGGCGGTCGATCCGCTCGACTCCACGTCCACGATCCTCGACCCGCTCATCGTGGGCAAGGAGCACTACGACGTGGCGCGCGGCGTCCAGCTCGTTCTCCAGCGCTACAAGGACCTTCAGGACATCATCGCGATTCTCGGCATGGACGAGCTTTCCGACGATGACAAGCTGACGGTGTCCCGCGCCCGCAAGATGCAGAAGTTCCTCTCCCAGCCGTTCGCCGTCGCCGAGCAGTTCACCGGCAGCCCGGGCAAGTACGTGAAGCTCGCCGACACGGTCCGCGGCTTCAAGGAAATCCTCGAGGGCAAGCACGACGACAAGCCGGAGCAGGCGTTCTACATGAAGGGAGGAATTGACGAGGTTGTCGCCTAAGCGAATGGGGCCCCTGCTGCGTGCCATCCCATCATCCTCACTCCGCCTGATGGCTCGCTCCGGGTGACGGGAGCCCTGTCTCTCCGCCCCCATTCGCCAATATCTATGAACAAACTCTCACTCAAAATCGTAACGCCAGAGCGCGTCGTCTACGAAGACGCGCATGTCGACTCCGTCACCGCCATGACGGACTCGGGCGAGGTGACGATCCTTCCGGGACACGTCCCGCTCGTATCGAACCTTCGCGCCGGCGAGATGCGCCTGATGAAGGACGGCGAGGAGATCCTCCTCGCGGCCTCCACGGGATTCCTCCAGGTCAACGCGGGATCGCAGGTGGTGATCCTCGCCGACACCGCCGAGCGCGTCGAGGA
>CAIMOJ010000054.1 GCA_903843045.1 Candidatus Uhrbacteria bacterium
GCCGGGCTAGACAGCCAGGCAGGTGCCATCTTCGCGGATTACGATCATGTCCGCCGTCACGCCGTTGATCGCCGCGAGGACGACCTTAGCCGACTCGCGGGTGAGCGCGGGGGACACGAGGGCGTCGTAGAAGCCGTCCTTGCTCTTCGCAAAGGCGATCTCGACGTCCCCGACTCCGGGCGACGCCTCGATCGTGGCGGACGGACGGCCCTTGTCCGTGGAGATGAAGTCTTCCCAGGTCATGCCCGGGTAAAATCGGCCGGAAATTGCGTACGCGATCATTTTTGCTCCGTGAAGGGTTTGGTCGACTGAGGAACGAAAGGCGTAAAGATACGGCAAATCGGGCCGTTTGTCAAGATGCTTGAGGCGCTCCCCGCCACTGAGTGGCGGGGAGCGTTTGTTTCGACCGTGCTATAATGCGCCCACTATGTCCGACCTTCTCCAAAACCTCAACCTAGAACAGGCCGCTGCAGTCACGCACCGCGACGGACCGCTTATGATCGTTGCGGGGGCCGGGACGGGGAAGACGACCGTGATTACGAAGCGCATCGCTTGGCTCATTGAGCAGGGGTTGGCGAAGCCGCAGAATATCCTCGCGTTGACGTTTACGGACAAGGCGGCGGGCGAGATGGAGGAGCGGGTGGACTGTCTGCTGCCGTACGGGTACGTGGAACTTTCGATTTCGACGTTCCATGCGTTCTGCGAGAAGCTGCTGCGCGAGTATGGCGTAGAGATCGGGCTGTCGCGCGACTTTCGATTGTCGTCCGAGTTGGACGCATGGCTATTGGCGCGGCGGAATCTTGAACGGTTTGAGCTCGACTACTATCGCCCGCTTGGGAATCCGACCAAGTATCTCCGCGGGCTTCTGACGCATTTTTCGCGCGCCAAGGACGGGGCGATCGATCCGGCGGCGTATTTGGCACATGCGGACGGTCGTCGCGGCGGTCTCGACGAGACGGACGAAGAGGCCGTGTCGGACGTTTCCCGATTAACCGAGCTTGCGAAGGGTTACGGGACGTACCAGTCGATCCTCCTAGAGAACGACACGCTCGACTTCGGCGATCTCCTCATGTACACGCTGAAGCTGCTCCGCGAGCGTCCGCGCGTGCTCGAGGCGCTCCGACGACGGTTTACCTACGTGCTCGTCGACGAGTTCCAGGACACGAACTTTACGCAGTACGAGATCGTCAAGCTGATTGCGGCGCCGAGGAACAACATCACGATCGTGGGCGACGATGACCAGGCGGTGTACGCGTTTCGCGGGGCGTCGCTGGCGAACATCCTTGAGTTTCAGACGGATTATCCGGATGCGACGAAGATCGTCCTCACGCAGAACTACCGTTCCGTCCAGAAGATCCTCGACCACGCCCACTCCTTCATCCAGGCGAACAACCCGCACCGGCTCGAGGCGCAGGCGAAGCTCGACAAGAAGCTCGTTTCGAATCGAACCGACGAGGGAACCGTCGCCCACCTCCACCTGCCGACGCTCGACGAGGAGACCGAGGCCGTCGCGCAGAAGATCCTCGACCTTCGCGTGGCGCATCCCGATTGCAGCTGGAGCGACTTCGCGATCCTATCACGCTCGAACGACGCGGCCGTGCCGTTCCTCTCGACGATGGAACGCCACGGGATCCCGTACCAGTTTATGGCCCTGCGCGGACTCTACTCCAAGCCGATCGTCCTCGACCTCATGGCGTACCTCCGCGCCGTCGTCACCCCGCACGACAGTCCGCCGTTCTACCGCGTCCTTGCGCACCCAATGCGACAATTGCCACCACTCGCCATTGCCGAGCTCTCACAGTTCGCCAACCGAAAAGGGAAGTCGTTGTTCGACGCGTGCAACCTGATTTTGGAGTTGAATACGATAAGTGCTCAAGCAGTCGAGTCGATCCAGCACTTGTTGGTCGAGCTCGAAACGTTCCGCGCGGCGGCGGCGCACGGCAAGGTCTCCGAGCTGTTCGTGAAGGTCGCGCGCGAGGCCGGGTTCGTGGAGTACGCGAACAATCTTCCGGAGCAGGAAAAGCAGGACAACTTCCGCTACCTCCAACAGTTCTACGAGCGCCTCAAGCGGTTCGAGGCGTCGCACGACCATCCGATCCTCCGCAACTTCCTCGACGAGTTCCAGCAGGAGCTCAACGCGGGCGAGGAGGGTTCGCTCACGTTCGATCCCGACGTCGGCCCGGACATGGTCCGCGTGATGACCGTCCACGCGTCGAAAGGCCTCGAGTTCCGCTTCGTATTCGTCATCTCCATGGTCGACCAGCGCTTTCCGTCCGTCCGCCGCGCCGAGGCGATTCCGGTTCCCGCCGCGCTCAAGGACAAGCGGGAAGCGTCGGAGAACGAGGACGATTCGGACGCGCACCTCGAGGAGGAACGCCGCCTGTTTTACGTCGCCATCACGCGCGCGAAGGAGCATGTCTACTTTACGTCTGCCGACGACTACGGCGGAGCCCGCAAGCGCAAGCTGTCGCGATTCCTCACCGAACTCGGCTTCGACAAACCGTCCGGCCGCGACGCGTCCAAGTCCGACCCGTTCAACGACCCGGAGGCCGTCCCGACCCCAGAATCTCCCAACGTTCCGATCGTCCACCTCCCCAAACAATTCTCCTTCACCCAGCTCTCCGCCTTCAAAACCTGCCCGCTCCAATACAAGTTCGCCCACGTCCTCAAGATCCCCGTCTTCGGTAAAGCATCCTTTTCGTTTGGAAAAACGATGCACGAGACGCTCCATCGCTTTTTCGTCGCTTGGATCGACCAAACGTCGACCGTCGAAACCCCCTTCGAACCTCCGACCCTGGACACCTTGTTCTCCCTCTTCGCAGACAACTGGCAGGATGACTGGTACGAGAACGACCTTGAGCGCGAGAAGTACCGCGCCCAGGGCCGCGACCAACTGAAAGCATTCTTCGACTTTCTGAAGGACCACCCGCCGGCGCCGGCGTACCTCGAGCAGGACTTCACCCTCAAGTTCGGCGACACGATCCTCAAGGGCCGCATCGACCGCATCGATACCGTCGAGGGCGGCGTCGAGATCATCGACTACAAGACGGGCACGCCGAAGATCGAGGGCAAGATCGACGCGTCCGACAAGGAGCAGCTCTACCTCTACCAAATGGCCGCCCGCGACATCCTCGGCCTGAACGTCGTGAAGCTCACCTACCACTATCTCCAAGACAATTCGCAGGTCTCCTTCATCGGCGACCCCGACGACCTGCTCAACCTCCAGGAAAAAATCCTCGACCGCGTGGACGGAATCAAAAAGAGCTCGTTTATCGCGACGCCAGGGTTCCACTGTCAGTTCTGCGACTTTAAAGATATTTGCGAATTCCGCGCGAAATAATCGTATGGAATCCCTCAAGGGTCTTCTCTCAAACATGCTCGCGCGGCATCAGATCACCAAGCAGGTGACCAACGCGCGGATTATCGAGGAGGCGAACGCCGCGATCGCGGCGTTGCTTCCGGCTGGGCGAGGGGGCGACGCGACGGCGGTATCGGTCCGCGAGGGGACCGTCGCCGTGAGTTGTCGCAATGCCGGGGCGGCAGCGTTTCTGCATGCTCGCGAGGAACCGATTCTCGTCTCGATCAAGAAGGCGCTGCCCGGCGCGCAGGTCGACCGGGTGCGGACGAAGATCGTTTCTGGTATACTCTAACTACAAAATACCAGCACGCACTACTCCCTGTGACCTTCAAACAATTCCTCATCCTCATGTTGGCTACCACCGGCGCCGCGTGGTTCGCGTTCGGCGCCGTCGTATGGTCCATCGATCCGACGCGGTCGGGGATACTTGGGTTCGCGTTCTTCTACGCGACGCTATCGCTCGCCCTCATCGGAACGCTGACGATCTGCGGTACGGGGATTCGGACGCTGACGCACCGCGACGAGATTGTCTCGCGCCACGTCTCCAAGGCGTTCCGCCAGGCGTTTCTCTTTACCGTCCTCGTGGACGTCTCGCTCGCCCTCTCCGCGGAGGACTTCTTTCGATGGTGGACCGCCACGATTCTGATCCTGCTCCTTGCCGTGGTCGAACTCGTGTTCATGAGCGCACAACGTCCGAGAGGTTAGCCATAATTTTCACCTTGCGAAACCGGGCGCGAACGGGTAAAGTAACGAGGCTAAACGCCTTGTTTTTATGTTCAACAAACTGCTCGGAAAATTCTCGAAGGACCTGGGGATCGA
>CAIMOJ010000055.1 GCA_903843045.1 Candidatus Uhrbacteria bacterium
CTCGCGGACTATTTCGAGGACAATTATTTCGGCTGGGACGACTCCCGTTATCCGTCGCGCCGCGCGCACAATCTGGCGCGGGCGAGGGGGCAGCTGGCGTTGTATCGCGATATTCAAAAGAAGATGGGGAAGATGGAAGCGATTGTCGGCTGATACGTCGCGACCCTCATGGGATTGACAGATTGCTCCGGAACCCGTAGGGTACGCCAGCCGGAGATTGCATGAATACTTCCTCATTCCTTGGACTGATGGGCCTGCAGCGCCCGGACGAGCTCGCGCGGCTGTCGGAGCTCGTGCCGATCTTCGCGGAACGGTCGCACCGCCTGCTGCTTGGGACGTACGCGGATTGGTGGACGCTGCATGGCGCGGCAAGCCGTCCGTTCCTTCCGGATCGGGACACGCTCGCGGAGCTGTGCGCGCCAGACGACCGTAACGCGGACCTCGCGGTGCACTTCACGCCGTCGTGGGAACGGTCGCTCGCGGAGCAGCTGTACGACCTGATGTCCGTATGCCCGAACGTCTCGGTCCTCATCCTGCACGCCGTCTGGCCGAAGCGGGACACGCTCGCGCACTTTCGGCGACAGTGGCCCGGGACTCGTCTCGTGCTGTGGGTGTCGGAGGAGTGCTTCATGGACCTGAGCGAGGACCCGAGGCGCGTGGCGAAACGCGTCGCGGAGTACGTCCAGATCGGCGTGGTGGACTCCGTGATGTTCGACCTCGCCGCCGGGTGCGGGGCTCCGATCGACAACGCCCGCGCCGTGCTGGTGCTGCGTTTTCTTCGTCAGGCGGGCGTGATGGTCCCGTACGGACTCGCCGGCGGACTTTCCGCGGAACGGTTCGACGCCGGATTCACGAGGGTCGTCCGCGACTTCGACCCGTTGTCGCTCGTCGCGTCCCGTCATATCCGCCGCCACGATCGCATCGACCCGCTCCTTGCCAGACAATTCGTCGAGCGCGCGCTCCATGCCGCCACGCCCTAGCTTCCAGACCCGAACGGTCTGGATTTTTCTTTTGTCTCCGCGATGAACAAAATCGCCTCCCCGACAAGCGGAGAGGCGATTTCTTTTTGATTCAGAAGTTGAGAAGACCAGTTCAGGCTGTAATCAGTGTTACTAGATCCTGCGTGTTATCTTTCTACTTTCCTGTGACAATGTTCCTTTTGGGATACCTTTGAATCCTTGCCAGTGCTAGCTGTCTGGCCTCACAAGAAGAAATACTATCAGACTTCCGGGATTCCGTCAAGCGTTTTGGGGGTTGATTAACAGTTTTTTAGCTAAGATCAGCTAAATTGGACTCTTGGCGTTTCGGGCCTTTTCCTGCAGGGCAAGCACGTCCGGGGCTTTGTCGCCGTCCTTTCCAAAGGTTGAGAACTCACACAGGTTTCCACCGTTTCTATCCTTGATCGCGACGGTTTTCCTCCATGCCAGCGCGTCCGCGTCCGATGTCGACAGGTTCCAGAGGCGTTGGTAGAGATCCGAGATGTCCTCGCGGTGGCTGTCGAGAAGCGCATCGACCGCCTCGGCCGTGGGACGGTCCGGGCCGCGTTCCCATTTCAGTCTCGGCAGGTTGGCGTACTCTGCCGCCAACGCTGCCAGCCGCGCGCGACCTTCTTCGTCGATGACGGCGCTTGGATTGCGATCGGAAAACTTCGGATTGAAGAACTCGGTCGGGCTCGTCTGAACGCCCTGTTTCTCCAGGACTTCCTTTCGTTGAAACCCAAGGATGGCCGACGCGGGAAATCCGACAAGGAATCCGCGCAGGACGTCGTTCTCGCTCGCGGTACCGAGCGCCTCGAATTTTTCCGCGAGCCGGTCGACCGAATCGCCGTCCTGCCAGCCGGCAAGCCGCGCGAGCTCGGGCTCGTCCGCGATTCGCTTCGCGACGGTTTCGCGGTTCATGATGATGTGTGGCGTTACAAGCGCATCGATGCCAATGGACGACAGACAGTTGCGGATGCCCTGGAGATCCTGGATTGTCCCGTGCCAGTCCTCGAAGGCGGCGGGCTTTGTTCCGGAGAGGATGCCGCGAATCTCAGGCTGGAAGAGAATTTTGCGGTCGTTCATGGACAGTCGATCGATGGCGGGAAGGGAGGATTCGTCGAACATAGGATTATTTCAGTCCGCACGCGGCACGGATGATCTCGGCTCCCTTGCGCGCGTCGGCTTTCGTCAGGTTCAACATCGGGCTGAGGAACAGCGTCTTCGAATCGGTGAACTCGACGACCAGGCCGAGACGGTAGCACTTCGCGGCGACGAGGACGGCGATGGGGAGGCGGAATTCGATGGCGAGGACCATGCCGATGCCACGGACGGCCTTGACCTTCTTGAGCGACTCGAGTGGCTTGAGAAGGTCGAGCAGGTACGCGCCGACCGTCGCGGCATTTCCGGCAAGATCGTCGCGGACGATGATCTCGACGTTCTTTTCGACGGCGGCCAGGTCTTGGAACATCCAGCCGAACGTGGGGTGCGAGGAGATGCCGCGGGCCTTTTGGAAGACGGACTCGGTGACCATCGTCGCGGCCATGGTTGCGTATCCTCCCGTGAACGACTTGCCGAGCGTGACGATGTCCGGCTCGATCCCCCAGAGCTCGGAGCCAAACAGCTTGCCACAGCGGCCCATGCAGGTGGCCACCTCGTCCATGACCAGAAGCACCTTGTGCTTGCGGCAGATGCGCTGGACTTCCTGGTAGAAGCCGTCCGGCGGAATGACGCAGCCGGCGTTCGTCCACACGGGCTCGGAGAGAAACGCCGCCACGTCGCCGCGCTCGACGATGATTTTTTCCAGCTCCTTGCAAAATCCGACGCCGGTCTTCGGCATCTTCATCTTCACGAACCCCGGGACGATCGGTCCGATGCGACTGCCCGCATTGCCAACCGAGGCCGCGCCGTACGTGTGGCCGTGGTACACGCCGTCGACGGAAACGATCGTCGGCTTGCCGGTTGCGGCGCGCGCGGCCTTGATGGCGAACTCGACTGCCTCGGACCCCGAGCAGGCGCGGAACACGCGGTTGAGCTTTCCCGGCGCGAGCTCGACGAGGCGCGACGCGAACTTCTCATGTCGCTCGACGCGAAACCATGGCGGCTCGTGGAACCCCTCGCGTGCCTGCGCCGAGATCGCCTCGGCCATCTCCTTGTTTTTCCATCCGACGGTGCCCACGCACCAGCCGGTTTGGAAGTCGAGATATTTCTTTCCGTTCCTGTCGAAGATATACGAGCCTTGTCCGCGAACGAAGTCGACGGGGGCGGAGCCGTAATCGGCGAGATGTTTGGACATACGGGGACAGTATAACAAAAAACCGCGTCTTTAACGCGGCAGGAAGCGTCTCTCGCGGATTCCAAGGATCAGTCGGCCTCGGGAGATGCGGGAGATGAGGTGGAAGGGTCCGAGGTCGGCTCCTCGAAAGCCGGGGGCTTTCATCAGGATGAGATGGCCTGGCGGGGCGAAGAGCGTGCGGGGATTCGTTCCGGCACGGTCGTCGCAGAGGGCGAACTCGCCGTCGCCCCAGAGCATGAGGACGCAGACAAGGTTCACGCGGCTGGTTCCGTCGTGGTGCGGCGTGATGCCGAGCGATCCTGGCTGGTAGCGCTGGAGCACGATGTCGTTCGGTGCGAACGGGGTGGCAAAGGGCGTCCGTTCGAGCGAGTCGAACGCGCGGGAGAGATCGGCGACGACGCGTCGCGCGAGCGTGGCGATCGGGTGCTCGCCGGACAGGTACGAGAGCGGAGAGATCTCGACCTGCTGTCGCACGTGGCCGCGACCGGTCGTCTCCGGCTGGAGGGCGAACGGCAGGTTTGCCGCCGACCAGTACAGGTCGAGCGCGCGGTGCGCGTCGATGACGGCGAGGGAGATCGCCCCTTCCGCGTCGATGCGATCGGCGATGGAAGCGGCGTCTTTGAACGGTTCCTTTGGGTCGTCGTAGATGGACATGGCATGGACTCCGGAGCGATAGGAAACCATGAAGGAAATCCGGTGTCAATAAAAATCCCGCGACCAGATCAGTCGCGGGGGAGCGCGTACGTTCGGATGACGAGCTGGAGGCCGCGCATGTGCCAGCCGGTGAGCTCTCGCGGGCCGGTGCGGACGAGGCTCTTGAGCGGGCTCGTGGCGGGGAGGCAGTCGAAGCCGTCCTCGTGGAGCCAGATGAGCGTGCGCCGGGAGCCGTTGTGCGCCTCGGTCGCCGCGCCTCCGGGAAGGCGGTGCGGGTCGCCGATGATCTTCCAGGGAGACTCGGCGATGCGGCAGGGATGGCGGAGGTCTGTGATGTGGCCGTAGATTCCCGATACGAGGGCGTGCCGCCGGGTGCGGATGACCGACGTCCACGTGGAAAGGTCCGGGCCCGGAGGAATGTGGAATTCGGACGGCTCTGACCCGCACCGGACCACGGTTCTGCCGTCGGGAGTCCGAAGGATCGTGTGAATGCCGCTTCCCTCCACGAGGACGCGCGCGTCTACGCCTGGTTCCCCGAGCACGATGAGCGCGGTCGGCGAAACGAGCACGGGGCCTGAGAATACGGTGCCGGTGAGCGGGCCCGTCTTGGAGTCGGTCCACGCGACGTATTCCGGCCCGTCCTTGCCGAGGCGGATCGTATCCTGCTGGATTCGCGCGAACGGCAGTCCGACGGCGGAGAGCCTGCGCCGCGCGTCCGAGTCAGTGACGACGACGGCCTCGGCCCGTCCCTCCTTGGGAGGATCGAGTCGAAGGGACCCGGTGTCGGAATCGTAGCCGAACGTCCGGTTTTCGAGGTCGTTCGTAACGATCCTCGTCTCCTTGCGATCGGCTTCGTATTCCTTGAGCCGCGAGCCCGTCAGCATGGCCACGTTGCCGTTCGGGCCGAACGCGACGCGCATGACCGGACTTGTCGTCTGGATGACGCGCGTGATTTCGGAGACCTGGGCGGAGCGGGACGGGGAAGACGGCGGCGTCTGAGAAGATAGATCCATGGGTACCCTCGTATGGCGAGCCGAAGTGAACCAGATCTGGACGCGATCGTCAATGTCGGGTAGGGTCTCGGCGGAGGTTCTCGATGTCGATTTCCCTGCAAGACCCGCCAGGACACGTTCGGCCGTATGCGTGCGGCCGACGACTGACCTGGTACAAGGCCCGTCTGACCGCCGCGAAGATCGCGTGCGCCGCCATGACGATCATGGTGCTCACAATCGGACACTCGGAGTATCGTGCGACCGGTTCCGTGACGTTTGACAGCGTCGTCGAGATTGTCTTCTGGGCGACGATCGGGAACGTGATGCTGTACGCGGTGATCGTGAGCCCGTCGGCAACTCTTGGAGGGAACGGCGACCTCATCTGGATGCCGAAGGAAATCCTCCTGCTGTCCCGCACGCCCGTCGGTTGGGCCCTGCTGCGGGAGGGAGTAAGGATCTCGGAGCGACGAAGCGAGATCGAGAACGGGGAGCGCAGCCTCGCGGCGTTTCGAAGGCTCGCGATTGCCCTGGATCCGGAGCAGATCCTGGAGCTGGAGGCCAGCCTGCTTGCAGCCTGGAACAAGACGTTGTTCGACGAGGAGGATCTCCTCAGCCGCCAGGGCAAACACCTTGTCGGCGAGGTCGTCGCGTACGACGCGTCGCTCGCGGCATCGCCATGACCCAGGCGTTCTGCGACCCTCCCGGCCACAGGCGGCCGCGGTGCGCGCGGGAGATTCCATACCCGATGGTCGCGTATCCGTCGCACCTGCGGGTCGCGCTCGACGTCGCGAACGTCGCGGCACTTGTCCTCTATGCGGTCGTGTGGATCGCGATGGGAACGTGGGCACTGGCGTTTCTCGCGATTCCGTTCGTCGGCGCCGTGACGATCGCCGTCCTCGGATTTCAGTACGTCCGCAACACCGCCTCCGCGCCGATGGCCGCATGGCTGGCGTTCCTGTCGGACGAGGGACGGCGCCTGCTTGCGGAAGGGGATCGCCTGAACGCGCGTCGGGATGCGATCCTGATGACCGGTTTGCCAGACGACTATCAGCGTCATCTGGCGCAAGAACGCGATCTCCGCGAACGGCAGGACCAGGTTCTCTACGGCGAAAAAGTCGCAACCGCCATCCGCCTGTCCCCACGCTCTCCGTGACCGAAAGGTCGCGGTTTTTTGTCCAAAGAAAAAAGAGCCGGATGGCTCTAGGACGCGGTGGTCTTGCGCGGGCCGTAGTTGGTGCGGCGGAGGTCGGCGCGCATGCGGGTCTCGTCGAACTGGTAGCCGGGGCCTTGCCAGGCCACGTGGTTGCGGACGCTCACGATCGCGTTCCCGAGGCACTTCGAAGCGCCCGGGGATGGCGAGGGGATGCAGTTGGCGTGGAGTCCTTCCGGCGGCAGGATGCGCTCGGCCTTCATGAGCGCGCCGGTGCGCAGGTCGATGAGCTGGCCGCGGATTCCGCCGGCGCCCTTGGCGAGGGCGAGGTCGCGCGCGCGGATCGTTGGGAAGATCTTGCGGGCCTCCATGCGGGCGAAGAACCACTTGCCGACGTACGGCAGCTCGTACAGGACGTTCTTCGCGCCGAACATCAGGAGATGGAGGTTCAGAAGAACGCGGGCAAGTCCCCAGAGGCCGCGCGGACTCAGGGTGCCGACGCGGACGAACTCCCAGAGAGTCGACCAGGAGTCGCGCTCGAGGAGCGGCATCGGCCTGGCCGTGGGGCCGAAGCGCATGACGCCGCGGTCGTTCACGTCGGGGTCGGAGTGCGCCTTCGCGAGCGGGATCGACGGGTCCTGGAACCCGTACACCTTCGCGTCGAGGAGCGTCTTCGTGACGAAGTAGCTTCCCGCGACCGGAAGCATCGCGAACTCGCGGCCGTACCCGAGCTGGTGGGCGATGAGCAGCGACCCGTTTCCGGCGGCGATCTCCAGCGTCTTTACCAGATACTCCTCGTCCTTCACGACGATCGCGAAGCCGATCTTCTCCCGTCGGACGGAATCCACCTGCGTGCCGAAGCGCACGTCAAGCGTCTTTCCCATCCGCTTGGCTTCCGCGATTGCCTTCGCAAGCATCGCCTCGCCAAGTGACTGGAAATCTACGGCGTAGCCCGCCTCGGAGTAGAGGGAGACGATCGCCTCTTTCGGATCGCGTCCCTCCATGAGCTTGGGAGCCATCCGCGCAAGTTCGTCGCGCTCGAGCAGACGCAGGTCCGAGAAGTGCGGCGAGAGCATCGCGAAGCGATTTCGAAACTCCGCGACCTCCGCGTTTCCGACCGCGATCATGTGCGTGGACATCGGCTGTCCCGCCTCGGGAGCAAGCCTCTCGACGAAGCCGGCGACTAGTTGCGCGTCCTCGCTGACCGCGACCGCCTGCGCCTCGTTGTAGTTCGATTCCGCCCGGCCCATGTGCAGGGTCTGGCTGTTGTTCACGCGGCTTGAGTTCACCTGGGCGGGGCCCCGGCGACGCTCGAATACCACGATGCTCCGGACGTTCGTGTACAGGATCAGCGCGAACACCGTCGCGATTCCCGTGACTCCGGCACCAAGAACGCCAACCTCATAGTCATTTTGCATGCCTTTCTCCTGGGAATGGTTGTCTCGACGCGGCAGCCTTCCTCGTCGAGGGGCACATTCAATCATTTTTTGGCTAGCTTGTCAATCCAAACGTTGATAGTTGACTTCGTGTCCCTCTAGGCTAAAATGCGATCAATCTTGATATTCTTCCCGCATATGGACAAACAGCTTCGCCGAATCCTGAACTTGGTGCGGAAGACGGGCGACCGGATGGTCGTGACGGACGCGAACGGGGACGACGTGTACGTGGTGATGGGGTTGGAACAGTATGAGAATCTTGTAATTCCAAATGAAAACGCAGGAAACTCGCATGGCTTGCCATCCGAAGCTTCTCAGAGCGAAGGATGGTGGAATGAGTGCGAGCCGGAAGAGGAAGAGGGGAGAGTCGGTCCTCCGAGCGTTGCCGCGGTATCGGTGCCACCGTCGACGACGACGGCTCCGCCGCCTTCCGACATCTGGGAGGCAATGACGCCGGCCGGGTCGGAATCGGAAACGTGGGACATTTCCACGATGTCGGATTCGGAGAAGATCGACCTGGAGAAGCAG
This sequence comes from Candidatus Uhrbacteria bacterium, assembly GCA_903843045.1. Taxonomy (GTDB): domain Bacteria; phylum Patescibacteriota; class Patescibacteriia; order UBA9934; family GWF2-40-263; genus YC12-FULL-57-11. Next base: position 8,034 of record CAIMOJ010000055.1, read on the forward strand.
TTTGAGAATTATCAACAGGAGAAGGGGAGAGCGATCGTGCCGGAGGCGGATAAACCGGTCGAACAGGCGCCGGTAGTAAAAACAGACCAAAAAGAAGAGGATTTTGGCGAAGAACAGTTCTATTTGGAGCCGATTGAGTAGCCGGGATTGACGGACGGGCGAGACCTTGCATTATCCCTTTCCCTCTGTTACAATTTCGCCGTTAATTAAAAAACAACCCTAACAAGAGCATTTTTTGCCCGCCTGGTTCAGTGGCACGCGTCGTGACACATTGAGCCGGCCGGGCAAGGTCGCATTGGGCGGCCAAGCTCAAAAAATCGCTATGGCAGACTTGTTTGTACGCAACAAGCCGCACGTCAACGTGGGCACCATCGGCCACGTCGACCACGGCAAAACGACCACGACGGCGGCCATTCTCGCCGTTTTGTCCGCCCACGGCGGCGTCGCGCAGAAGAAGGGCATCGATGACCTCGACAACGCCCCGGAGTCCAAGGCCCGCGGTATCACGATCGCCACGGCCCACACCGAGTACGAGTCCGAGAAGCGCCACTACGCGCACGTCGACTGTCCGGGACACGCCGACTACATCAAGAACATGATCACGGGAGCCGCCCAGATGGACGGCGCCATCCTCGTGGTTTCCGCCGCGGACGGCCCGATGCCGCAGACCCGCGAGCACATCCTTCTCGCCCACCAGATTGGCGTCCCGGCCATGGTCGTGTACCTGAACAAGGTTGACATGGTCGACGACCCGGAGCTGATCGACCTCGTGGAGCAGGAAGTTCGCGAGCTTTTGACCAAATACCACTACCCGGGAGACCAGGTGCCGGTCATTCGCGGTTCTTCCGCGAAGGCCCTCGCCAACCCGTCCGATCCGGCCGCCTCGAAGCCGATTCTCGACCTCGTCGCCGCAATGGACGCCTACATCCCGGATCCGATCCGCGAAATTGAGAAGCCGTTCCTCATGCCGGTCGAGGACGTGTTCTCCATCGAGGGCCGCGGAACCGTCGTCACGGGCCGCATCGAGCGCGGTCAGATCAAGATCAACGAGGAAGTCGAGATCATCGGCCTCAAGCCGGAATCCTCGAAGACCGTCGTTACCGGTATCGAAATGTTCAACAAGCAGCTTGAGTCCGGAATGGCCGGAGACAACGCCGGCTTGCTTCTCCGCGGCGTCAAGAAGGAGGACATCGAGCGCGGCATGGTGCTGGCGAAGACCGGTTCGGTCAAGCCGCACACCGAGTTCGAGGCCGAGATCTACGCCCTGACGAAGGAAGAGGGTGGTCGCCACAAGCCGTTCTTCAACGGCTACAAGCCGCAGTTCTACATCCGTACCACCGACGTGACGGGCGACATCACCCTTCCGGCCGGCACGGAGATGATCATGCCGGGAGACACCTCGACGCTCACGGTCAAGCTCATCCAGCCGGTTGCCCTTGAGGAAAAGATGACCTTCGCCATCCGCGAGGGAGGCCGCACGGTCGGCGCCGGAGTCGTTACCAAGATCGTCAAATAATTATTGAGTGCTTGTTCTTTCCTTACCACTGTGGCAAACGCAACCAAACCAGCGGCAGCAAAGACGGAAAAGGCGGCGGACGGACAGCGCATTCGCATCCGCGTTCGCGCCTACGACCACAAGCTCATCGACCAGGCCACGATGACCATCATCAAGGCCGCCGAACGATCGGGGGCGAAGATCCATGGTCCGATCCCGTTGCCGACCGAGAAGCGCAAGTACACGGTGAACCGCTCCACGTTCGTCCACAAGGACTCGCGCGAGCAGTATGAGATGCGCGTCCACAAGCGCCTCATCGACATTACGGACCCGACGGAAAAGACCATCGACGCCCTGATGTCGCTCAACCTCCCCGCCGGGGTTGACGTGGAGATCAAGACCTAGTACAATCCCCGCAGATTGAGGAACACAGAAGAAAGATCCCCCTCCCGTCCGCAAGGCCGGGAGGGGGAAAACCTTCTGGAGCTTCCAATGTCGCAAGAAGGAAACCAACCCATTCATTAAGAATTCTCCACAAAAACTGTTCTAAGAGTGAACAGGTCAGAAGCTGTTAGTAAACCACCGTTAGAAGGATTCCGCGACGTTTTACTACCAACTTCTGACTTTTCGTTATCCTGGCCAGTTGGCCGGTCGAGTCAGTTGTTAGCACGTCCCGTCGGGACCAATGTCTATGCCATTCATCATTGGACGAAAAATCGAGATGTCTCAGCAGTTTCGGGAGGATGGAACGGTCGTTCCGGTAACGCTCGTCAAGGCGGAACCGAACGTGGTCGCGCAGATTCGCGACGCGGAAAAGGACGGATATGTCGCAGTTCAGCTTGGAACGGACGTCAAGCGCGTCCTGAACAAGCCGGAAGCGGGACACGTCAAGGATCTTTCCCTGATGGGAACGCTGCGCGAGTTCCGCGTCGATTCGACGGACCTGACGCGTGGCAACGTGGTCGATGTGACCGCGTTCGCCCCGGGAATGCACGTCGACGTGACGGGCACCTCCAAGGGTCACGGATTCGCCGGCGTCATGAAGCGCCACCACTTTTCCGGAGGTCCGGCTACTCATGGCCAGAAAGACCAGATGCGTATGCCGGGCTCCATCGCCTCGCAGCGCCAAGGTCCGGTTTCCAAGGGACAGCGCATGGCAGGTCACATGGGTGACCAGCGCGCGACGGTCATGAACCTGGAAATCATCTCGGTCGACCCCGTCAATAACATTCTCGCGATCTCTGGCGCCATTCCCGGCGCGCGCGGAGGCTTAATCCTCGTCGTGGCCCGCGAAGGCAAGCTCGTATGGCAAAAGTAACGCTGCTCAACCAGGAAGGAAAGACGGTCGGCGAGCTTGAGCTCGACGCGTCGTTGTTCGAGGTCAAGCCGAACCCGGCCCTCATTCATGAGGCGTTCGTGATCCAGATGGCCAACGGCCGTCAGGTTCTCGCGCACACCAAGGATCGTTCCGAGGTGGCCGGTACCGGAAAGAAGCCGTGGAAGCAGAAGGGAACCGGTCGCGCCCGCCATGGATCGCGCCGCTCCCCGATCTGGGTCGGCGGTGGAATCACCTTCGGGCCCCGCAACGAGCGTAATTTTTCTCTGAAGCTCAACCGCGTCGCGCGTCGCAAGGCGCTCGCCATGGTGCTTACGGACAAGCTTGTGAGCGAGAAGTTCGTGGCCATCGATTCGATGGTGCTGCCGGAAAACAAAACGAAGACGCTCGTTCGCGTCATGAAGAACCTTCCTTCCGCGGGAAAGAAGACCCTCGTGATCCTCGAGCCGTCGAACGTCGGAGCGGTCCGCGCGGCGCGCAACCTGCAGCGCGTAACCACGCTTTCCGCGCTCTCGCTGAACATCGGCGACTTGCTTGCAAACGATTTCGTCGTGGCTTCCAAGGAAGCGATCGACGCCATCACGAAGACGTTTAAGCGCTCGTAATATGGGAATTCTCGAAAAGTTCAAATCGAAGAAGGAACAGGAGCTCAAGGGCGACATCGTGGAAGACACGAAGGTCGTGAAGGAAACGACGGAAACCGACGGCGCCAAGAAGAAGCCGGCCGCGAAGAAGACCGCCAAGGTCATTCCGTCCGACCTTTCCGGCGTCGTGCTCCGCCCTCTCGTGACCGAGAAGGCCGCGATCGTCGCCCACGGAGGGCAGTACACGTTCGTCGTCGCCACGAAGGCGAACCGCGTGCAGGTCAAATCCGCGATTCGCGCGATGTACGGCATTCTGCCGGAGTCGGTGAACATCCAGAACATGCGGGGCAAGGTGGTCCGGTTCGGCCGATCGAACGGGCAGCGCGCATCCTGGAAGAAGGCGATCGTGACGCTTCCGAAAGGCAAGACGATCGACATTTACGAAGGGGTCTAAAATCCTATGCCGGTCAAAAAATACAATCCAACCACCAACGCCCGTCGGCTTTCTTCCGTGGATACCTTCGAGGATATCACGAAGACGGAGCCGGAGCGGAGGCTGACCATCGCCAAGAAGCAGCAGGCGGGTCGCTCCAACGGAAAGATCACGGTTCGCCATCGCGGCGGCGGCGCCAAGCGTCGCATCCGCGTGGTCGACTTCAAGCATGACAAGCTGGACATCCCGGCCAAGGTCATCGCGATCGAATACGACCCGGGACGCGGAGGACGCCTTGCCCTCCTGCAGTACGCGGACGGTGAAAAGCGCTATATGGTCGCGGCGATCGGCATGAAGGTCGGCACGGTGATCGTCAACTCGAAGAAGAAGGGCGACGTGCAGGACGGCAGCCGCTTCTGCCTCGAGAACATCCCGGTCGGCATGAACGTCTACGACGTCGAGATTCTTCCGGGCAAGGGCGGACAGCTCGTGCGCGGCGCGGGACTCGGCGCTCAGCTCATGGCCGTGGAAGGATCGTTTGCCACCATCAAGCTTCCGTCCGGCGAGATCCGCCAGGTCCCGAAGGAGTGCATGGCTACTGTCGGCCGTGTCTCCAACCAGGATCGCCGCCTCATTCGTTGGGGCAAGGCGGGACGCACCCGACACCGCGGCTTCCGCCCGACCGTTCGTGGAAAGGCAATGAACCCGGTCGATCACCCGCACGGCGGTGGAGAGGGTCGCAACTCGATCGGTTTGAAGAACCCGAAGACTCCGTCCGGCAAGCCGGCACTCGGCGTGAAGACGCGCCACAAGCAGGCCTCCGACAAGCTCATCATCCAGCGACGTCCGAAAGGCCGGTTCGTGGGAGCATAAAACCTTATGTCTCGCAGCTCCAAGAAAGGTCCATTCGTGGACGAAAAAACCCAAAAGAAAGTTCTGAACCTGAAGGCCGGTGACAAGACTGTCATCAAGACCTGGGCTCGGTCCTGTTCGATTACCCCGGAGATGGTCGGGTTCACCATCGCGGTGCACAACGGCAAGGACTTCATTCCGGTGCGCGTGGTCGAAAACATGGTCGGACACAAGCTTGGGGAATTTTCTCCGACGCGCAAGTTCGTCCGTCATGGAGGTCAGGTCGCCGCAACGAGCCCGGGCGCCGCTCCGGCTGCCAAGCCTGCCGCCGCCGCTCCCAAGAAGAAATAATCATCCCATATGGAAGTGAAGGCCTACGCAAAAAATATTCGCATGTCCCCGCGGAAAGTCCGGCTGGTGATTGACGTTATCCGCGGGATGGACGTCGCTCGCGCCGCGACGCAGCTGCGCTTCCTGAAGAAGGACGCGGCCCTGCCGGTTCTGAAGCTTTTGAACTCGGCCGTGGCGAATGCGGATCACAACTTCCAGATCGCCCCCGAGACCCTCTTCGTGAAGACGATCATGGCCGACGGGGGACCGGTGATCCATCGCTGGACGCCGAAGGCCTTCGGACGCTCCGCCCCGATTCGCAAGCGCACGAGCCATATCACGATCGTCCTCGACGTGATGGCCCCGAAGGCGGCGAAGAAGGCCGCGGCCGCGCAGAAGAAGGAGGCCAAGGCAAAGAAGGTTAAACCGGCGAAGGCGAACTAGTATGGGCAAAAAAACACATCCGATAGCGTTCCGCCTGGCCATCAACAAGGACTGGCAGGGCCACTGGTTCGCCGACAAGGATTTTCCAGCGTTTCTGCGCGAGGACGTCATGGTTCGCGAGTTCCTGATGAAGGAATTGCGCGAGGCCCAGGTGGACCGCGTGGACATCGACCGCTCCCGCCAGATCGTCACCATCAACGTGCTGGCCGCAAAGCCGGGCGTGGTGATCGGACGGGCCGGAGCCGGAATCGAGGAGCTGAAAAAGAAGATCAAGAAGAACTTTTTCGCCGGTCGTCGCACGACGGTGAACGTCAATGTGAAGGAGGTGGCGAAGCCGGCGCTTTCGTCGCGCATCACCGCGCTTCAGATCATCGGCGACATCGAGAAGCGCATGCCGTTCCGCCGCATCATGAAGATGGCGATCGAGCGCGTCATGAAGGGCGGTGCGGAAGGGGTGAAGATCACCCTGTCCGGACGCCTGAACGGAGCGGAAATCGCCCGAACGGAAACCCTTGCGAACGGAAAGATCCCGCTGCACAACCTGCGCGCGGATATCGACTTCGCCTCGCTGCCGGCCCGCACCATCTACGGCGCGATCGGCGTGAAGATCTGGATTAACCGCGGCGAAGTGTTCGACAAGCCGGTTGTCGTCGAGAAGGCGTAAAAAAATCCCTATGTTGATGCCAAAAAAAGTTAAGCACCGCAAGTGGCACAAAGGCCGCGGACGAGGCAAGCGCATTGCGACCCGCAAGACGACGCTCGCGTTCGGATCGTGCGGCCTGAAGGCCATGACCGAGGCATGGGTGACTTCCCGCCAAATTGAGGCGGCACGTCGCGCCATGACGCGCGCCATCAAGCGCGGCGGCAAGATCTGGATCCGTATCTTCCCGGACAAGCCGGTCACCATCAAGGGTGCCGAAATGCCTATGGGAAAGGGTAAGGGAGCCGTTGACCACTATGTGGCCGTCGTGCGCCCAGGAACGGTGATGTTCGAGATCGACGGCGTTTCTCGCGAGCTCGCGAAGGAAGCCATGGACCTTGCCTCCTACAAGCTTCCGTGCAAGACCAAGGTTCTCTACCGCGAAACCTAATATCCATCTATGGACGACGTGAAAACCATGCGGTCACAGACCGTGGAGGCGCTCAAGCGCTCGTTGGCGGAAGCCACGGCACAGAGGTGCGACATGCGTTTCAAGACCGCCTCCCACCAGCTGAAGCAGGTTCGCGTCCTCCGCGACGTCAAACGAATTATCGCGCGCCTGAACATGGTGCTCTGCGAAAAGAAGTAAATGTATGCCAACCAACACCGCCAAAACTGAAAAAGTCGTCCGCGCTTTTACCGGCGTCGTCGTTTCCGACAAGATGGACAAGACCATCGTGGTTCGAGTCGACCGCACGGTGACGCACGCCAAGTACCACAAGCGGTACGTGCGCAGCCAGACGTACAAGGTGCACGACGAGAAGAACGAAGCGAAGGAAGGCGACGTGGTCGCGTTCGTCGAGTGTCGTCCCATCTCCCGCGATAAGCGGTGGAGGCTGGTAAAGAAGAACGCCTAATATGGTTCAACATCGCTCCATGTTAAAGTCCGCGGATAACACCGGCGCCAAAAAGCTCCAGGTGATTCGCGTCCTCGGCGGCTACAAGAAGGGCTCGGCCGGAATCGGCGAGCTCGTGACCGCGGTCGTGAAGGAAGCCGTCCCGCACGCCGCCGTCAAGAAAAGCGACATTGTGACCGTGGTGCTCGTTCGCTGCTGCAAGGAAACCCGCCGCAAGGACGGGACCTACATCCGCTTCGACGAGAACGCCGGCGTGATCGTCGATAAGAAGAGCAAGGAGCCGAAGGGGACCCGCATCTTTGGACCGATCGCCCGCGAACTGCGCGCGCTTGGGTATTCGAAGATCGTTTCACTCGCTCCCGAAGTGCTGTAATATGAAGATTAAAACAGGCGACAACGTCCGCGTCATGGCGGGCAAGGACAAGGGTAAGGAAGGCAAGGTTCTTCAGGTTTTCCCGAAGCTGATGCGCGTGGTCGTTGAGAACGTCAACATGCTCACGAAGCACCTCAAGAGGCGCGGGGAGGCCCAGGGCCAGGCGATCAAGTTTCCTTCGCCGATCCACGTGTCGAACCTCCAAATCATTTCCGCGAAGAGCGGAAAGGCCGGACGCATCGGGTTCTCCTTCATTGAGAAGGATGGCGCGAAGCAGAAGGTGCGCGTGATTCGCTCGAAGGGCGGATCGGAACAGATCGAATAATATGGACTTGAAAGAAACCTACAAAACGGCCGTCGTCCCAGCGCTCATGTCCGAGTTCGGGTATAAGAACCCCAACCAGGTCCCGAAGGTGCTGAAGGTGACGCTGAACATCGGTCTTGGAAAGGGCCTTAAGGACGCCAAGTTCCTTGAGACCGCCGAGAACACGTTCAAGCGCATTTCCGGACAGCTCCCGGTCAAGACCAAGGCCAGCAAGTCCATCGCGGCCTTCAAGATTCGCGAGGGCATGGTGGTGGGAATGAAGGTGACCATGCGCGGAAAGCGCATGTGGGACTTCCTCGAGAAGCTCGTGAAGGTTTCCATCCCGCGCATCCGCGACTTCCGAGGCATTCCGCCGACCGGATTCGATGCGATGGGTAGCTACACCCTCGGATTCCCGGAGCACACCGCCTTCCCGGAAATCCACACCGACGAGATCGAGGTGATCCACGGCCTGCAGGTGACCATTTCGATGAGCACCACGAAGGCTGCCGAGGGAAAGGCCCTTCTCACGCATCTCGGCTTTCCGTTCGCCGTCCAGGACGTTGATAAAAAAGGTAAAGCTCGCACGTAAGCCATATGGCAACGGAGAATCAGATCGCAAAATCGAAGCGGAAACCAAAGTACTCGACCCGCAAGGTGAATCGCTGCTGGAAGTGTGGACGCCGGCACGGGTTCATGCGCGCGTTTGAACTTTGCCGCATCTGTTTCCGTGAATTGGCTAACCGAGGAGAGATCCCCGGAATCGTAAAAGCAAGCTGGTAATATGATGACCGACCCGATCTCAGACATGCTGACCCGTTTGCGCAACGCCTTCAAAGTAAAGAAGCGCGAGGTTGTCTTGCCATACTCGAACGTCAAGTTCGCGATTGCCAAGATCCTCGAGAAGGAAGGGTTCGTGAACGGCATCGAAAAGCGAACGCCCGAAGGCTCGCACCCGGCGCTGCGCGTCGGTTTGACGTACCGCGACGGCGCCGCCTCCATCACGGAGGTGCACCGCGTGAGCACGCCGGGCCACCGCGTCTACGCCAAGTGCGACGAGATGCCGCGCGTCATGTCCGACATGGGCATCGCCATCATCTCCACGTCCAACGGCCTGATGACCAACAAGGAAGCCCGCTCCCGCAAACTCGGCGGAGAGGTTATTTGCGAAGTGTTTTAACATATGTCCCGCATTGGCAAAAAACCGATCCTTATCCCCGCGAAGGTTGACGTCGTCATCGACGGAAAAACGGTGACCGTCACCGGACCGAAGGGGACCCTGACCCGCTCGCTCAACGAGCACGTGACCGCCACCGTCTCCGACATCGAGGGCGAAAAGGGCGTTCTCGTTACGGTGAACGACCCGGAGCTCGTGGCAGACCGCGCCCAGTGGGGAACTGCGCGCGCCAACATCGCCAACATGGTGACGGGCGTGACCGAGGGGTTCAAGAAGGTGCTCGAGATCAACGGCGTCGGATTCCGCGTCGCCGTCCAGGGAAAGAAAATCACGATGAACCTTGGTTTTTCCCATGACGTGATTTTCGATCTTCCGGAGGCCGTGACCGCCGTGGCCGAGAAGAATGTCCTTACCTTGACCGGTAACGACCGCGAGGAGGTCGGCCTCACCGCCGCCCGCATCCGCAAGCTTCGCCCGCCGGAACCGTACAAGGGCAAGGGTATCAAGTACATCGACGAAGTGATTCGCCGCAAGGCCGGTAAGGCCGCGAAGGCGAGCGCCTAGAACATATGCCAAACACGATCAAAGCAAAAAAGGAACGAGCGGTGCGTCGCGCCAAGCGCGTGCGCGCGCGCATGCACGGCACGAAGGAGTGTCCGCGCCTGAGCGTTCACCGCAGCCTGAAGCACATCCGCTGCCAGCTCATCGACGACAACGCCGGCGTCACGCTCGCGAGCGCGTCCGACAAGGACGTTGCGGGCGACGCGAAGCCGGTGGAGATCGCCAAGGCGGTCGGCGTGAAGCTTGCCGAGAAGGCGAAGGCCGCCGGAATCGACCTGGTCGTGTTTGACCGCGGTTCGAACCGCTACACGGGACGCGTCGCGGCGCTTGCCGACGGGGCGCGCGAGGGTGGACTCATCTTTTAACCCCTATGGACGAACAAAAGAAAAAACCGAGCGGCCGGACCGGAGCCGCGCCAGGCGCCCGACCGCCGCGAGCCGGAGGCGGTGGCCGTCATGCCGAGCCGAAGGAGTTCGAGCAGAAGATCCTCGACCTTTCCCGCGTGACGCGCGTCACGGCCGGAGGAAAGCGCATGTCGTTTCGCTGCACCCTCGTCATTGGTGACAAGAAGGGCCGCGTCGGACTTGGCGTTTCCAAGGGCGTCGACGTGCAGATTGCCATCGACAAGGCGTACCGCCAGGCCAAGAAGAACGTGATCCGCGTTCCGATGACCCACGCGACGATCCCGCATCCGATCCAGGTGAAGTTTGGCTCGGCCATGGTTCTCCTGAAGCCGGCTCCGAGCGGTACCGGTCTCAAGTGCGGCGGAGCGGTCCGCATGGTGCTCGAGTTCGCCGGCGTTCCGAACGCTTCTTCCAAGATCCTGAACTCTTCCAACAAAATCAACATCGCGAAGGCGACGTTCGAAGCGATCAAGCAGCTTCGCCTTCCGAAGAAACCGACCGTGGCGGAAGCCGTGGTCGCATAACACCCTATGGCGTTTACCCTCCACACAATTCGTCCGGCAAAAGGCGCGCGCAAGACGGCCAAGCGCGTCGGTCGCGGCCTTTCCAAAGGCGGTTCCTATTCGGGCCGCGGCGTGAAGGGTCAGCGCGCCCGCTCTGGTGGTCGCTCCGGCCTCCAGCTCAAGGGATTGCGCCACATCATGCTTTCCACCAAGAAAAACCGCGGTTTTAAGAGCATTCACGAGAAGCCGATGGTCGTCAACGTGGCGATGCTTGCCAAGAACTTCCCCGACGGCGCCAAGGTCAACCCGGCCGCGTTGCTTGAGAAGGGACTCGTTCCGGCCAAGGGCAAGGTGAAGCTGCTCGGCGACGGCGCCATCGCGATCAAGCTGATCGTCGAGGGATGCACGGTCTCCGCCACCGCGAAGGAAAAGATCGAGAAGGCCGGCGGTTCCATCCTGTAAACCAAATATGTTTTCATTCACGCGCGTTTGGAAGACCAAAGAGGTTCGTAACAGCCTGTTGTTCATCTTCGCGATGCTCGTCATTTTCCGCGTCGCGGCCCACATCCCGGTTCCGGGGGTGGACCCAAGCGCGCTCGTGAATTACTTCCAGGGCAACCAGTTTTTCGGCCTCCTGAACATCTTCTCGGGCGGCACGCTCCAGCACTTCTCCATCGTGGCGCTCGGCCTCGCGCCGTTCATCACGTCGTCCATTATCTTCCAGCTTCTTGGAATGATCGTTCCGAAGCTTGAGGAGATGCAGAAGGAAGAGCAGGGACGCCAGCGCATCAACCAGTGGTCGCGCGTGCTCACGGTTCCGCTCGCCCTCCTGCAGGGATACGGCCTCGTGCTCCTGTTCAACCAGCAGTCCGGCGCCAAGCTGTTCACGGCCGGAACCGCCGACCTGTTCACCACGGTCCTCGTGATGGGGACGCTCACGGCCGGAACGATCTTTCTCATGTGGATGGGAGAGCTCATCTCGGAGAAGAACCTCGGCAACGGAACGTCGATCCTCATCTTCGCCGGAATCATCGCCGGCCTTCCGAACTACTTCGGCCAGTCGCTCGCGCTCTATGACGGATCCCAGATGATCACCGCGATCATCTTCGCCATCCTTGTCGTGGTGACACTCGGCGCCGTGGTCGTGATGCACGAGGCGCAGCGCAATATTCCGGTGCAGTATGCCCGACAGACCCGCGGAACGCGCCTATCCGGATCCGTGCCGTCCAACCTCCCGATCAAGCTCAACATCGCCGGCGTGATCCCGATCATCTTCGCGATCTCGATCATTCTGTTCCCGCGCGTCATTGCCCAGTTCTTCCTGAACGCCCGCACAGAGGCCCTGCGCACCGCGGCGCAGTGGGTGCTCCAGGTGTTCCAGAATCAGCTGGTGTACGGCATCATCTACTTCGGCCTGGTATTCGCCTTCACGTACTTCTACACGTCGGTCATTTTCCACCCGGACCGCGTTGCGGAAAACCTCCAGAAGCAGAGCGGATTCATCCCGGGCATCCGTCCGGGAAAGCCCACGGCCGAGTACATCGCCTGGGTCACCAACCGCGTCCTGCTCGTGGGAGCCGTCTTCCTCTCCATGATCGCCATCCTCCCGCTCGTCGCCCAGCAGGTGACCGGCAACGCCTCCCTCGTGATCGGCGGAACGTCCGTCCTGATCGTGGTGAACGTGGTCATCGAGACGATGAAGCAGATGGAAGCGCAGATGAGCATGCACGAATACGATATGTAAACTCGCCCTGTGGCGATAAAGACGGGGGCGAAAGTCTCCGTCTTCTGGTATACTGGCGAAAAATATTATGACATATAAAATCATTCTTCTTGGGCCGCAGGGAAGTGGAAAGGGGACGCAGGCGCAGATCTTGTCGAAGAAGCTGAACGTTCCGGCATTGGCGATGGGGCAGCTGCTCCGGGACGAAGTGGCGGCTGGGTCGGATGTTGGATTGAAAGTTGACGGGATCCTGAAGTCCGGAAATCTCGTTTCCGACGAGGTCGCCGCGGAGGTTCTCCAGGCGCGGTTGTCGCGACCGGACGCGGTCAACGGATACGTGCTCGACGGGTACCCGCGCAACTTGAAACAGTACGCGGCGTTTACGTTCGACGCGCCGACGCACGTAATTGTGATCGAGGTGCCGCGCGAGGAGTCATTACGGCGATTGGGAGGACGGCTGACCTGTTCGTCGTGCGGCGCAGTCGCGTCGACGAAGGACGGCGCGAAGGAGGGCGACGCGTGCGCGTGCGGCGGCAAGTTTGTCCGACGCGACGATGACACCGAGGCGGCGATCAACCGGCGGCTCGACATCTACGACAACGACACGACGCCGATGCTCGGGAAGTTCGAGGAGAAGGGCGTGCTCGTTCGTGTCGATGGGGTTGGGAGCGTCGAGGAGGTTCGGGAGAGGATCATGGAAAAATTGGCGATTTAATTAGGAATTTGATGAGATCTCACCACAACTGTCCAAGATACCTCGCAGCTGCGATGTATCTTGGACAGAATTCGCCAAAGATGACGATTTACCCAATGTTTTCCCTATGTCTCTCATAAAAACGCAAACGGAAATCGACGCGATGCGCGAAGGGGGACATCTTCTGTCGCGCGCGCTGAAGGCGGCCGTTGACGCGGTGCGTCCCGGCATCACGTTGCCCGAGCTCGACGTGATTGCGACGGACGTGATTCGTGCTGGCGGTGGGGAGCCCTCGTTCATGGGGTATCGGTCGCATCCGGACGACGAGCCGTTTCCGACGACGATGTGCATTTCGGTGAACGAAGAGGTCGTGCATGGGCGCGGCGACCGGCCGATTGCGCTCAAGGAAGGCGATATCGTTGGACTCGACATCGGGCTGTGGCTGCATGGGTTGTGCACGGACATGGCGGTGACGGTTCCGGTTGGGACGGTCTCGGAGGAAGCGACGAAGCTCATGGCCGTGACGCGCGAGGCGTGTCTGGCAGGAGCGAATGCCGTCCACGTCGGCGGGCTCATCAGCGACGTGTCATACGCGGTCGAGGCCATCGTGAACCCGCACGGCTATGGCATCGTCCAGGCGCTCGTCGGCCACGGCGTCGGTCACAAGGTGCACGAGGGGCCGCACATTCCGAACTACGTCGACAAGCGCTATCCGAAGGTGACCGTCACGGAAGGAATGTGCCTCGCCATCGAGCCGATGCTCGGCCTCGGCGACTGGCCCGTCGAGACCGCGGAGGACGGGTGGACGGTAGTCATGAAGGACCGAAAGATTTCCGCGCACTTTGAGGTGACGATCGCGGTGACGAAGGAGGGGATTGAGATATTAACCCCATTGCCAGTTTAGGATATGTTCTACCCGCTCCCGATCGTCATCTACATCCTCGAGATTTCGTGCGTCGCCGTGTTCTTGAAGGCGCAACCCGTCATGCGCGTTCTTGTCGCGACGATTCTCGTAATCGTAACCGCGGGAGTATCCGAGTGGATGATTCATAATGACTAGGACGCTATGAGAACTCCGGAAGAAATTCGCGCGTATCAGGAGTCCTTGCCAAAGAAACGAATGGGTTCCGGAGCCATTTTTCGAGACGCGGATGGTCGCGTTCTTCTCGTGAAGCCGACGTACAAGGAGTACTGGGAAATTCCCGGCGGCTCCGTCGAGCACAACGAATCTCCGCTGTCGTGCTGCGAGCGAGAGATTTCTGAGGAGCTAGGGCTGACGAGACGCATGGGCGGGTTGCTCTGCGTTGATTACGTGGTGGATGACGGAGTTCGCACGGAAGGGGTCATGTTCGTCTTCGACGGCGGGGTTCTCACGCACGACGAGATTCAGTCGATTCGTCTTCCGGAGAATGAGCTGTCCGAGTTTCGTTTCGTTCTGTGCGAAGAGATAGCGACGTACATGACGCTGCCTCTCCTGGGACGAAGAATCACGAAGATTGCCCGTGCGACATCGACGGGAGTTACGCTGTACCTAGAGGACGGATATAATCCAGCATCGCCTTAATATGCGACTACTTGGAATCGACTACGGGGACAAAAAGATCGGCCTCGCGTTTGGAGACACGGAAGCAAATGTCGCCGTTCCGCTCGATGTCGTGCCAAACGTCGGCGAGGAGACGATCCGTGTGTTTGCGAAACGCGCGAAGTCGGAGGACATTGACGCGATCGTCGTTGGCGTTCCTCTTTCGACGGGCGAGCACCATAGCTCGAAGCAGCTCGACAAGGCGCGGGCGTTTATCAAGCTGCTTGAGGCCGCGACGCCGATTCCGGTGATCGAGGAGGACGAGTCGTATACGACGGGGGAGAGCATTCGGTTGCAGCGCGAGGAAGGGGCGCAGGCCGAGGAGGACGCGCTTGCGGCGATGCTGATTCTGCAGTCGTATATGGACAGGATCGACCCGACGACTTCGGAACCCGAGTTCACGGTGGCGGAATAAGCAAAAATGCTCTACGATCGTAGAGCATTTTCGATTCCGGACGATTTTTCCTATGGCAACGCTGTATAACACAACCGGAATCGTCCTTTCCCGCCGCGACCGCGGGGAGGCGGATCGTTGGTATTCGGTTTTGACGCAGGAACACGGCAAGATTGAGCTGCTGGCCCGTGGAGGGCACAAGATGCTTGCAAAACTGACGCCGCATCTGGAGATGCCGGCTGTTATCGACTTTCACGTCGTGAACGGCCGCCAGTTCAACACCGTTGCCGGGACGGACCGCCGTGTCGCGTTTCCGGGACTCTACGGCGACGTATCGCGTCTCCTGCTCGTCCGCAACGCCCTGTACCTCGTCGACATCGCCACGCGCCAGGAGGAAGCCGACCCGGCGCTCTATGCGATCGTCCTCGCCTGGCTCGGCGCCATCGACGCGGCCCCGTCCGTCAGCTCCGACCGCGCGGGATTTCTCCTGGCCGGATTCGCGCTCAAGCTACTCGCCGCGATCGGATACCGACCGGAAGTTTCCCGCTGCCTCGACTGCAAGACGACCATCGTCGCGGGTCAGTACCGCTGGCACGCGCTCAAGGGCGGCGTCGTGTGCAGCCCGTGCGTCACCCGCGACAACCGCCAGTGGTTTGCCGCCCGTGCCATCTCCGACGACACCCTCAAACTCCTCCGCTTCGGCCTCGCCGAGCCGTTCGAATCCCACCTTCGCCCACTGCTCCCCGTTGCCGCGCTCGACGAGTTCCACGAGGCGGTCGAGGGGCTCATGATCTCGCACTTCCCGGTGATCCCCGCGAACTCGCTGCGGGCGGCGTGTTCGTTGTGATTCTTCGAACCTTCGACCCTGTTTCCCCTTGTCCCCCTCGTGCAATTCTTGGTACAATCTCTCCGTTATGATCACAACAACCATATCCCAAATCGGCGCTTACGTTGGCCAAGAAGTGGAACTTAAGGGATGGGCGTATAATTTCCGGTCCAGCGGAAAAATTTTCTTTTTGCAGTTGCGCGACGGAACGGGGCGCGTACAGGTCGTCTACTCGAAGGCCGAGCTGCCCGAGGACCAGTGGGCCGTGCTCGACACGGTGCGCATCGAGTC
>CAIMOJ010000056.1 GCA_903843045.1 Candidatus Uhrbacteria bacterium
ATATTCCGCGTCCATGAAGTGGCCGTCCGTCTCGGTCGCGACGAGCGTCGCCTTCAGGAAAGCCGCCAGTTTCTGGCCGTGCTCGAACGGAACGAGCGCATCGTCCTTCGAATGGACCACGAAGAATTCCTTGGCCTTCCAAATGGCCACGTCCGCGTCCAGGTCCACGAGGAACAGCCGGCGCAACTCGGGCTTGGCCACCTTGAACGGCGCGGCCACCATGATCACCGCGCGCGGCGTCTCCGTCATCTCAATCGCCTCCATGTACTGCAGCGCGATGAGCGCCCCGAGCGAGTGCCCGACGAGAATGTCCTCCGGTCCAAGGAACCCGACCTGCCGCTTCATCTCCTCGATCACCACCTGCAAATCCAACTCCTCCCCGCTCTTCAGCGGAAGCGTAGGGACGACCACCTCGTATCCCTTGGCGCGCAGCTCGCGGGCCAGCCAGGGATGGAAGTTCATTTCGGGGGACGCGTTGAATCCGTGGACGAGAATGATGCGCATAGTAAGGAGAGCTTAGCGGAATCGTCCGTCACTGTCGAGCGGGACGATTGACAAGGGGGATCGTCGAGACTATTGTCCCGTCGAGGAATTCACGATGCCCATTCTCCCATTGAAGGAAGATATCGAACTCGATCCGAAACGCATGGACAGACGGGCGGACATGGATGTCAAATGGACCTGGCTCCTTGAGAGAAGGCGAAGGATATCCGTTCCTGACTTGTCCGACGACCCGCGCAAGATCTATCATGCCTCGTTCTGCCCGGAAGACGAGTGGGAAGACCCGCAGTGCGATTCCCGTCGGCGTCGACGCCCCTCGTCCTAACCCGCCTTGCCTAAGGGAAGGCGGGATTTTTTTACAAAAAAAATCGACCCGGCGGGTCGAGAGGTCAGGGCGCGTCCCAGAGGCGGACGGGCGTGGACATGGTCGCGTCGCTCATGTCGAAGGTGCGGTCCGGGGACTTGAGCTCCGGGAAGTCGACGGAGACGCCGCGGCTGTGGCCGTAGACGCGCGGGACGAGAAAGCGCACGTCGTCCGCGCCCTTGTAACGGACCCATTCCGGAATGTTCACCGGCTGGCCGTCCACGACGGATTCCTCGAGGTCGTAGTCGGGACGCGAGCCGTACGCCAGCACGCTGAATCCGCGGAGGTAGTGCCACGGGACGCTGCTGCCGGTTGCCAGATAGTCCTCGATGGACCGGTCCCTCGGCGGACTCATGTCGTCCTGGGAGAGACCGAGATCGTCCCTGCCGTACTCCGCGAGGGCGAACAGCGCGCCCGCGTGCGCGAACGCCTGACCGTCGGGAACCCGGGTGGGATCGTAGCGCTGGCTCGCGCCGCACTCGACCCAGTACTTCCTGTTCACGTTCGCCGCAAAGTCGATCACCTCGATCCGCAGGCGGTTCGCGTACGCCGTCATGCCGCCGGCGTATCCCATCCGATAGAACGCCTTCGAATCGTTCCGCGGCGGAACGGTTCGCTCCCGCGAAAAGCGCGCGAACCCGTTGGAGCCGATGGGCGCGGAGAACCCGATCCGATTCTTGTTGACGCCCGGCACGGCAATCCGCATCGCGTGCTCGTCGACCATACGCGCGCAGGCGTACTGCGCCGTCTCGGCCGCGTTGGCCGCGTACGGCACCACGACGATGCGCGCATGTCGGTACGCCCCGCACGCCCCGCGCTCGCCCTCGAACCGCGCGACGCGGTCGCGAGCCTCCGAAATCGCCGCGTCGAACCCGACGGCGCCGCCGACCATCTCCAGGATGCCGGGCCACTCCCGGACCATCTCGAGCAAGTTGCACAGCGTATTCTTCCGGTCGACGCCCGCCGCGTCCGCCCACGTCATCCGACGCTCGGTGACGATTGCGTCGCGCGTCATCCGCGCCAGAAAGTCCGCGTCGCCCATCGCCGCCCGCACAAGCGCCGCGTCTGCCCCGAGCGCGCGGAGCATCTTCCAAAATTCGTCGTTCATGGCCGTTCCTCGTAGATGTCCCGACCCGATTGTCGGAGGGTCATCCTGCGCCAAAATCAACAAAAAGTCAAATAGAACGGGCGATTTCCCTGGTTGCCTTCTGAATATCAACGACGGGGACGTTCACGACGGAACGGGTCGCGTCGTATGACAGGCCGGGGTTCCAGGCCACAAAGGACGCGTCGTTCTCAATGATCTCAGCCGTTCGCATCCCCGCCGCGACATTGCCGTCGAAGCGAACGCACAGAAAGCCATCGCCCGTCGGTTTGGGCTGTACGACGAAGCCGGTCGTAAAGTAACCCGCGACGCGCGTGCTGGACAGGATCACGCCATTCAATTTTTCTCCATCCCTTAGTGGGACGATGGTCGTATCCGACGACAACAGCCGGTTGGCTCCGTCGACGATCTTCGGATCCGCGCCTGTCGCCTGAAGAAGGCCGTACAGGACGTCGATCTCATGATTGTCTTCCGGAGACAATCCGAATTGCATGGCATTCTTCCAGGCATCCTTTCCAAACTTTGCGTCAAACGCATCTCGGATTATCTCGGGTCGATTGGAAAAATAGGCGCCGGCGACAAGCCGTTCTCCAAGCGCGCTCACGATGAGTGCCCCGGCCTGCGACCCGCCTCCCAAATAACCGACGTTAACGCTCTCCGACCCGGATGCGTACTGATGCTCCTCGATCCGCCGTCCAAAATATTCCGTTAGACCCTCGTACGCGATCGTATCCGCCTCTGAGGAAAACCACGGATGACGATCTCTCGTTAAAAAGGTGTGAACGAACTCATGACTAAGAATCGACTGCATCATCCCACGGTAGGTCTGGTCCGACTGCCGAGTTACGTTAAGGAAACCGTTGTCCGCCACATGACCCACGCTCTCAAGGTTTAAGTAGACGTGGTCACCGTCATCCAAAGGCGCCATCTCTCCGCCGAGATTTTTCTCAAAGACAGCCAAACTATACCCGCCGATGATGCGCGCGCGGTCCTCATCGGGAAGACGCTCGATGTAACGACTCGTGTATCCGCTCGTCGCCACCAGGTAGTTCTCCGACAAAAGGTCCGTAACGGAAATTCCGCTCATGCGGGAAATATCATTGAAGGCATTCTCGACACGGAAGCCCTCGATAACCCTCGCAGCGATTTCCCGGCGCTCGGGCGAGATGGCATCCATGTCCTTCCCCTCCCGGATTGCCGCGACGCCGGAACCTTCCATGGCCTTCTGAACGTTGGCAATCTTCTGCTGCGGACTCAGAAAATCGCCCGCTATCACCTCGTTTTCCACGCGCATTCCAATTCCAAGTCCGATCGGAATACCCATTCCGATCGCCACATAGTTCATCATTTTTTTCATCAGCTCATGGTTTTCCTCGAAAATTTCTCGCAGCGTCTCCGCGGAAACAAGCCTCGGCGTCTCGCGGCGCGGCTCTTTGGATTCCGAAGGGTCGAAGGACGAATACTCTCTCATCATACGGCACGATTCTATCACAACCGCCAACAAAAAAATCGACCCCGAGCGAAGTCGAAGGGTCGAGAGGTCAGAGCGCGTTCTGACCGAGCGCGATCGCGATCTCCTCGGCGATCATGTCCGCGGCCTCGTGCGGGTAGAGGAACTTCTCCGGCGGCTGGGTGATGGGGCGGCCGATGACCATGCGGGAGATGCCGGCTTTGGCAGCCTCGCCGGGAGTCATCGCGCGGTCGGCGTTCTGGTCGTTGGTGGCGGCCCAGGCAGGACGGATACCCGGGCAGACGAACTCGAGGCCTTCGAACCCCGCGGCCCGTTCCGGCGTGAGGAAGAACTCGGCGTCCCTCGGGGCGCAGACGATTCCCTGGACGCCGGCGGCCTGGGCCATCAGGACGAACTTCCGGACGGTCTCCCACGACCCGCCGCCGTAGCTTGCGACGCACTCGTCCTCGTCCATCGTCGTGAGCGCGGTCACCGCGAGAATCTTCGACGTGCCCGCCTTGGCGAGCGCCGCGCGCATTCCCTTCACGCCGGCCGACGCGTGCACCGTGAACAGCTCCGGGCTGAGCGCGGACAGGCCCGCCGCGGCGCCGCGCATCGTGTTCGGGATGTCCTTGAACTTCCAGTCCCACATGACGCGGCCCTGGAGCAGGGAGAACAGGACGCGGGCGCGGTCGAGCTGGTCGTGCGCCAGGTCCCGGTCTTCTCCGCGCAGCAGCGACACGAGCAGGTTCGTTCCGAACTCGAGTCCGAACTTGAACGCGCCGACGTGGTCCTTCAGGTCGTCGACCAGCTCGATGGCCTTGCCGAGATCGTTGGTGTCGACGGCGACGATGAT
>CAIMOJ010000057.1 GCA_903843045.1 Candidatus Uhrbacteria bacterium
GAGGAGAACGACAGGTGGACGGCGACGGACTTCTTGCCGTCCTCAACGCCCTTTCCGCGATAGACGTCGAACAGTTCGACCGAGACAAGGAGCTTCGACGCGGATCGCAGTGCCGTCTCGATGTCACCGTACGCGGCGCGGTCGAATACGACGAAGGCAAGGTCGCGCGTGGCGGATGGGAACGTCGGGACCGGGGAGAACGTTTTTGGCGTCGCGACCACGGCCGCGAGCATCGACAGGTTCATCTCGGCGACGGCCACGCGGCGATCGATGCCAAGCGACTGCGCCGCCTCGGGCAAAGACTCCGCGACGATGCCGAATTTCTTTCCGTTGACAAGAATGTCGGCGGACCGTCCTGAATGCATCCACGATCCCGGGTTCGTAACCGGGCCGAACGAGACGTCGAGGCCGGCCGAGGACAGGAGGACGCGGACGTTCTCGCGGACCGTCCCGAACGGTTTCTCGTCGCCGGCGGCCGAGTAGGCCATGGCCAGATGGTACGGCTGCTCATCCTCCCCGACCCCGAAGAACACGCGGTCGATCTCGAAGACCGAGACGGTCGGCGCGGAACGGTGGTTGTCCGCGACCGTCTCGAACAGGTTCGGGAGGAGCGACTGGGCGAGATACGGACGGTCGGCGGCCAGCGGGTTGGCGAGCTTCACGTGGTCGGCCGCGACGAATCCGAGCTTCGCGATCGTCTCCGGGCTGACGTACGCGTACCGGTACGCCTCGGCCGCGCCAAGGCCGACGGACAGGGTCTTTCGCATCGCGCGGGCGAAGAGACGGACCGGATCCTGCGGCGGCGGAGTGATATTGAAGGCCGGGAGCGACGACGGGATGCGGTCGTAGCCGTAGATGCGCGCGACCTCCTCGATGACGTCCTCCTTGATCTGGACGTCCTTGGTGGCGCGCCAGGACGGGACGGTGATGGAAAGAGGTTCGAAGGCCGAGAGGGTCGAAGGTTCGAAGGGAGTCATGGAAAAACCTAAGCGGCCGAGGATATCGACGATGTCATTCGACAAGATCTCGGCGCCGAGGAGGCCGCTCACCTGGGCCGGGGACAGGTCGACGACGACGGGCTTCGGCGGGTTCGGGTACTCGTCGACGACGTTCGAGGCGACGCGGGCGGTCGGGCAGAGCTCCGTGAGCAGCGCGACGGCGCGGTCGAGGGCGGCCTCGCACTGGGCCGGGTCGAGCGATTTTTCAAAGCGGGCGGAGGACTCCGATCGCAGGGCGAGCTTCGTGGAGGTCTTGCGGACGGACACGGGCGAGAAGTTCGCGGATTCGAAGACGATGCGCGTGGTGGCGTCCGTCACCGCGCTCTCCTTCCCTCCCATCACGCCGGCGATGGCGATCGGGTTCTTGCCATCGGTAATCAGCAGCGCGCCCTCGTCGAGTGCATAGGTCGCGTCGTCGAGACAGGCAACCTTCTCGCCCTTGGTCGCCGAACGAACGACAATGCCGATCGAATCGGATCCGATCTTGTCCGCGTCAAACGCGTGCATCGGCTGGCCGAGCTCGAGCATGACGAAGTTGGTCACGTCGACCACGTTGTTGATCGACCGAATGCCGCACGACGACAGCCGGGCGCGAAGCCAGGCCGGCGACGGAGCGACGACGATCCCGTCGAGCGCGACGGCGCGGTAGCGCGGACAGAGGGTCGGGTCGGCGATGGAGACGGTAAGATCCACGGTGTCTCTCCCCCTGCCCGAGGGGGAGTTGGAGGGGGTGGGAGGTTCGGCGGTGACGCGGGGCTGGAGCGCGACGCGGTACAGCGCGGCGATCTCGCGGGCCATGCCGAAGTGACCCATCAGGTCCGGACGATTCGTAAGCGACTTGTGCTCAATCTCGAACGTGACGTCGTCGCGGCCGAGCGCCTTGGCGAGCGGAGTTCCCGGCGGAAAATCGAGAGACGACAGGTCCATGATCTCATGCTCGCCCTCCCCGCTCTTTTCGATCCCGATCTCGATCCCGGCACAGATCATCCCCTCGCTCTTTTCGCCGCGGATCTTCGTGTTCGACAATTCCACGAGGTCACCCTCGCCGTGCCACTTCACCTTGGATCCCGAGAGCGCGACCGCGACCTTCATTCCCTGCGCCACGTTCGTTCCTCCGCACACGACCTGAATCATCCGGTCGCCCACGTCGACGGAACAGATCTTCAGCCGGTCCGCGTTCGGATGCACCGCGCACGCGATCACGAGGCCCAGGACCATCTTGTCCATCGCCGCGGCCTGGTCGGTCACTTTCTCAACTTCGACCGTCGAAAGCGTCAGCTTGGCGGCAAGGTCAAAATCGGAAACGCCACTCGGCAGCTTCACGAATTCCGACAGCCATTTCTTTGAGATCAACATATCTAAAACTGTTTCAGGAATCGCAGGTCGCCGCCTTCCAAGTGCCGGATGTCGTCGATCCCATACTTCAACATGACCAGTCGCGTCAAACCGAATCCAAACGCGAATCCGGAGTAAACGTCTGGATCGACTCCGCCCTCGCGCAGCACGTTCGGATGGATCATGCCGGCGCCGAACACCTCGAGCCATCCGGACTTCTTGCACAGGCGACAGCCGACTCCCTTGCACAGGAAGCAGGTCACCTCGCCGTTCACGCCAGGCTCGACGAACGGATAGAACTTCGGGCGGAGGCGAATCTGCGTGTCCGCGCCGTAGAGGTGCTTCGCGACGGTCTCGAGCACGCCCTTCATGTGGCTGAGCGTGATCCCCTTGTCGATGACGACGCCCTCGAGCTGGTGGAAGGTGTGCTCATGGCGGACGTCCGTCGCCTCGTTGCGAAAGCAGCGGCCCGGGACGATCGCGCGCAGCGGCACGCCGTATTTCTTCATCGACCGAATCTGCACCGGCGACGTGTGGGTGCGCATCACCATGTCGGGATGTCCCTCGATGTAGAACGTGTCCTGCATGTCGCGGGCCGGATGCGTCGGCGGAATGTTCAGCGCGGTAAAGTTGAAGTACTCGCTCTCAAGCTCCGGACCGTCCGCGACGATGAATCCCATCGATGCGAAGAGATCCTCGAGATCCTCGCGAACCTGAGTCACCGGATGCAAATTCCCGATTCCGGATCTGACCCCGATCGCCGGCTCCGTGACGTCGATCCACTCGCGACTCAGCCTTTCAGCCCTTTCCGCCCCTTCGGCCATCTCAGCCTTCTCCGCGAACGCCGCCTCGATGGCGCCTTTCACCTCGTTCGCGGCCGCGCCCACGAGCTTGCGCTCCTCGTCCGCAAGCGTGGCCATCTGCTTCATGAGCTCTGCCATCTTTCCCTTGCGCCCAAGAATCTCGACGCGCAGGCGCTCGAGCGACTCGTTGTCCGTGACGGTTTTCAGCGCGTCGATCGCGGCCTGTTTCAGCTGTTCGAGTTGGGATTTCATACGAAAGGGTTCCAAGGGAAATGAGGGTCGAAGGTTCGGAGAGCCGCGGTTCTTCGGACCTTCGACCCTGCGAACCTAGGCCCCTACTAACGATTTAACGGCGCCCCACATCTGGCCGCCGAATTTCACGAAGTCGCGGTACGTCACCAAAATCACGAGCGTCATCAGGAGGCCGAACCCGACATTGTGCACGATCGCCTCCACGCGGTGGTTCACGGCCTTGCGGCGGAGTACCTCGATGAGGAGGAACAGGATGCGGCCGCCGTCGAGCGCCGGGAACGGGAGGACGTTGACCACGGCGAGGTTGACCGACAGGAGCGCCGCGAACTGGAGGACGTACACCGCGCCCATGCCCGCCACCTGGCCGGTCATCACAGCGATGCCCACCGGGCCGGAAAGGTCGACGCTGACCGACTGGTGCACGACCAGGTTCCTCACGAGGTCGACGAACGACCGCGCGACCTCCGCGGTATACGTCCCGGCCGACGCGACGCCGTGGACGATCGCGAGGTGGATCGGAAACGACACGAGGCCCGTCCGGACGAGGCCGACGCCGAACCCGTGGACGCCCGCGCTCTCGATGTCCGCCGACACCACGCGCGAGCTCACGAACGCCCCGTCGCCCTTCTTCGCGACCACGTCGATTCCCGCGTCGCCGTTCTTCGCGATATAGTCGCGCGCCGCCTCCGCCGTGTCGAACGTCTGCGCGTCAAAGGAAACGATCTCGTCCCCCGCCACGAGCCCCGCGGCCGACGCCGGCGATCCGCTCGCAACGGTCATCACCTGCATCCGCGGCTCGGACACCACCGCGCCGTTCGGAAGATCGCCGTCGAGCGCGGTCGGAAGGCCGACCAGGAACCCGGCAGACAGAAGGACCGACGCGAGCAAAAAGTTCATCGTCACCCCCGCGATCAGCACGAGGAACCGCTTCCAGGCCGGTTTCGCGGCAAAGCTGTCCTCGTCGCCCCGCTGGTCGCCCGACTCGCCCTTGATCTTCACGAACCCGCCGAGCGGAATCCAGTTGATCGAATATTCGGTCCCCCCGCGACGGATCGAAAACGCCCGCGGCGGAAACCCGAACCCGAACTCCTCCACCTTCATCCCCGACTTCTTGGCAACGATAAAATGCCCGAATTCATGGACAAAGACGAGGACGGACAGGATGACAAGAAACAAAAGGATGGATGTGAACATGTGGCCACATGATAGCGGGTTGGTGGGGTTGGCGCAAGAAACTAGAAGAGCCGGCCCAGGGCTTCCTCCAGGCGTTCCACGTCCCGCAGGTCGACGCACTCGTCGGCCTGGTGCGCGACGGCCGACGGACCGGGGCCGCAGACAACGGCCGACCCGCCGCGCGACTCGACGAACAGATGGGCAAGGAGTAGCCACGCCGAACGACCACCGCGGACCCCCGCACGGCAACAGGGGGTCTTTTTCATTCCGGTCCGTGGGATAGGATGGTAGTGCCGATAAATTATTGCCTATGATCCGAATCGAACTCGACCAACGAGCAGACCTGGAAACCTACCGGGATTTTTCAAACCTGACCGTGGGCGGCGCGGACTTTGGAAAGAAAATTCGTGCCGCTCATCCGGCGATCTCCGTAGAGAACTTCCAGGACTATATCCGGGCGTATTATCAGGACAACGAAGACCTGCTTGTCCGCGGAGTACGGGAGATCCAAGACGCCGTCGGCGCGACGAGCCAAGACTTCTTCGCGGCCGTCCATTCCGTCTTCGACGAAGACTATTCGCAAAACGCGTACGTCGGCGCGCTTTCCATCTTTGACTGCAACCCGCGGTTTGTGGAAACGCAGTCCTTCCAGGTCTTTTTCCAACGCGATCTGGCCGGCAAGGTCGGGGTCGTTTACCACGAGATTCTCCACTTCGTATTCTTTGATTATTGCGTGAGACACTGCGCCGACGCGGTGCGCGGGCGCAGCGTCAACGACGGATCGTACTGGGAACTGTCGGAGATCCTAAACGTCATCCTTCTCAACCAGCCGGCGTTTCAGGCGATCGTCGGACGGCCGGAAAAATTGTTTTATCCGGCGCTCGCGGAGATCTTCCCCGAGATCGAAAAAATCTGGAACGATCGTCCCGACATGTTACCGTTCGTCGAAAAGAGTTTGCGCGTCTTGGACGAAAGGAAAATAAACAAGAACTAACCTGCTGAATCCCTATGCGCCTC
>CAIMOJ010000058.1 GCA_903843045.1 Candidatus Uhrbacteria bacterium
CGTCGGGTACGACGCGCTGCTCGACGTGTTCTGGAGCAACCACAATCCAACGACGATGAACCGCCAGGGCCCGGACGTCGGGACCCAGTACCGCAGCGTGATCTTCTACCACGACGAGAACCAAAAGGCCGCGGCGGAACGGTCGCGCGCGGCCCTGGAGGCAAGCGGAAAATGGAACAAGCCGATCGTCACCGAGATCGTCCCGGCCGTCACGTTCTATCCGGCCGAGGATTACCACCAGCAGTATCTGGCAAAGCGCGGGCTGGGGACATGCCACGTGTAATACGACCGAACGGGACTAAAGTCCCTGGGAACTCAGTTCCCAGGGACTTTGAATTTCTTAGGGACTTTAGTCCCGTGCGCTTCCCAGGGACTTCCGTCCCGTCTGGATCACGACTTTGCCTCCACGCTGAACCGGTACATCCCCATCGAGCACGTGCCGCTCAGCGTTCCCGGCGCGAGCGTGCCGACGTCGATGTCGGTCGTTCCGGTCGCGGGGAGGTCCTGTGCGATCTTGCGGCTTGGGATGACGACGCTCGAGGAGCAGTCGTAGGCGCCGCTCGTCACGAACCGAAGGATCGTGGGGATTCCGGCCTTTGCGACGCTCGATCCCGGCGCATACCCTCCCTTGGCCTCGATCGTCACGATTTGCGTTCCGTCGACGACCGTCACGTTCGAACCGGCCGACGCGCCGGACGTCGAGGCAACCGTTGGTGACTTCCCTCCTCCGCTGAGCAGAACGAACCCTCCGATCAATACGATCCCGATGACGATGTAGAGAAATGGGTTTGACGACATATTGTATTCGATTCTAGATATTGAATATCGGCTGAATGTATCCCGCTGCCACGAGCGCGTTCGTCAGGTTGAAGAGCGCGAACGCGATGACCAGGATTCCGGCGGCCCGCAGGAAAATTCCCTTCCGCTCGCTCTTTTCCAGCCTGAACGATCCGAAGCTAACGAGCGCGAGGACCGGGAACGTCCCGATCGAGAACGCGAACATGGTGAGCGCGCCCGTTAGGAACGATCCCGTCGAGAGCGCATACAGCTGCATCGACTGCGTGAAGCCGCACGGAAGGAAGAAGGTCAGCGCGCCAACGAGAGCCGGGACGAAGCCGTTCGTCAGTTTGGACGCACGGACGACGCGAGCGGAAACGAACTTCGGCATCGACGGCTGAAATCTCTTTGCGCCCGCGACCAGATCAAGCAGGTTGACGCCGAGGATCAGCATGACCGCGGCAAGCGCGATCTGGACGACGAGCGTAGCCATCGTCCCCAGTCGGAACGCGGACCCAAGGACGCCGATCAATCCTCCAAGGAAAAAGAACGAGACGATGCGCGCAATATGGAACGTCGCGATCGGACGCACGGTACTTCCCGATTTCGCGAACGTTGCCGACAGCGTCAGCACGAGGCCTCCGACCACCGCGAGGCAGCTTGAGAGCGAGGCGACGATTCCGACGAAGAACGGGGTCGCGTAGGTGACCGTTCCTCCCGGAATCAGATTGATCAGGCCGAACCGCTGGAGGCTGACGAACGCGATGATGAGGCCAAGCGCAAGCGGAACCGCGTAGGCAAATTCTTTCCAACGCTTCGTTGGCGGGACCGGACGATCAACCGTCAGCGAATACCCGTGTTTCGTGAGAACCTTCGTCAGTTCCGCCGCGATGGCCGTTGCGTCCTTCCCCCCGAACTCCCCCGCGACGACCACGGTCTCTTCCAAAAGACTCGTCGTCGCGCTTGTCACGCACGGACAGTCCTTCAGCTCGCTTTCGGTCATGAGCACGCACGCCTGGCAATGCATTCCCGAGACGTAAAATTTGTACGATTCCATATTACAGCCTGACCGTCTTCAGACGGAGCGAGTTCATCACCACGGACACGCTGGAGAACGCCATGGCCGCGCCGGCAAACACCGGGCTGAGCGTCCAGCCGAAGACCGGATAGAGCAGGCCGGCCGCGAGCGGAATGCCAACCACGTTGTAACAAAACGCCCAGAACAGATTTTGTCGAATCCCGCGCATCGTCAGCTTCGACAATGCGACGGACTTCGCGATCTTTCCGATGTCACCGTGCAAGAGCGTGATCCCCGCGGAATCGATCGCCACGTCGGTTCCCGTCGCCATCGCGATCCCAACGTTCGCCTGCGCGAGCGCCGGCGCGTCGTTGACCCCGTCGCCCGCCATCGCGACGATTCTTCCTTCCGCCTGGAGCGACCTGATCTTTTCAAGCTTTCCTTCCGGCAGCGCCTCCGCCACCACCTCGTCGACGCCTACCTGCGCGCCGATGAACTCCGCCGTTCCTTTCGCGTCGCCCGTGAGCATCACGACCTTCAGGCCGAGATCGTGGAGATGGCGAACGGCCTGGACGGCCTCCGGCTTGACCGGATCCGCGACCATGACGACCGCGACGACCCCCTTGGCCGTCGCGAGAATTACAGGAGTGTTCCCTGACGATGTTTCGTGTTCAAGCGTCGAAACGTCGAACGCGATGGCAAGTGACTGGATCAGCCGAACGTTCCCAGCCCAATAGGTCGTCCCGTCGACCGTCCCCTTCACCCCCATCCCCTTGATCGCCTCGAAACCGTCGACGGAAGGCGCGGAGATCTTTCGGCCCGTCACGTAAGAAAGGATGGCATGCGCGATCGGATGCTCCGAGCGACCCTCAAGCGAGGCAAGAATCGCCACCGCCCGGTCATCCGTCATCGGCGCCACGGCCTTCACGGACACGACTTCCGGCTTTCCCTTCGTCAGCGTCCCGGTCTTGTCCAGCGCGACGACGTTCGCCTTCCCGAGCATCTCGAGCGCCGCGGCATCCTTCACCAGAATCCCCTCCTTCGCGCCTTTGCCTACCCCGACGATAATCGCCGTCGGCGTCGCAAGCCCGAGCGCGCACGGGCACGCGATCACGAGGACGCCCACGAACGACGAGAGGCCGAACGAGAGCGCCTGGGTGAACCCGAGAAAATACGTCCCAATGGTCAGCCAGGCCGCGAGCGACCCGAAGGAAATCACGAGCACGGTCGGCACGAACACCTCCGAAATCCGATCCGCCATCGCCTGGATCGGCGCCCGGCTTCCCTGGGCTTCCTCGACCATCGCGACGATCCGCGCGAGCATCGTGTCCGCGCCAACCTTCGTCGCGCGGAACGTGAACGCCCCGTCTCCGTTCATCGTCCCCGACACGACGGAATCGCCCGCGACCTTCTTCACCGGCATCGGCTCCCCGGTCACGAGCGACTCGTCGAGATACGACGCTCCCTCCACGACCGTCCCGTCGACCGGAATCCTCCCGGCCGGCTTGATGACGACGATATCTCCCACGGCCACGTCGCCGATCGGGATCTCGACTTCCTTGCCGTCGCGCACGACCGTTGCCATCTTGGCCTGCAGCTTCAGAAGCCCCTGGATGGCATCGCCCGTCTTTCGCTTCGCGCGCGCCTCCAGCCACTTGCCGACGGTCACGAACGAGATGACGACGATCGTCACGTCGAAGTACGACTGTTCCACGTTCAGATACGGCGCAAGCGACTCCTCGAAGGCCCCGACCGTCGCGCTGTAGAGATATGCCGCCAAGGTTCCGATTCCGATAAGCGTGTCCATGTTCGCCTTTCCGTAGCGAAGGAACCGGTAGACTCCCTGCAAGAACGGCTTGCCGACGACAAACAGCGCGTAGGTCGCAATCAGCGGGAGGAGATGATGGAAAAACTCGCTCCAGAACAACGTCATCTTCGGCAGATACCCGAACGCGATCAGCGCGTCCCAGCCCATGACAAACAGGCTGACTGCGACGATCGGAAGCAAAACTGGCAGTGGGTTCGCCTCCTTGTTCTCAGGGGCTTTCGTCCCGTTTGTCGCCGTGTCGAGCACGAGCGAATACCCAAGCGGCAGGATCGCCGCGGAGAGCGTCTCCGCGCTCGTCTTCCCCGCGTCGAACGCGACCTTCGCCGTCTCGGTCGCATAGTTCACCTCGGCGGACGCGACGCCGTCCATCTTCTGGAACGTCTTCTGAATGATCCCCGCGCAGGATGCGCAGTGCATCCCGGCGATCCTATAGGTTTTTTTCTCAGTCATATGATATGTCATTGCGAGGCCCGGAGGCCGAGGTAATCTCTCGTTGGATTGCTTCGCTCTGAGAAGCTCGCAATGACGAGGATAAATAAAAGCAGCCAAAAGCAAGATCGCTCCCGGCTGCCTCTCAATCCTGGATTCTCACGACGGCCAGTTCCCGTTGTCTGTAGCGCTTGCCGATTCCCTCGCGCCAGCGAACGATCGACGGAATCGTCTCAGCCTCCGACGACTGCCAGACGATGAGCGACAAAACGAACAGGATGGCGAACCCAACCGTCGAAACGATCGCGGACGCGATTCCCGTCGAGGCCGACGACGCGACGCCGAGGCAATGCGACAGGCAGTCCATGCTGCCATGCCCCGCGTCCATCTGCATTCCGTCCCCTTCCATTCCAAGCACCGCCAACCCGCCAATCGTGGCGAAGGCAAGGACAAGGGAGGCAATCATTGTGGAAACCAAACGTATCATGCGCCCAGTCTATCAGAGTTTTCGCAAAAGCCCCAGTTCCTCGAGCCGTTCGGCCAAGGACTCGACCGTCGTGAATAGAATAGGCTCATAGCCAACCTCACCCGCCGTCGACAGGCTTCGCTCCGAATCGTCGACGAAAACAAGCTCCGTCACGGGCACTCCGAGCGCCTCGGCAAGCATCTCAAACGCCTCGGGCTCGGGCTTCATGCGGTTCACGTCGCCCGAAAAGAGCGAGACGTCGAACCAGGTGTCGTACCCGCGATATCGAAAGTCCGCCGCGTTCTCCGCCGAGTTGTTGCTAAACAGGCCGACCTTCCAGCCGAGCCTGCGAAGGCGCTTGATCAGTCCGACCACCTCCTCGTTGATCTGCGCCTGCGGACGGGCTCGTACGAACTCGACAAACGCGTCCGTCCGCT
Organism: Candidatus Uhrbacteria bacterium; assembly: GCA_903843045.1. GTDB lineage: Bacteria > Patescibacteriota > Patescibacteriia > UBA9934 > GWF2-40-263 > YC12-FULL-57-11. The sequence continues at coordinate 4,956 of CAIMOJ010000058.1, forward strand.
CCGGGATGCCAAGTTCCGTCAGGATCTCCAGCCACATCTCGACGGCCGTCTCATACGTCTTCGCATCCGGTCCCTTGTTGACCATGTGGTTGTGCAAAAAATACGCCCGCCGGAACGCCTCGTTGTCCACGCCAAGAAACTCCGCCGCGGCGTCGTTGAAGCTTTTTCCAGGATACTGCGAGACCACCCCGCCCCAATCGAACCCGATCGCGCTGATCTTGGGCATATGTTTACGTTACCGTCTTTTCGTTCCGAAAACGCTCGATAACCGCAATGGTCGCGAACAGGCCGAGGAACCCGACGACGTTTCCGGCGATCACGTCGCTCAGATAGTGCACGCCGAGATACATGCGGCTGAAATCGACGGCGATGACCGCGGCCAACGCGACGAGAACGGCGACGACCTTCTGCCATTTTCGAAGGACCGGCCCCCGCACGAGCAGGTACGCGAGCACTCCGAAAAAAAACGCCGCCGAGGTCGCGTGCCCGCTTGGCATGGAAAACCCGTCCTCGACGATGGCGCGCAGGGCGATGTCCGGACGATCGCGGCGAATCAGATGCTTGAGCGCGAGCATCGCGGCTTCCGTGGCGGCCAGGCCGGAACACAAGGCAATGGCCAGTCGAAGCCGCTTTCGAATCGCAAGAAAGCAGGATATGGCGCCAAGGCCGAGAATGACCGCGGCTGGCGAGGCGACGAACGTGACGAGCTTGAAGAAAGCGAGCAAATTCTCCGTGCGCGTCGCAATGACGGCATGGAGAATCCGCAGGTCGAACGCGGCAATTAGATCGAACATAGATACAGGTTGGTTGTCCTGCGGGACAGTGTACCAGGTTCATGGCCGGAACGCATTGACGGAGGGTCCGTTTCCTGTTTAACTTCCGGCGGAGGCTAGAAGATCATGCGCGTTCCTCAATGTCCCAACGGCGGTCTGACTCTCATTCCCATGCCCGGGTTCGAGGATCAGGCACGGGCCGTGGCGAAAGCCATCGAGAAGTTCAGCAAGAAATCCGGCAAGCAGTTCACGCCGGTAGATATCAAGATCCCGGTGTTTGGCAAGCGTTCGAGCGGCGAGCCGTTCCTGCAGTTCGACAAGCAGCACGTCGGCGGGCACGACTGCATCATCATCGGGAGCGGTCCCGGAACATGGGAGATGCTGGGAATGCTGAACCTTCTGCTCCGGTACACGGCCGGTCGGCGTGCGAGGAGGATCGCGCTCTCGCTGGGATATTTTCCGCTCTGCCGTTCGGACAAGGACGAGGGAGAGCTCGAATTCTCCCTTCCGCAGTACTACATCGAGCAGATGGTCCAGTCCGCGAACACAACCCGCAAGCACCTGGACCGCATCATCACCGTGGATATGCATGCGCCGCAGATGGTCATGGCGGGGCCGACCGGTCTCATCACGGAACTCTCGCTCGTCCGCCTCGTTCTCATGCGCGCCATCACGGACATTCTCGCCAACAACGAGCGCTTTTGCATCCTGTGCCCGGACGCGTCCGCCTACAAGCGGATCAAGCGAATCCTCAAGGCGATCGCGCTGGAGCTTGGCATCAAGCTTTCCGTCGCCATGGGAAACAAGGAACGGGAAAGCAGCGAGGACGTTTCCCTGGACGACCTTGTCGGCGACACGGAACAACTGAAGGGCGCGACGGCACTCTCCGTCGACGACGAGATGGCAACCGCGAAGACGAACCTGCTCTCCGCGACCCGCGTCAAGGAGGCGTTCGGAGCCAGGAAGGTCTACTCGGTCGTCACGCATGGGATTTTCTGCGATCCCGCGACGGATCGGCTCTCCGCCCCCGGCTGCGCGATCGACCGCGTGTACGCCACGGACACGATCCCCGTGTCGATGAGACCGCACCTCCAGCCGCTCGTCGACACCGGACGGCTCGTCATCCTCGAATGGGCGAAGGAGCTCGGCATCAGCCTCTATCATCACCACTGGGACCTGAGCATCCGCAACATCCGCTGACCCCCTGCCCGCTCGGCAGGGATTTTTCTTCCCAAAAAGGCCCCGCTCTCTCACGAGACGCGGGGCCGTTCGATTCGCTTTACAAGTCGTTCAGGAGCGCGAGGATCGCGTCCAGCTTGGCGTTGATGGTCTTGAGCATCTGGGCGTCGCCCGAGGACGGGGCGCGGTCTCCGGATCCCCCAAAGCTCTTTCCTTCCGGGCGGCGGGATTCCGACGGGCCGTCGTTCTCGAAGCAGGCGCTGCACAGGACCGGCTTGCGGCCGTTCGGCTTGAACGGGACCTTGCAGGGCTTGCCGCACGTGGCGCAGGTGGCCTCGAACAGCTCCGGCTTGTCGAAGCCGCTTCCAAAGGCGCCATGCGTGGGTTTCCCAGCAAAACCGCCCTTCGACGCTCCGCCGTTGCCCTGACGCTTCCAGGCCGGGTTGCCGCCAAACTTCTTTTTTCCTCCCATCTTTGAAACGTAAGGCATACCGCGTTTGTTCATTGCTAAGAATCAGCCGAGTCTACCGGAAAACACTGGGAATAGCAAGGGGCGGAGGTTCAGGCCGTTATTTTACGTACCGTTGGTATACCCGCTCATACCCGACCGCCATGCGCTCAAGGCTGAAAAAGGTCTCGGCGCGGCGGCGGACGGCGCGGCGATCGATGTTCTTGATCTTCTTGATCGCGGCCGCCATCTGCTTTTCCGTGCGCACGACGAACCCCGTCTCCTGGTCCTGGATCACCTCCTGCACGGCCCCGGCGTCGAAGCCGATCACCGGCGTCCCGCACGACATGGCCTCGATCATCACCAGGCCGAACGTCTCCTGTGCCAACGTCGGAAACAGCAGCGCCCGCGCGTTCCGCATCAGTTTGATCTTCTGCTCGACGTTCGCGTGTCCGATGAACCGCACCTGTACCCCGTCGATCCGCGGCTCGATGAACTTGGCCCAGTACCCCTCGTTCTGGTAGCTCACGCCGGCGATCACGAGCGGGACCTTCGCTTCCTTCGCTGCCGCGATGGCGTGGTGGACCCCCTTGTCCTGCGTGATCCTTCCGAGGTATAGGACGTAGTCTTCCGGCTGTTCCTGGAACGCGTAAAGGTTCGTGTCGATTCCGTGATAGATGTTCGCGACCCAGTTCAGTTCCGGAAGCTGGCTCCGTTGGGCCAGGCTGAAGCTGATGAACTTCTCCTTTCGGTATCGCAGAAGGTGCGGGGCGAGCTCGGCGGTAATCGGGCTGTGAATCGAATGAAAGGTCGGCGTTTTGACGATCGGGGAGAAATGACAGCCAAGAAGCGAGAAGTGCGACTGGATGACGTCGAACTGTTCCGCCTGGCTGAAACAGAGGGAAGCAGTCTCCATGTTCTCGCGCAGGACCTCGGCCTCGAACAAGCCGCGCGACCCGCCGTTCGTCGCGACGCGCGAACAGACCTTTCCTTTCACCTCCGCGTCCCCGGACGCAAACAAAGTCACCTCGTGCCCCCGACCCGCTAACGCGTCGCACAAATTCCCCACGAGGCCGTAGATGCCACGCGCGGACTTCGGGCTGACCTGGTGCACGGTCGAGCAGAGCTGTGCGATTTTCATACGGTGGGTGGGTTGGCGTCCACGAAGACGTGGCTCTTAATCGTTTTCTCGTGCACGCGCATCAACTTCCTCGCGATCGTGTTCGCCGAAAACTGCCGTGACGTCTTCCATGCCTCCCGCGCGATTTCCAGGCGACGCTCGGTCGAAAGACGGAGAATCTCGCGGATGATCCTCTTTCCTTCCGCCTGCGTGCGAATCAGGTATCCGTTCTCCCCCTGACGGATGATCTCCGGCGCGATCCCGACGGGATAAGTCACCGGGATCAGCCCCTGCGACATTCCCTCGACAAGGCTGAGCGAGAATCCCTCATAGCGCGACGGAATCAGGAGGATGCTTCCCGCGAGCGGGCGAAGGACCTTCGGGATCTCCGACTTTTCCATGTTCGCGACGAGCTCATGATTCGGAATCGCCTCGCGCAGCCAGTTCGCAAGCGCCTTGTTCGCCGTCATCGCGACCGTCTGCTTCTTCGACTTCGGGAATGCCTCATAGAGGTCGATCAGTCGGTCGAGGCCCTTCAGCCGCAACGTAAACGCATCCGATCCGAGTCGTCCAAGGAAGACAAGGGACGGTTCATCCGCGACGGTCCTTGGCGCGGGACCCCGCCAGAAATCCTCGATCGCGTTCGGAACGACGAACAGGCGCCTCGGGTCGACCCCCGCCCCGAGCAGCTCGTCCCGCACGACCGCGGACGTGGCAATGACCGCGTCGGCCTGGGTCGCGACGAATCGCTCGATCTCCGCGATGTCCCGGAGCGGCCGCCGCGTATGGAGGCTCAGTCGCTTGACGGCCCTTGCCCTCAACAACGACTGCCAGACCGGCCTCAGTGCCGGCTCGACGTCCTTCGTCAGGGGAACCGCTTTCAAAAATCCCCAGGTCGTCGATCCGAAGTGACTGACGACGGGTATCGGGAGCGGCAGGAACGCGATCGGCGTGAAGGTCGTCCCTTGTATCAGGTCGCACCGCATCACCTCGTCGCGGCTCTCAATGAGCGCGTGGTAAAACAGAATCTGCGTCAGTCCGCGCATCGGGATGGGAACGCGAAGGAGCGGACTCTTCGGAAAGACGCTCGCGACGGACACGCCGGCCTCGCGCAATTTTTCCGACATCAGCCCATTAACAAAATACGCGCCGGTGCCGGCGTGTTTCTTCTCATGGATGAACGCGATCTTCATGTCGGGAACCTATCAGATATTTTCCTTCCTGGCAAGGGGGCCGCGCCGCGCTCGGTCCGAATGGCCCGGACGTCGCCGATTGCGACGACGCCCGGGCGCAGCTTCTTGGGACGAACTCCGCGGTCGCCTAGCGGGGATTGATCGCCGCGCGCGACGTGACGTCGAGAATTCCCGTGACCGGCAGTCTCCAGCCTGCCTGGAGGCTCATGAGCGCATTCCGCGTCAACCGCCCGAACGTCCCGTAGACGAGCCCTTCGGCACGACAAGCAGCGACTTGGCAACGAGAAACTTCTGGAGCGCGACCACGTCGGCTCCGCTCGACCCGTAACGGAGCTCGACCCCGTACCGGTACCCGGGAACGGCCGGAGCCGGTGAGGACGGGGTCGGGACGGCATAGGTCGTTGCCACGGGATTCGCGACGCTGGCGGCAGGCACCGGGACGGTCGTTCCGTTGGTCGAGCCGGCCGGCGACGCGACGCTTGTCGTCGCGGAGGCACCGGCGTTCGAGGATCCCGATCCCGTCGCGGTGGACGTCGAGGTCGAGGCCGGAATTGTCACCGTCACGGGAGCGGCCGGGACGACGACGGGCTCGGAAACGACGGCGATGGCGGACGGAGGAATGATGGTGTTCGCGTCCAGCGTGATCGCCGTCTGCGCGAAGTAGCTTCCGTGCCCGCCCGCGCTCGTTGCGAAGACGATGGCGGTCTTGTCGAGTACCGTGCCCTGGATGTCCGCGCCGGTGCCGACGGTGGTCTGGCCCGCAACGATCCAGAACACGTTGCTCGGGAGCGCGCCACCGGAAAGAACGACCTTCGTCCCCGCGCTCATGGTAAGCGTCTGGGCGATCTGGAAAATCCAGACGTCCTTCGACGTTCCGGACAACGTCACGTTCGACGGAATAAGGACGCTCGTTCCCCACTGGTATAGCCCTGGCGCGATGGTGAGACCGCCGAGATTCCCTGCCCCCAGCTCGGTCGCCGTCGGGTTTGATCGGCCCGCGCCGTCATTGTATGCCGTTTCCATGTCGCCGATTGCCGTCGTCAGGGTCGCCGGGGTGGGGTCCGCGTATCCCGGGGCGTATACCTTGCCGATGACGATGGGCGACGTAGAAGAGGATCCGCCGACGGGAAGGTCCAGGGAAAATCCGGTCAGGTGGGTCGCGGCGGCCGGGCTGACGCCGATGTCGCCGACGACGGACGTCGTTCCGGTCGTTGAGATTCCCGACTTCGAAAGGAGGGCGAAGTGCGCGGCGGACCCAAGCGAGATGGTCGCGGGACCCGCGGCAAGCGCGGCGGCCGGGCCGGCGAGCCCGAGGACGATCGAAAGGATGGCGGCCGATCCGAACAGGTTCGTGCGTGTCTGCATAGGCGTTTCTCTACCCGTCGACGGTCGTGCCAAAGGCGCGACACCGCGACGAACGACTCCGGCCGTGGCGGCCGGTCAGCCCTGAGAGGCTGATGCGATGAGGACGGGACCTCCAGGCGCGCCCCTACGCGACGATCTTGTCGCCGCGGATGACGCGGACCAAGACCAGGATGATCGCCACGACGAGGAGGACGTGGATGAATCCGCCGATCGTGTAGGCGGAAACGAGTCCGAGGAGCCAAAGGATAAGCAAAACGACGGCAATGGTGTATAACATACGCGCGGGGTTGGAAGTGAGTTATTTCGCCTTCTTATATTCCGCCTCCGTCTCGTTCCACATTGCCTCGAGCGCGGCGGTCAAATGTTGCTGCGCATCCTTTGCCATCGCCTTCTGCGCGGCGTATTCTTTCACGACGGCCGCGACCAGGTCGTCATACGACTCCTTGGTGACGTCGTCGAGCTTGTGCAGGCGCTTCTTCAGGTCCTTTGCAAGCGCCTTGATGTCCGCCTGCATGCCTTCCGACAGTTCCTGTCCGGGCTTGCTCATTGCAAATCCGACCGTTGCCACCGCGGCGAGGACCCCACCGAGGATCATGCCCTTCTTGAAGAGATTTCCCATAGCGCGTTGAATCAAGGAATTAGTACGGTCTCCCTGCTGGACAGCGTATCCCAATCCTGATACATTGTCTGGTGTAAACAATTAAATGACCATTTAATTGAATTCTCTATGCTTACCCAGACGGAACTCCGAAGAAAGCGGCGCATGCTCGGCGAGACCGACGCGCATGTCGCCGCGGCATTCAAGGCGCTTGGCGACGTCACGCGCCTCCGTATTTTCCGTATCCTCACCGACCAGCCGGAGGCGTCCGTCGGCCTGATTGCCGAGATCCTCGACCTGTCCCTTCCCCTTACGTCGCAGCACATCAAGGTGCTCGCCCACGCCCAGCTGCTGACCAAGAACCGCACGGGGAAAAGAATCCTTTCGCGCCTCGACCGCCAGAACCCGATCGTCCGCGAACTCATCCGCGCCGTCAGCCGCGCCATGGAGTCGAAGCACCTCATTCCCAAGGTCTAAGCAATGCGCATCGCGGAAACCCTATGAGCATCACGACCCCGCAAAAACGGACGATCCTGATCCTCGTCCTCGTCGCCGCAGTTGCCATTGGCATCGCGGTCTGGCGCGGCGACAGAGAGAAAGGCCACGGATGGGGGTCGAACTTTTCATTGCGCTCGGAGGTCCTTTCCCCGGAAGAAAAAATTGTCGCGCCGGTCGCGAAGGGGATTCCCGCGAAAACGCTCGCGGTCGACCTTCCCGCGGACTACGGGGACGCGGTCAACGAATACGGAGGCTCCCGGTTCCAGTTTGTCGCGTGCAGCGGGACCCCGGGACGGACGGTCGTAAAGAAGGGCGCGGTCGTGATGCTCGACAACCGCGACGAAACGGCGCGGGCGATCACCGTCGGTTCGTCGACGTACAAGGTCCCCGCGCAGGACTATGTCCTCGCGATCGCGAACGAGGTCGGAGACCTGCAGATCACCTGCGACGGAGGCGGAGCCGCGACGCTTTCGGTGCAGCCGTAACGCATGCGGCAGGGATCGGCCCGTTCGTCGGCTTGCATTCGGTCGCTTCGACGAAAACCGTGTATACTGTCCCCGTATGAAAAAGAGGAATGTCATTGTCGTTGGCGGCGGACTGGCGGGACTGAGCGCGGCATATCGGCTGCTGCTGTCCGGAAACGCGGAGGTCGACCTTTTCGAATCGAAGCCAACGCTCGGCGGGCGCGTCCAAAGCCGGATGGTCCGCGATCAGCACGTCGATTTCGGCGGGTTCCTGATGTACCCGTGGTACGAGGAAAGCCACCGGCTGTTCGAGGACCTCGGGATCGCGGAACGGCTGGCGAAGACGCCTCTGAGCGACATCTACTACTTTCTCGACGGGGACGGGATCGCCGTCAAGGAAGACGACGTCCCCTTCTCGATCGCCGACGGGATGAAGATCTGGGGAAAGTCGTTCTTCCAGATGCTTCCGAAGCCGAACCTTGCGTCGCCGGACCTGGAACGGTTCGGCGACGTGACGGTTTCCGAGTACCTGCGCGCAACCCTTGGGACGGACGGGCACGCGGGACTGTACGAGACGTTCTTCGACACGGTAAACCAGGGGTACTGCTACGGCCCCGTCACGGAATCGAAGGCGGCGTTCATGGCCCCGATCGTCCGCCAGGTGAAGATCCACGGCGACATCCGCACCACGTCGTTCTTTCCCGAGGGCGGCCAGGTTCTGGTCGACCGTCTCGCCGAGAAGATCGTCGCCCTCGGAGGACGCATCCGACTCGACTCGCCGATCGTCGCGGTGGACGATCTCTCCGTCCGGACCGACGCGGAGACGTTCCGAGCCGACGCGATCGTCTTCGCGCAGACGGTTTCCGACGAGCTCTATCGACAGATTCTCCCCGAGGTCGTTCCGGAATGCCGATACACGCACTTCGTCACCGCCGCCGTCGAGCTCGACAGGACGCCGATCGTCGCGAACACGCGGGACTGGGGCGCGGCCTTCTACGCGCCCGACGAGACGACCCCGCACCAGGCGCTCTCCGCCATCCGCATGTCTTCCCTGTACGGCCCCGCGCTCGACGGGTGCGTGATGGTCAACGTCGTCGTCCGTGGACGGTCCGACGCGGCGCTTTCGACGGACGAAATTCAAAAGATCATCCTCGACGAGACGGTCCGTCTCTTTCCCGGCAATGGCACGGGCGCGGTCGTCGACTCCGTTCACTGGACGAAGACCATGCCCGTCTCGCAGGAACCGTTCGTCCGATCCGTTCGCGAACGCCACGGAAAGAACGGGTATTATTTCGCCGGCGACTTTCTTGGCGCTCCGTCCATCGAGACGGCAATTGCGACGGGGGCCGCGGCGGCAAAGGACTTGCTGCAAAATTTTCAGAACGCGTCCGCCGTATGAAACTTCTCCTCGTCGAGGACAATCCGAAGCTGAGCGCGTCCGTCAAGGAAGGCCTCGAGCAGGAAGGCTACGCCGTCACCTGCCTGTTCGACGGCCCGTCCGTCCTTCGGGAACTCAATGCGCGCGGGGCGGCGTATGACGCCGTCATCCTGGACGTGATGCTTCCGGGAAAGAGCGGGCTCGACGCGTGCAGGGAAATGCGCGAACAGGGCAAGACGGTCCCCGTCCTGATGCTGACGGCCATGGGCGCGACCGGCGACAAAGTGCGCGGTCTGGACGCCGGGGCCGACGATTACCTGGCGAAGCCGTTCGACTTCGAGGAACTGCTCGCCCGGCTGCGCGCCTTGCTTCGACGACCGCGGCCCCTCGTGCCGGTCACGCTCACGCTCGGACCGATCTCCTTTCATGCGACGGACCGCGAAGCGACCGTTTCCGGAAGGCCGCTCGGCCTGACGCTTCGCGAATCGTCCATCCTCGAGTACCTCATGCGCCATCCGAACCAGGTCGTTCCGCGCGACCGGCTGTACGCGCACGTGTGGGACGTGAACGACGACTCGCAGAGCAACGTCATGGACGTTCACATAAAGAATCTGCGTAAGAAGCTCGGAACCTATGGATTCCGTCTCAAGACCGTTCGCGGCATCGGCTACCGGCTCGCATGACGACGTGTTCCTGCGCGCGCGTCTGAAGCTTACCTTGCACTATCTTGCCGTGATCGCGGTCATTTTGGCGTTGTTCAGCGCGGCGCTCTATTTTAACGTCTCAAGCGAAGTCCGCGAGGCGCTCCGTCGGGCGCCGGAGCTTGGCTTGGATTCGGACGCGTTCTTCGACGAGCAGGCCGGAGACCTGCTTTGGACGATCCTCCTTGCCGACGGAGTCATCCTCGCCGTCTCCGCGGCCACGAGCTATGCCTTTGCCGGCCTCACGCTCCGGCCGATCCGCGCGGCGCTGGACGTGCAGGAGCGGTTCGCGGCCGACGCGGCGCACGATCTGCGCACGCCGCTTGCCGTCATGCGGACCGAGATCGAGGTGCTTCTCCGTGGCAAGGAGATCGTCTCGCCGAGGACGCGGCGGACGCTTGAATCCGTCGTGGAAGAATCGAAGCGCCTCGCGGGAATCACGGAAGACCTGCTGCTTGCCGCCCGGGACCAGGAATTTTTGAATGTCCGCCCCTCGCTCGGAAACGTCGAGCTCCGAAGCCTCGTCACGACCGTCGCGGACAGCCTGCGCTCCGTCGCGGAATCCAGACGGGCGAGGATCGTCGTCGAGGACGGAATGCCGGCTCGCACACTGGCGACCGAGGACGGGCTGCGACGCGCCGTCGCCAATGTCGTCGAGAACGCGATCAAGCACGGCGCTGACGGCGGAACGGTCTCGGTTTCCATCGACGCGGCCGAGCTCGGATGGATTTACGTCCGCGTGAGGGATACGGGCGCGGGAATCTCACCGGAAAACCTTCCGAGGATCTTCGACCGCTTCTACAAGGCGGACAACGCGCGACACGGCGCCGGCAGCGGACTCGGGCTTTCGATCGTCAAACGGACGGTCGAATCCTACGGAGGAACGGTCTCCGCGACGAGCGAGCTTGGGCGCGGAACGACCGTCGCGATTCGTCTGCGCGCGTCTTCATAAGAAATTCATGGGGCCGTGATATCGTGATCCAGTCAGAAAGATTCTTATCGCCTCCTATGAAAAAGACCTTCTCCGCGCTCCTCATCGCCACGTTCGTCGCCTACGCCGCGTTCGCGCGCCAGTCGAGCCAGTCGACCGTCGTCGAGCCCATCGCGATCGTCAGCCCGCTTCCCGACGCGGCCGCGACGAAGCCCGTCCCGGTTCCCGCGACAACGACGGTCCCGGCGACCTCGTCGAAACCAAAGTCCGCGACGACCGTCCAACCCTCACTCCCAACGCCGAGCGTTGGCAGTTCGACTCCGACCGCGACGACGCCGACCCCCGCCCCTGCTCCGATTCCGGTTCCTGTTCCGGCTCCGGCTCCGGCTCCGGTCACCGCCCCAAAGCCAGTCGGCCAGTACAAGGACGGCACGTATACGGGAACCTCCGTCAACGCGTACTACGGCTACGTCCAGGTGGCCGCGGTCATCTCGGGCGGAAAGCTGACAAACGTCCAGATGCTCGACTATCCGCGCGACCAGCGCACCTCCCAGCAGATCAACTCCTACGCGCTCCCGATCCTCATCTCCGAGGCGATCAAGGCCCAGAGTGCGACGATCGACGCCGTCTCTGGCGCGTCGGAAACCAGCCCGTCGTTCAAATCTTCCCTAGCCTCGGCGCTCGCGCTGGCGAAAAATTAACGGTATGAAATGGACCTGTTCCACGATGGGAATGCCGCTGACGGTGAGCATTCCCGACGCACGAGCCGCCCAGGCGCACATGGACGAGGTTCTCGCGTACCTGACCTCCGTCGACGAGCGGTTCAGCACGTACAAGGAAACGAGCGAGATCTCGCGCATCAACAAGGGACTGCTCCACCCGGACGCGGCCAGCAGAGACATGTGCGACGTATTCGACCTGTCGGAAGAGACGCGACGGATGACGGACGGATTCTTCGACATTCGGAGGCCGATCGGCGGATATGATCCGTCCGGACTCGTAAAAGGGCTGGCAATCCAACGGGCCGCGGACTTGCTCCGGGCGCGCGGATTTAAAAACTTCTTCGTCGACCTCGCGGGCGACATCCAGGCGGACGGCACGAACGAGGACGGCGAGCCATGGGCGATCGGAATACGAAACCCGTTCAACCGCGACGAGATCGTCAAGGTCCTGCGCGTCTCCGACCGCGGCGTGGCCACGTCGGGAACGTACGAGCGCGGACAGCACGTCTACGACCCTCACGCGGGCAGCGGGCCGCTCGAGGAGATCGTCAGCCTGACGATCATCGGGCCGAACGTCTACGAGGCCGACCGGTTCGCCACCGCCGCGTTCGCGATGGGAGCGGACGGAATCCGGTTCGTCGAGGGCCTGGCCGGATTCGAAGGGTACGCGATCGACCGGAACGGAATCGGAACGATGACGAGCGGATTTGAAACGTATGCGCTTCCCTATGCTCAGTTGGATTGACGGCTATCTTAACAAGGTCACGATGTACCGGATTGTCCTGTACGAACTACTCGTCCTTCTCGGATTCTCGGTCGTCTACGCGACGGTCGGGTTCATCCATTACTCGGCGCTCGCGATCCTCTTTTCGACGCTTTTCATCACGCTCGTCTCTCTTGGCGCGAACGTCGTCTGCGCCCGCGTCTTCAAAGCGACGACGAACGCGGAGTCGGCCTACATCACGGCGCTCATCCTCGCCCTCATCATCGCTCCGCCCAGCTCGCCGACCGACGGCGCCTACTTTTCCCTTGCGATTTGGGCCGCGATCTGGGCAATGGCGGTGAAGTACGTTCTCGCCATCCGCAACAAGCACGTCTTCAACCCGGCCGCGTTCGCCGTGGCCCTGACGGCGCTTGCGTTCGGCCAGTCGGCAAATTGGTGGGTCGCGACGCCGTCGATGCTCCCCGTCGTCCTTATCGGGGGATTTCTCGTCACGCGGAAGATTCGCCGGAACGACCTGGTCGGCAGCTTTCTTGCGGCAGTCCTGCTTTCCATTGCCGCGTCCGCGATCGTCCAGGGCGTCGCCATCGGGCCGTTCGTCCTAAAAGCCCTAGTCCAAACTCCGATTCTTTTCTTCGCGACCGTCATGCTGACGGAACCGCTGACGACCCCGCCGACGCGGACCCTGCGCTTTTGGTACGGCGCGATCGTCGGGTTCCTGTTCGCCCCGTGGGTTCACGTCGGATCGCTGTATTCGACGCCGGAATTGGCGCTCCTCGTCGGAAACGCCTTCTCGTACGCGGTCAGTCCGAAGCAGAAGCTCCTGCTGACGTTGAAGGAAAAGGTCACGACGGCGAACCAAACGATGGATTTCGTCTTTTCCTCGGACCGACCGATGCCGTTTGCGCCGGGCCAGTACCTTGAATGGACGCTGGGCCACGATCATCCCGATTCGCGCGGAAACCGGCGGTACTTTACCATCGCGTCCGCGCCGACCGAGGAGGACATTCGGCTCGGAGTGAAGTTCTACCCGAACGGAAGCAGCTTCAAGAACGCGCTCGCCACGATGTCCGTCGGCGACACGCTCGTCGCGTCCCAGCTCACCGGCGACTTCGTCCTTCCGAAAGACCCGGGCGAGAAGCTGGCGTTTATCGCGGGCGGGATCGGCGTCACGCCGTTCCGGAGCATGATCAAGGACCTGGTCGACCGGAACGAAACGAGGTCGGTCGTGATGCTGTACGCGAACAAGACGAGAGAAGACATCGCGTACGCGGATGTCTTCCAGGACGCCAAGGCCGTCGGCGTCCGAACGATCAACGTCGTCGCGGACCCGAAGGCCGTCCCGGCCGACTGGAGCGGACGAACGGGCCAGATCGACGAGGCGATGATCCGAGCGGACGTACCCGATTTCCTCGACCGCCGCTGGTATCTGTCCGGCCCGCACGGAATGGTCGTGGCGTTCGACAAGACGCTTCGGCGGATGGGCGTGCGGAAATCCAAGATCAAGAAGGACTTCTTCCCAGGATTCGCCTAAAACGAAACGGTCGCCGCACGGCGACCGTTTTTCGTCAAATCGACTCGGCCCTGTACTCTTGGTCCGTCATCCGAACGAATCGTCGTCGACCGGCGTACTTCTCAATGAGTATGTCATGCTCCTTCGCGAACTCGACAACGTTGTCGTGCGGCAATACGACGTAATCGACCAACCCGAGACATTCCGAACTCCCGACGACGAATCCCGGCGGCAACTCCGCCGTGTCCTCGGCGACGAACGGCTCGACGGTCGGGCCGGCGAGGATCGAACCGGCGCTGGAACCGACATAGAGCTTTCCGTCGCGCAGCAGGCCGCGAAGCACGACGCCAAATTCCGACCGCCGCGCATGCTCGGCAAGATAGGTCGTATTTCCGCCGGCGACAAACACCAGGTCGACGCCCGCGAGTTCGTTACGCAGCCATTCCGCGGTCCTGTCCTTCAGGTCCACGTTGACGACGCGATACCCAAGCCCGATGAGGGCCTCGCGGTCCGCGTTGACCCAAGGGCGTTCCGCGTACAGGTCGCCCGCGGTCGGAACGAACGCGACGGACGCGCCAGCAGGAGGAACCACTCCTCTTTCGCGCAGCTCCGCCGCGACCGTATGGAAGCTGGATGCCAAAATAAGGTTCGACATAGGGTATTGATCCCGCAAAAGCCAGTCTCGCGACTGGCTTTTGCGCTTTTATGAGACATTCCTCCGCCCGAGAGGATTCGCCGCCGCATCGTGCGTCAGCGTCACGCTCCATGGCGTTCCAAGCCGCGTCAGAAGCCAGCGGTCGGCCCCCCAGTATCCGGCGGTCTTCCAGGCGAGCATCAGGAAGATCGCGCCGAGGAACAGAACCGGGTTCGACGACGCGCTGCCGGCAAGCATGAAGTTGAAGTTCATGAGGGCGCCGAAGAACGCGGCAATTCCCACGAATGCCCCTAGAATGAGCCCGATGCCCACGAGCAGCTCGCCGTACGCGATCAGCTTCGCGAACCAGCCGTACGCGTTCGCGTCGAGCAGGGCCTGGAGAAACGCGCGAAACCAGTCGTACGTGATCGCGGCCTTGGCAGGCGCGGCCGGGATGGTCACGGCCTTTTCCCAGAATCCCTTGAGCGCCGCGCCGCCATCAACCCAGCCCGTGCCGGTAATCTTGTGCCATCCGGCCGCCAGCCACTCGTACCCGACGTACACGCGGAGAACGGCCCAGACCCAGGTCCATGCCCCGGTCTCGGAAAACATATTGCGCGTAAACGGCGGATCGACGATCGTGCGAGGCATACGTTTGGCCGGCGACACGGGCCGCGCGGCGTTACGAGTAATGCCAAGAGTATACACCGTTCCTGCCCGTCGCGCCTACGTCTCCCGCTGCCCTCCCATCAGCATCTCGACCGCGTGGGCGAACGATCCGGCCGGCTTTACCTCGCCGCCGTTGACGAAGAAGATCTCGTCGGCGTTCTCGATCGTGTTGAGGCGGTGGGCGATGATAACCTTGGTCGTGGTGGCCGGAAGCTTTTCCAACGCCTTTTCAAGCAGCTGTTCGGTAACCGTGTCGATGTTGGCCGTTGCCTCATCAAGAATGAGGACCTCCGGCTTGCGCAGCACGGCGCGGACGAACGCCACGAGCTGACGCTGGCCGAGGCTGATCGTCTCGCCGCTCGTCTCGATCGGCGTGTCGAGGCCCCGGTCGAAATTCGCGAGAAGGTCGCCGAGTCCGGACGCCTCGAGCGCGGCGCGGCGTTCGTCCTTCGACGAATCGACAAAGTCCGGATGTCCGTAAAACAAATTGTCGAGAAGCGTCCCCGAGAACAGGAAGGGCTCCTGCAGGATAAACCCGATTTTTTTCGCGCGGTCCGCGGACTCGTACGACCGGATGTCGCGTCCGCTCAGCTCGACGGTCCCCGCGCTTGGGTCATACAGGCGCGCCATCAGCGACGCGGTCGTGGTCTTGCCGCCGCCGGTCGGGCCGACGAGGGCGTATGTTTTTCCTTGGGCGAGCGTCATGTTTACGTTTTGGAGAACGTCCTTGCCTTCGGGATAGCGGAATGAAACGGCATGAAAAGCAAGGACGGGGACGGCGATCTGACGATCAACCACCCCTGACCCCTCCTCCCCATGAGGAGGAGAAACGACAATGCGAAGGTCCGTCTCGAGCGAGAGCACCTCCGAGATTCGATCGAGGGCGGCGAGGGACTGTTGGAGGGTGGACCAGACGGTGGCGATTTGGCGGAGCGGGGTGTAGAAGGCACTCACGTACAGAAGGAACCCGATGAGGAGACCGACCGTGACGCTTCCGCCGGCGATGAGCGAGATGCCGTAGACGAGCACGACCAGCTGTCCAAGGCTTGATGCGAGGGCGTAGATTGGCGTAAACGCGTTGTTGGCCAGGCCGGCGCCGATGGACGCGCGGTAGTTCCGCTCGTTCGCGACGTTGAACGAGTCGCGAAAATAATCCATGCGGTTGAACGCCACGATCACCTTGAAGTTTGCCAGGCTCTCCTGGATCTCGGCGCTCATCCCGCCGACCGTCTGGAGACTCTCCAAGTTCTTGAGCCTTACCCACGGCGACAGCAGCCGCGTCGCGATTAGAACCACGAACGCCGGTGCGAGGGCGACCGCGCCAAGGCGCGGGTTGAGCGACAGCAGGAAGACTCCCGCGCCGACGATCATGAAGAAGTTCCCCGTGAACTGCATGAGGACGCGCGCAAAGAACTGGCTCAGCAGGTCGGTGTCGCTGTTGATGCGCGAGATCAGGTCGCCAACCTTGTTCTGGTTGAAGAACGCCACCGGGAGCTCCTGCAGCTTCCGGAACAGCTCGTTGCGCAGGCTGTAAAGGACCCGGCGGCCGACGCTCCCCGTGCGAATCGTCTGCGCGTAACTCGCGGAAAGGGCGACGAGCGAGACGCAGAACAACGCGAGCGCGGACAGGAGCACGCCGCGAAAGTCGCCCGTTCGAACGAAATGGTCGATGGCATATCCGATGATGAGCGGCACGACGAGGGTCGCGACGGAGTTGACCAGGATGCTCGCGAGCGCGATGGAAAGATCGCGCTTCTCGCGTGCCAAAAATGGAAGCAGCCGCCTGAGGGCGCCAAGACCGCTCTTCTGCCCGGACGACGAATTATTCAGCGCGTAGGTCATAGGCCGAGGTGCTTCGCTGTGACTCAGAGATCTGCACGTATTCCGGACACGATGCCATCAGCTCGTCGTGCGTGCCCCGCGCGAGAAGCTCGCCTTCCATGAGGAGGACGATCTGGTCGAAATGCTCGGCCGAGGCAATTTTCTGGGTGACGGAGATGAGGGTGAGTCCCGGATAGTTCCTTTCGACATTTTCGAGGATGCGGCGCTCCGTATCCACGTCGACGCGCGCCGTAAAGTCGTCGAGAAGCAGAACACTCGGGTTCAGCGCCAACGCCCGCGCCAGCATCACGCGCTGCTTCTGTCCGCCCGAAAGGCTCGTTCCCCGCTCGCTCACGACCGTTTCGAGACCGTTCGGCAGCGCGTCGACGAACTCGTCGAGCTCGGCCGTGTCGATTGCCCGCCTCATGTCCGCGACCTCGACCGCCTTTCCGAAGGCGATGTTCTCCCGGAGCGTCAGGTTGAAGAGGATGCTGTCCTGAAACACGAACGCGATCTGGCGGTGAAGGCTTGTCGGGGCATAGTCGACAAGAGGCCGGTTCGCATAGGAAACGGTCCCGGCGTACGGTGCAATGAGGCCGGTAAGGAGATAGAGCAGCTGGGTCTTTCCCGCCGCGGTCGGCCCGATGATCGCGGTCCTCGTGCCCGCCGTCGCGACGAATGAGACGTCCTTCAGGGCGAGCTTTTCACCGTACCGAACGGAGACGCCGTCGAGGGAGACGTCCCCGCCCGGTTCCGCCGCGATCGTTCCCGACGTCTTCCTCGCCGGCCTGTCAAGCATCTCCGTTACGCGGGCATAAGAGGCCGAGGCCTGGCCGATCACGTTGCTCATGAAGCCGAGAATCATGATCGGAAAGATGAGGATCGCCAGGTAGTTGTTGAAGGCCATGAAGCCGCCAAGCGTCATGCCGCCCGAGATGACGAAGTGTCCGCCAAGCACGAGGATGGCGACCGTCGCGCCGGTCGTCGCGAAGGTAATGATCGGAATCAGGCTTGCGAACAGGCGCAGAATGCTCATCCCAATGTCCTTCGAGACCGCGTTGGCCGCCATGAACTTGGACGTTTCCACTTGCTGGGCGTTGAGAAGCCGAATGAGCGAGGAGCCGAGGATGCTCTCGTTGATCACCTTGTTCAGCCCGTCGATCGACTCCTGCGATTTCTTAAACAGCTTGCGAACCTTCCCGAAGACGACGAAGTACGTGCCGCCGACGACCGGGACGACCAGAAGAACGACAAGCGCCAGCTGCCAGTCGATCAGAAGCAGGAGCACGCTTGCGCCGACGATGAGAAAGGCGCTCGAGATGATCGAGGATACGGCCTGGGCCACGAAGGTCTTCACCGAGTCCACGTCCGAAGTGAGGTTGGTGAGAAGCTTGGAGGAAGTGGCCTGCTGGACGCTGGCGTAGTCCTGTTCCGAGATCTTCGCGGCGAGACGGACGCGAAGGTCGCGGGCAACGCGCTCGGACGCATACGTCTGAACGACGTTTTGGAGGTACGTGAAAACAAAGATCCCGAGGGCGACGAGCGTAAACTCTGCCAGGACCCTCCCCATGGCAAAATGACCGGCAACGTACCCGTCGATTCCATCCGCGATAATCTTTGGGACGACAAGGCTGAGACCGTTTGCCACGACGGTAAGGGCCACGAGCAGGAAAATTTGGGGCTTATACCCGCCGACGAGCGAAAATAGCGTCTTCTTCATACGGGATGGTCGAAAGATGAAAGCGGACGTAGTATAGCGGATTTCAGGACGATTGTGAAATCGCCTTTTTTGCTTTAGTTAGCCCAAATATCTACATCTCCCTATTGACAGAATCCCTAAAATCTGGTAGATTACCTCTCCGACCGTGTCATGCGGTCGTTTTGATTGGCGGCCATTGTTCGCCGCAGGACTAACTCCCCCTGACCATTCACCTATGATGAACGCCATTGCGGCCCTTATGCTCATCACGATGATGCCGGGTCAGGCGGTTGTTACCGAAACGACCCCGATCCAGGCCCCCGCGGCTATCGTCCAGACAATCGCCGACTCCGTCTCTTCCCTGTCCGCGGACCCCAGTCTCGGACCGGACGTCCCCGCGACGCCCGCGGTTCCGACCGTCCAGGAGGCCCTGCTGTCCGTCTGCGAGGCGAAGGGCTACGGCGAGGACTGTGCCAAGACGCTGCTCGGAATGCTCTGGATCGAGTCCAGCAACATTTCGACCGCCGTCGGCGACCACGGACTTGCCCGCGGATACTTCCAGATCCACTACAAGATGCACAGGATCACCACGACCTGCGCGGAAGACATCGTCTGTTCCGCGACCTGGACGGTGAATTACCTGGAAGCGCACGGCTACCCGGACTTCGTGAACTACGCCGTCCAATGCCACAACTCGTGCAACGTCGGAAACGGCTACGCCGCCAAGGCGATTCGCAACGGAAAGCGCCTCTGGGAGACGCCGCTTGCCATCGCCCAGGCGTCGCCGGTCGTGCTCGCCATGAACTAATGGAAAAGGACCCGCCTCGCGCGGGTCCTTTTTGGTTCGCCCGCGCCTTGGCACCGATCGTCGGAGGTGATACGTTGAGTGCTGCTAAGCGGCAGATAACTTGTTCATCCATCCTATGAATGCCGCCGAACTGTTCGTGAGATCGCTTGAAACGGAAGGGGTAAAATACGTCTTTGGAGTTCCGGGCGAGGAGAACCTGGACGTGCTCGAGGCGCTGCGGACCTCGACGATCGCGTTCGTTGCCACGCGCCACGAGCAGTCGGCGGGATTCATGGCCGCGACCGTCGGCCGGCTTACGGGCAAGGCGGGCGTCGCACTCTCGACGCTGGGGCCGGGAGCGACCAACCTCGTGACGGCCGCCGCGTACGCCCAGCTCGGCGCCATGCCGATGGTCATGATCACCGGTCAGAAGCCCATCAAGAAGAGCAAGCAGGGCGCGTTTCAGATCGTGAATGTGGTCGAGCTCATGCGACCGGTCACCAAGTTCGCGAAGACGATCGTCACGGCCGACGCGATCGCCTCGAGCACCCGAGAGGCGTTTCGACGGGCGGAGGAAGAACGGCCGGGCGCCGTACACCTTGAGATCCCGGAGGACATCGCGGCGGAAGAGGCATTTGGCGAGCCATTCGAGCCGAAGAAGGTCCGTCGCGCCGTGGCCGAGGAAAAGGCCATTCTTGAGGCCGTGCGCATGATCCAGTCGGCCCGCCGGCCGCTCATCCTCGTGGGCGCGGGCGCGAACCGGAAGATGACCGCGAAGATGCTCCGGGCGTTCGTCGACAAGACGGGGATCCCCTTCTTCAACACGCAGATGGGCAAGGGCGTCATCGACGAGCGCCACCCTCTCTTCATCGGCACGGCGGCCTTTTCGTACAGCGACTACGTGCACTGCGCCGTCTCCGCCGCGGACCTGATCGTCAACGTGGGACACGACGTCATCGAGAAACCCCCGTTCATCATGACGCAGAAACGCGAGCAGAAGGTCATCCACGTAAACTTCACGCCCGCCTCGGTCGACCCGATCTATTTTCCGGATCACGAGGTCGTCGGAGACATCGCGAACGCCGTCTGGCAGATGGGAGAACGGATCGAGCCGCAGCCGCACTGGGACTTCGCACCGTTCCTGTCCGCCCGAACGAAGCTTCGCGCGCACCTCGAGGAGAATGCGCGGGACGGATCGTTTCCGCTGAAGCCGCAGCGAATCGTCGCCGACATGCGCAAGGCGATGCCCGACGACGGAATCCTCTGTCTCGACAACGGCATGTACAAGCTCTGGTTCGCGCGCCAGTACGAAGCCTACGCGCCGAACACGCTGCTGCTCGACAATGCCCTCGCGACGATGGGAGCGGGGCTTCCGTCGGCAATCGCCGCGGCCCTGCTGTATCCCGAGCGCCGGGTCGTCGCGCTTTGCGGCGACGGAGGCTTCCTCATGAATTCCCAGGAGATGGAAACGGCCGTCCGCCTCGGCATCCGGCTCACGGTCGTGCTCGTGAACGACAACGGGTACGGGA
Source organism: Candidatus Uhrbacteria bacterium (assembly GCA_903843045.1). GTDB lineage: Bacteria > Patescibacteriota > Patescibacteriia > UBA9934 > GWF2-40-263 > YC12-FULL-57-11. The sequence goes on from CAIMOJ010000058.1 coordinate 25,699, forward strand.
TGATCAAGTGGAAGCAGCAGAGCGTGCATCTGCCGTCGTTCGGCCTGGACTTCGGAAATCCGGACTTCGTGAAATACGCGGAGGCATACGGGGCGAAAGGCTATCGAGTTGGTCGCGCGGACGATCTCGGCGAGCTGCTCCGGAAGACAGCCGACCTTCCGGGCGTCCACCTGATCGAGGTTCCCGTCGACTATTCCGAGAACGACCGGGTGTTTAACAAAGAATTGAAGCAGATCGTCTGCTAACCGCTATGGCGCTCATCTCAAAGAATCCCGCGACGGGAGAAATCATCGGCGAGACACCGGAGCTGACGATCGACGAGTTGGACCGACGGCTCGCGGCCGCTCACGAGGCGTTCTTGTCGTGGCGAGAGACGACGGTCGTGGAACGGACGGTCCCGATGCGAAAGCTCGCGGGACTGTTTCGAGAGCGCGCGGGCGAGCTTGGCTCCCTTGCAGCCTTGGAGATGGGAAAGCCACTGGCACAAGCAACGGCCGAGGCGGCCAAGTGCGCGCTGGTGTGCGACTATTACGCCGAGAACGCGGAGACATTCTTGAAACCGGAGAAGGCGCCATCCGACGCGAGCGAGAGTTACGTTCGGTTCGATCCGATTGGCACGGTCCTCGCGGTGATGCCGTGGAACTTCCCGTACTGGCAGGTGGCGCGGTTCGCGGCGCCGGCGCTCATGGCGGGAAACGTAGGCGTCCTCAAGCACGCGTCGAACGTGCCGCGATGCGCCGCGGCATTCGGCGCGCTGTTCGTCGAAGCGGGATTCCCCGAGGGGGTCTTCCAGAACCTGCCCATTGGGTCGGCCATGGTCGAGCGCGTTATTCGGCACCCCGGCGTTCGCGGAGTGGCGCTTACCGGGAGCGAGGCGGCCGGAAGCAGCGTCGCGGCACTGGCAGGATCGCTCATTAAGAAGACCGTGCTCGAACTCGGCGGAAGCGACCCGTTCATCGTCCTTGCCGACGCGGACGTCGAG
>CAIMOJ010000059.1 GCA_903843045.1 Candidatus Uhrbacteria bacterium
ATCAAGGCCGAGCTGCGCTCCATCTACGCGGGGCACGACGGCGAGATGCCAGATCTCTCCAAGCTCGACCAGCGCAGAAACTCCTGGTTCACGAGGTTTCTCGTGCGCTCGATCGTGTTTCTGATCGTCGTCAGCGCGCTGGCATGGGGCGGTTTCATCGTCTGGAGCCGCGGCGGGGTGATGCCGAGCCGTCCGCTGAAGGCAACCGCGGAGGTTCCGGAGAACGTGAAGTCGGGCGAGGAGGCGTTCTACACGTTCCGCTACGAGAACTCCGGCAATGCGCCCATCGCGTCGCTCGAGATGAAGCTCACCCTTCCCCCGGACTTCACGGCCACTTCCGAGATTCCGGCGCCTACCGACAAGGACGCGCAGACCTGGACGCTCGGTTCGCTCTCGAGCGGATCCGACGGGTCGATCCGAATCGGCGGATACTTCCGCTCGGAGGTTCCGGGATCCGAGACAATCCAGGCGATGTACACCTACAAGCCGGCCAACTTCTCCTCCGATTTCCAAGACATTTCCACCGCGAAGGTTTCCATCGCCGCGTCCACGCTCAGCCTGACCGCGACGGGGCCGGAGAAGGCACTTCCGGGCGACGACGTCACGTACGTGATCAACGTGCAGAACTCCGGGACGCAGTCCGCGACGAAGGTCCTCGTCGGCGCGACGCTGCCGGAAGGATTCACCATGACGCACGCGGATCCCGCGCCGGCCGAGCCGAACGCGACGTCGTGGAAATTCGACGCGATCGCTCCCGCGGAACTGAAGGCCGTCACGATCGTCGGAAACTACAGCGCGTCCGTCTCGGGCAGCCAGGCCGTGAAGGCGCGCGTCTCGTTCCTGAACGCCGACGACGTCGAGTTCAAGCAGGCCGAGGCCGAGGCCTCGAGCGAGGTCGTGGGCGGCGCGGTGGCGTTTCACCTGATCGTGAACGGCAGCGCGAACGAGCAGACGGTCGACCCGGGCGACCCGCTGCGCATCTCCGTCGACTACGCGAACAACGGCAACGAGACGATCAAGAACCTCGCGTTCACCCTCGCGCTCTCCGGTGACGGAACCGCGCCGACCATCGACTGGGCCAAGGCCGACCTCGGCGGAGGAACGCACGGCGACGGCACGATCACCTGGGACGCCGCCGCGAAGAAGGAATTCGCCGCGTTCTCCCCGAGCACGAACGGGACCATCGACCTGACGCTCCCCATCGTGAGCGACATGAGCGTCCCAGGCCTCTCGAGCGTGCTCACGCTTTCCCTGTCGGCATCGCTCGACGAGGTCGGATCCGTTTCGGGCCCGCACGTCATCGCGGCCTCCCCGCTCACCGTGAAGGTCAATTCAAACTTCAAGTCGAGCGCGCACGCCGAGTACTACGACGCGGACGTCCCGGTCGGCACCGGCCCCCTTCCCCCGAAGGTCGGCGAGACAACCACGTACCGAATCGTCTGGCGCGAGGCCAACTCGTTCCACGCGCTCGAGAACGTCCGCATGACCACGAACCTCCCGCCCAAGGTCGCGTGGACGAACAACGCGCACGCAGACGTGGGAACGGTCACCTTCGACCAGACCACACGCGTCGTCACCTGGCTCGTCGACAAGTTCCCGACGAGCCTGCCCGGGGCCGAGGCAACCTTCGACGTCGCCATCACCCCCGACGACAAGGACGCGGGCAGCTTCTACAAGCTCACGAACGCGATCGCCGTCGAGGGCACGGACACGTTCACGAAGGACCAGGTCTCGAACGGAATCGACATTCTGACCACGGAGCTTCCGGAAGACAAGCTGGCAGCTGGCAAGGGAGTCGTGACGAAATAGGATTGACGGCCGAAGGCACGAAGGCCGCAGGGAATTTCCCGCGGCCTTTTGCATTTGGCCAGTAGTGCTATAGTGAATGCGGAGGCCAAACAACAAACACGGGGGTGTCCGATGATGATTCTACTGTTGGTTGCGTGCAATTCGGGCGGCGGGTCGCACGCGCGGGGAGGGGAGACAATCGACCTTGTCGACGGGACGTACATCGGGTATCCCGCCGAGGGGGATCCGGCGAAGGGCGTGCGCGTGAAGGACGACGATTCGACGTTCGCGGTGCGGTTTTACGAGCACGAGGACGAGCTGTGGGCGTACGTCTCGTTCCGGGGCAGGATGACGGTTCGCGCGTACGGCCTCATCATCACCCTGAAGGCGGAGGACGCCACGGTTGAGGGAGTCTCGGTCGACGGCGACAACCTCTGGTGCCAGGTCCGATTCGACGGCATCGACTTCGACGTCACGGGGCTGTTCCAGGACGACCGAGCGTCGCTGTACCTCGACGTCTCGGACATCGGCACGATGACGCTGGAGCGACAAGGCGACGACTGGGACGCGGGAGACACTGCGGGCGACACTGGCGCTGGGTGAGATCCGGCGTCTCTTTTTATCGGGCTACGGCCCTCCGTTGCGAATAACGAATGAGCTGCCTATCACACAAATTGCTACGGATCGCTACAAAAAAAATACTGCCTGGTTAGGGCAGCAGCGAGTCGAGGATTTCCTGCCAGGAGGCGACCTGAGTGACGCCGGACAGATGGTCTGCGAAACGAGCGATCTCCTCGTCTTCCCCGTTGATGAGGTAGCGGTTCGGGACGGTCGTGAGGTGCGAGTGCACCTCGAGGCGGTTGTCGACGAAATGCGTGATACCGAGCGCCTCGCAGATGGGCGCCTTCCCCTCCCGCGTGAGGCAGAAATGAAGATTGTCGATCCCGATCCCGACGCGCGCGAAGAACCGACGCTCGACAAGCCAGGCGATGGCAAGCGGCTGCGTCTGTCTGCTGCGCTTCGACACGACGTGGACGCGCCCGCCGAACCGTTTCCTCGCAAGCTTCGCGACCGCATTGATCGCGCCGGGAACCTCTTCCCTGGCAGCATAGACCGCGGGAAACATGGGATCGTCCACGCTCACGCTCATGTCTCGCTCCCCGATGAGGACCATCCCGATGTCGACGCCAAGAACTTCTGATTGCATCCGAACCTCCGTGAGTGAGAGACTACGAGATCTGAGACCGGGAGTCAATGATTGACGGGAGGGGTCGGGACGGGTAAGATTGCGGAGCAAATGGTCTCGGTGAAACCTCAGAAAATGTGTGAGATGTCGGCGAACGGCCGAGGACCGCACGCAGGCGTATACGGATATACGCCGGAGGAGGACCGGAGACCGTGAACCGGCAGATCGCATATTTTCTGAGGTTTCACTTGCGCCTGTAGCTCAGCTGGATAGAGCACTTCCCTCCGAAGGAAGGGGTCATGCGTTCGAATCGCGTCAGGCGCACCACAGAGGAACCGTCATCGTTGACGGTTCTTTTGATTCCATCAATTTTTCATGTTCAAACACTTCAATTTGCGCTAAGATATCGGAAACAATCTCTATGGACGAGACGCCACAAACCATCGACGCGGCCTATGCGACCTTCCTGGAGAAGATGCGCGTTCTGAAAGACCGACAGATGAACGCGATCCGCGCGTTCTCGGATCGCGTCGCGCAGAAAAAGATCAAGGCTATTCATGACCGCATGCGCGCATATGGCTCTCGGGGAAACGAATAGGGAGGCACCGAAGCCAACCGAGTCGGCGGCAGAGTCCTTGAAATCTCCGGAGATCAAACGTCCTGAGGAGACATCGAAGGAAAAGAGAGCGCGGTTGATCGCCAAGGCAAGGACGTACGTCCGCGACCTAAACAAGCGAGGAGCGGATCTTTCCAATTCTGTCGCGGCGACTGCGGAAGACTCAATAGATCCACAGCTCATTTCTGAACTCGATGAAATTCAGAGCTCCGCGGATATGGCATTATCGACCCTGGAAGAGTTTCCAGAGCAAATTACTCAAGAGGCACAAAATGCAGAAACGGATCGAGAAGTCCGAGAAGCAGCCGCGGAACGGGACGCGTATCGGCTCGCTTACGAAGGACTGGGGGCTCGTTCATACTTTGACTCCCTGTCCACAGAAGACAGGAATGGCGTCGCCCAAAAACTCGTTGACATGGGAGCGGGACTCCACCTACTGGCTTACAATGAGCTGATGCCAGACATCGACTGGCAGTCGGCCATGCAGAAGCTTACCAGCGCGGAGCCGGATATTTGGAAACAATTCCACTCGCTTGGATACCAGATAGATATGCTTCCGGAAAACGTCGGAAGGGCGTTTGAATCCGAGCAGCTATTGGCATCCCTTCCGGGACGGATCCTTGATGAGCTGAACGATTTTCCAAACGTGGACAGGCAAAGGCTATTCGACGCAGTATTGAGGCAGGATCCCGCAAAGCTCGCCTCCCGTCTTCAGGATTTTCCAAACGTCAACGCGGAAAAACTAGGAGACGCTCTTTTGGAATCCGACCCGTTTTATCTCACGATGCACCTGGATCAATTTCCAAACGCGGACCGGGTCAAACTTGGAACCAAGATGATCGAGCAGTATCCGGCAACCCTCATTACTATCCTGGACGCGTTCCCAAAGGCAGATCTGCACGCGCTGGCAGCCAAGCTGCTGGAATACAATCCATATTCCCTCGTGACACACGCGGACAAGTTGCCCTCGGAGATCAGGGACGAGATTACGAGGGATCTTGTCGAACGTTGCCCAAGCAAGTTGCTCCGTTCCGTCGACTTGTTTCCAAAGACGGACATGCCCAGGCTGGTCGCCAGGCTGCTCGAAATGCCCTGGCCCTCGTTTACCACCGACTTCGAGATGTTTCCGTTGAACCTCAGAAAAGACATCGGCGTTTCAATCATCGAAAGAGGCCGAATCAAGGAGCTCATGCAGGTCATTGAGCTGATGCCAAATTCCGAACCGCCATTCTCATACGTCCTGGCCATCAAGCGCTCCCCGTACCAGGCCATGCAGCGGATCAGCGAACAGCTGGTGTCCGTGATCCTTGCCGACGCGAATCCGGGTGAAAAATTACAACGCATCGAGGACGTATTCGCCAAGAACCACCTTCCCGACCTTGGGAAGCGATTCAAGGTGCTGGAAATACTCAACCCGCCCGACGTCGTCGAAAGGAAGCTTTCCAAGTTCGATTCGAGCCCGACGCTTCGCTCATTGGACGCCAAGAAACGCCAGATAACCATCTATCGAGACTTCATGCGGTCGATGGTCGACTCGAGCAACCGAGACCTACGGAAGTACCTGGAGGCATTCGCCCTGTACGAACCGATCGCGGAGAAGATGGAGACGCGCGGCGAAGGTTCGCTGACGGACGAAGAGAAGAAACAATTCGAGACGTTCCTGAAGCGGTTGGAGTCAATCATCCAAAGCTCGTCGCTTGGAGAGGACGCCACGCAAGAGACCGTGGTCGCGGGCGCATACGACCGGCTGAAGGCCGAGCTCGGAGTCAAGAAGGGACAGTCCGTTGGCAAGCGCCTGGCGGAACTGTATTTGAGGCCGATCGGACTGGACACGATGAAGGATGCCCTCGCGAGAATGGACGAGACGAGCGCTCGGGCAGACGCGCGCAACAGAAACCTCGTCTCCGAGTCAAAGGACGGCTATCTTCGGTTCGCGACCGGGGATCTGATCAAGGCCACCTATGCAAAATGGGTGTCCACGATCCTGGATACCGGTTCCAACTCCAAAGAATGTCTCGGATCATCCTCTGACTCCGACGAAACGCCGTTCGACACGGACCTTTCTATCATTCTGCCGGGACAGGAAGAACGTGCCATGAAGCTGGAAGCGGGCATGGAAGGAGGTTTGGCGGCCAAAAAATTCGGGGACGTGCTATTCGTTATCAAGGACCGCGGACAGTTCGTGCGGACCGACCTCGGTGAGACGGAAGACCTTTCCCCGAAAACCAACCGTGGCGCGGAGAGACCGTACGAGCTGTTCAAGACGGGCGTCCTCGGGCCCGACCACATGGGAATCCGAACCGGTATCGCATCGACGGAAATCAGCTTCATGATCCTTCAGACTGAGGATCCGAGAGTCGTCCGCGACCTGAAGGTTTCTATCGCGGAAAAAGGTCATTATATCGCCCTTGCCGACAAGGCTGGGAAGATCATCTTCACACCGGCGGATTACGACAAGCTTAGGATGGCGACCCTCTCCGGCCTCGACGAGTTCGGCGGCCCTCCATTTGAAATCCTGGATTCGCGCTCCAGGGCCGATGTCGAGCATAGCAACGCGATCGATGAGATTAGGAAGACGAAGGCGGAGGCCCGCGAAACGATTGCGAGGCAGACCGTGGAAATCCGCTCGGTCATCGACCGCGAATTCGAAGCGCTTGGGGTCAAGTGGCATAAAGACGATCCGGACAACATCCTAGGCGCGCTAATCCACGACATGGGTTCCTCCGGTCGGGAAACGGACGTTCCGGGATCGGCGGACTTTGATTTTATCGTAAAGCTCGATCAGAAGGACTTTCTTCGAACGAAGGATCTGCATGATGCCCTCATGGACGAGTGGAAAAAACTTGGTGGCGAACCCATGGCCGGGGCGGACCAGAAGGACCTTCTGCGCGTCGAGCACGTCATCCTTCCCGGCACCAAGGACCCGGCTGACATCGACATCGTATTCGCATCTAAATCAGAGCTGGACGTTTATGAGTCCCACAACGCGGTACGCGACCGATTGAACTGGATCAAGGAACACCGCGGGCAGGACGCGCACGACACCGTCGTTGCGAATATCGTGCTTACAAAAAAAGTATTCAAGGAGGCGAAGGCCTACAAAAAAGGTCCTGAGGTTGCAGGAAAAGCCGGGCAAGGGGGACTTGGCGGCATTGGCGTTGAGAACTTCGTCCTTGCGAACGGCGGCGACATGGTCGTTGCATTCGAATCGTTCCGCGACGCGTCCAAGAAGAGCGACGGGTCAAGGAACACCCTCGAGGACTTCCGTAAGAATTTCTCCATTCCCGACGCCGGCATCAACGCGATGTTCGGAGAGGGGCATGACGACTTCGCATTTCCCATTACCGAGTCAGGCTATGAAAAAATGGCCGATGCCATCGACGCGTATCTTACGGCACACGTAACTCCGAAGACCGTATAAAAAATCCACCCGAGAGCGTCGGGCGGGAGCGGGCGGGGTCAGTCGGTGACGCGGCGGTAGGCTTCGGGGCGGGCGTGGTCGACGGCGATCTTGCCGAGGTCGAGGACCTCGAGGATCACGTACCGGACCCGTTCGACATCCTGCCGGAGCGCGACGACAAGCTCCTCGACGGTCGCGGAACCGAGTCGATCGAGCGTCTCGAGGAGAGTCTCGATCATGCGGAAGCCCCCGGGAGCTCGTACTGCGTGTAGAGGTGCGGGATCAGGCCGTCCTCGTCGGGCTGGACCGTCTGCTTGGCAGCGCGGCGGATCCGGCCGTCGGCCTCCAGCGAGGCGCAGACCATGTCGACCTTGTTGACGTCCGCGCGGAGCGTCACGGCAATGCCGTACGGGCAGTCGGTCGGGTGTGCCCGAAGGACAGGGTCCGTGGCACGCTTGAGGAGCGCCTCGAGAATCGGACCGCTCAGCTGGTCGCGAACTTCCGCGTTCAATTCGTCCACGGTCTTCCGCTTTGGCAGAAAGGACAGGAAAAAAGCAATCAGACGCATTCGGCCTCCGTCCATGGGTATCATGGATTGGCACACGGTACTCGTTTCCGTCGGTTTTGTCAAGAAATGTGAGCTTTTCGACGAATCGTCCTCAGGATTTTATAAATCATGTATTCAACGGGCCGCGCCACGAAATCGAACGTTCCCGGGCTGTCGACACGGTTTCCGCCGAAGCCGAGCTTGAAGCGGGTGATGCCGTTCCATGGATGCGATTCGTCGGCTCCCTCGGGCGCAACGCCCCACCAGTCGTAGGCCTCGATCCCCTTCCGCTTCGCGTCCTTGATCAGCTCCCAGTGCAGGAGGAACGGGGCCATAACATTGCGGTGCGTCTCGCCCGACGCGCCGTGGAGGTACGTTCGGGTTCCGGCGTGGTCGACCATGAGGTTGGCCGCGACGATCTGGTCGCCGACCTTCGCGGTCGCGATGAAGACCACGCCCGAGGCGAGCATCTTCTGGTAATAGGATTTCGGGTGAAGGCGAAACTGTCCGCGCGACGCCGTCTGTTCGAAGAGGGGCCAGACGTCGTCGATCGAGTCGGTTCCGATCGAGACCGTCACGCCCTTGCGCTCGGCAAGGCGGACGTTGTAGCGCGTCTTCTCGTGCATCGCGGCGAGGAGGTCACCCTCGGGCTTCGTGAGGTCGGTGACGAGGGTGTGGGAGGGAGAAATCTCGAAGGTCTTGAAAAGTCGTTGAGTGATTGAGTCGTTGAGTCGCTGAGTGGGTTCCAATCTTAAAAAAACAACACCGAGTTTGTCCGCGACGGTCCTCAGCATCTCGACGGAAACGTCTGTCGTCGGGCCCTTCGGACAAAACGCGTACTTCCAACCGAACGGGAGCGCATTCACGACAAACAATCCCACGCCGTCGACAATAACGACTTCCCGGCCGGTGGACCGCTGGAAGTCGGCCCATTGCTTCGATTGGAGGAATGCGCCGGAAGTCATATTAGCGGCCCATCATTTTCAATGCCTTCTTTACGCGGTCCTCGCTCGACGTCGCGTCGATCATGGCGAGCACCTCCTCGGCCTGCTTGCGCGGGTAGCCGAGGCCGACGAGGGCCTCGAGCGCGTCTGGGTCGATCGACGACGCCTCGGTCGGGGCGTCCTTCAGCTCGCCCTTGAGCTCGAGGATGATCTTCTGCGCGGTCTTCATGCCGACGCCCGGAACGGCCTTGAAGAAGGCCACGTCGCCCTTCATGATCCGTTCCGTCACCTCACGCACCGACGCCGAGTACACGATCTTCTGCCCGCTCTTCGGCCCCACGCCCGACACGCTCGTCAGCTGCCAGAACAGCTCGAGCGCCTCCATCGACAGGAACCCAAACAGCTCGCGCAAATCGTCGCGCTGAACCTCGTGCGTAAAGAAGGTCCGAATCCCCGAGAGCCCCGCGATCGCGTCGTCCGGCAGGTTGACCTTGTACCCGATGTCCTGGACGTCGACGACGACAAAGCCGGTACCGTGGTAGGAGATGGGGCCGGTGAGCTTTGCGATCATAATGCCCTAGATAATATCAACCTCGGCAATCGGAAGCGTCTTTCGATAGAGACGGCGCCAGAAGCCGTACGCGATGAAAATCATCGTCCCGGCAAGCGCCGAGTAGGCTCCAAGGAAGAGAAAGTAAGCGATCCACACGCACTCCTTCAGGTAATAGAGAACCTGAATCTCCGTCAGCACCGCCGCGTCCTTTGCCGTCGGTCCGTGGACCTTCTTCCTTGCTTCCGAATGCTCGCGCAGATAGGTCGACAGAACCTGGTACTCGAACGTCAGCGTAACGCCGAATACCCCGATCCACTCGACCCATCCCCTTCCGGAAAGAGTCGCGACGGCGGAGAGAATCAGGGCGGCGATAACCGTTTCAAGGTGATGCGCCTTCAACCCCGTCTCCCTCCTCAGCCATTCGAACGCCTGCACGAGATATGCCATAATCGGATAGGTGATTTCGGTTATTCTCCGCCTGGGAAGACAAGATTGAAATAGGCGTCGATGCGCTTCTCGATCTGCTCGTCGACTGCCTTCGTAAACTTCGGGATTGGCGCGCCGTCGACGATCGCGGACTGGATCTTGGCGAGGACCGCTCCGAACTTCGGGCCCGGTTCCATGCGGAGAAGATCCATCAGGCCGAGGCCGTCGAGACCCGCCTCGCGGAACAGGACGTTTCGCGCGCGCTTCTTCTTATCCTCGCGGACGCATTCCTTCTCGGCGCGGCGCCACGGGGCGAAGTCGTGCTCGGAGCGGAGGAAGTTGATCAGGATCGCCGGGTCATTCTGGATTCCCTTCTCCGACCGAAACCGGCTTCCGCAGACCGTATCAAGGAAGAGGCAGCCCTGCAACAGGTCGACGAAATCGTCCGCGTCATAGCCGTACTTGGCGGCAAGGGCGTGGTAGCGGAGAATCGCCGCGGGGTTCACGGAACCGAAGTCGGCGATAGGATCGACGTGGTGCGCGATGAGCGTCTCGAGAAGGTCGATGTCGCGCGGCGGGAGGCGACGCCGAAGGGCGACGCGGTCGAGGAGGGCGCGATAGACCGGCGAGTGGATGGCGCGGTCGTGACCGGCGTAATGGACGTCGATCCCGTAGGTCATATAGAACTGACGCTGGACCTCGGGCATGGACAGCTCCGGACGTTCCATTCGAAACGTCTCGAACATCGCGGCATACCGCGTCCGAAACTTGGCGCGCTCCGAGATTCCCATGTCATGCCGGTGCGCCCAGGAATCGTCAAAAAAACCGGCCGCGCGCCCGCCACTTCCCTCCGGCGCGTCGAAGTAAACCGTCGCCCACTTGGACGCGTCATGGCAGACCACGAACGTCTCGTACAGCGCCGCGTTCTCCTTCAGCGTTTCCTCCAACTCCTCGATCTCGCCTTCGAATCCCTTCAGCGCCGCGAACTCCTCGATGTCGACGAGATGAAGTTTCTCCCCGAGCACGGCGGACAATACCTGGCTCATCAGCAACAGATGATCCTCGACGAACGGCCCTTCCGCGTGATGGCGCGGCGACTGCGGAGTCGTGAGCGCGTCGGCGACGAGCGGCTCGATCATCGCCTCGTCGTGCAGCGTCCGGTCGGCCAGGTGCCGCAGCCCGCGGTCACGAAGAACGCGATCGACGGCGTCGGCCAAAAATTCCGTATCATTTTTTTCGTGCGCCGACAGGTTCCTCCACATACAAGGGCGATAAGCTTGAAATCCGAAGTTTGAAGCTCGAAAAAAGGATGAAGGCAGAAAGGATGAA
>CAIMOJ010000060.1 GCA_903843045.1 Candidatus Uhrbacteria bacterium
CTCGGCGCGGCTCCCTTCCGGGCGCCAAGCCACTTGATTCCCGGCGTCTCGGTCCACGGGGTCGGAAGATGCCACATGCTGGCCATTTCCTCCGAGCTGACCGTGATCTTGTTGTTCTCGTCGAACGTGCGGTGGATGAACCGGCGAATCAACCGCTTCTTGAACGGCGGGACCACCTTCACGAACGAGTTGCCGTATTGGTAGATGCTAAACGGCGTGAAGGCGTTGACCATGCCGGCAAGCGTCGTATGGACGGCATCCGCGTCCTTTCCCGCCGCGACGAGACGAACGCAGACCTCGAGCCCCGCCTTGCTCGCCTTTTCCTCGAGCCCCTTGACCGTCTCTTCCTCGAGCGGCGACAGCTTGCGCTGCTCCTCGGGCTTCTTTTCCTCCGAACTCGACAAGCCCGTCATCTCGCCGATGTTCATTTTCTGCTTCTTTGCCCCCTTCACGGCCTCCTCCATCGACATGCCGTGCAGCATGCGCGCGGCAATCGCGATTCCGCGCTCGCGCCAGTGCTTGTGGGCCGAACGGGCCACAAATTGAATGCACGCGCCCTCGCCTTCCGGAACCTTCGAGAGAACGTTCGTCAGGCCGTCGAGCGGGTCGCGGTCCATCTTGCGGAAGGTCTTGATCGGGAACGCGTGCTCGCGCTTGAAAACCAGATAGCACCCCGCGATCGTCGAATCGGGGGCGAAAATATTGTAATCCTCAACGAGCTCCGGAAACGCGTCCGGATACGACGCCGATAGCTGCTGGGTCACGATCTGCTCCATTTCGCGCGGAACCGTCACGTAAAATCGGATTTCCTTGTGCTGGACCACGATCTCAAACGCGATCTCGTCATGACGGCCATAAAGCCAGGCATGAAATCCGTGGTGGACCTTGAGTCCGCCGACCGTGCTGAAGAACGTCTCGGCCGCGCCGATGACCTCCTGCATCTGTTCCTTGCCGGCCACGCGCTCGGTCTGTTCCTTGTGCCGGAACCTCGGAACGCACACGAGCAGCGTGATGCGGTCGAACGTGGCGTGATGGGCGCTCGTTCGGAATCGGAAATACCAGCGCATCGCGAACAAGACGGCGAGGACGACAAGCAAAATGCCGACGCCGATCAATATCCAGAGGGCGTATTGGGCGTCGTTCGCGCCCGGTGTCGCGACGGTCTGAGTGAGGGTCGCCGCGTCTTCGATGCCGAATGAAAAGAATGTCATTGCCGTAGGTTCAAAATTTTGTCCGTTTTTATTTTTGCCTCCTGCTCAAGGAAGAACCGGTTGATGCCCGGGATCATCTTCATCCACTTGCGAATCAGGTCGAAGATCTTCTTTGTGTTGACCTTGGCGCTCTCAACGAGCTGCCGTATTTTGCTTGCCGTCTCCTCTCCTTTTTCCTTAAATTGCTGCTGTTTTTCAGGAGACAGCTTCAAAAACGCATCCGTGAGATCCTCGCCCATGATGTTCTCGATCTTTTGGAGCGTCGGATCCTTCGCCGGCGCGACGGCACGGACCGGTGCGCGTCGAACCGGCGCGACGGGTTCCTCCGCGGCCGGCTCCTCTTCGCGTACCGCGTCGACGGATTCGAGATCGACCTTGGGTCCTTCCGGACTGCCGATATTTTCCGCCGCCGGTTCGACAGTTTCAATCATCGCGCCCAACTCCTTGGGTGTCTCAGCCGAGGGCTGCTCGACGCTCGCCGAAATTGTTTCCGGCGGCTTGGGAATGAGGTCTGCCATATCGGCACCATTGTACCACAATCAGGCCAAAGAAATCTTGGGGCCCTGTGGAGTGTCCTTCACGACGAATCCTCTCGTCGCGATCTCGTCGCGAAGACGGTCGGACTCGGCCCAATTCTTGGACCGTCGCGCTTCCTCACGCTGAGCGACGAGTTCGGTTACGTCGACGGGGACGTCGATTTGCCTTCCGAGATAGTCGGATAGGCAAAGGCCGAGGACTTCGTCGAAGCGCAGCAGGGTCGACGCTTTCGTGGCGTCGTCGACGGTCGCGTCGTTGACGAGATCCCAGACGACGGCGAGGGCGGCGGGGGTGTTGAGATCCTCGTTGACGGCGGAGAGAAAACGGGTCGAATACGGCGCGTCGACCACCCCTGACCCCTCCTCCCCATGAGGAGGGGAAACTTGGTCTGAGGACGGGACGATCGGATACTCACGGACGATTTCTCGCAGCTTGTTCAAGGCGTTCTGCGCGCCTTCCATCGCTTCCCACGTAAAATTAAGCTTCGAGCGGTAGTGCGAGCCGAGAACGAAATAGCGGAATGCGATCGGATCGAACCCCTTTTCGACGAGGTTCGCGATCGTGTAGATGTTCCCGAGCGACTTGGCCATGCGGCCGCCGTCGACGGTGATGAAGTCGTTGTGCATCCAGACGTTGGCCTCAAGGACGCCGTCGGCTCCCATGGCCTGCGCAAGCTCGTTCTCGTGGTGGACCGGGATGTGATCGATGCCGCCGGTGTGGATGTCGAACGGCAGGCCGAGATATTTCTTTGACATGGCCGAGCACTCGATGTGCCAGCCCGGGAACCCGATTCCCCACGGCGATTCCCATTCCATCTCGCGCTCCATGTCCTCGGGCGAGAACTTCCAGAGCGCAAAGTCCGTCGCGTTCAGCTTCTCGGCCATGTCGACGCGCGCGCCAGCTCGCTTGTCCTCGGCCTTCTGGCCGGAGAGGCGTCCGTACGACGGAAGCCGGGCCGTGTCGAAATAGATCCCGTCGGATGTTCGATAGGTAAACCCCTTCCTTTCGAGCGCCTGGACCATCTCAATCTGTTCCTGGATGTGATCGGTCGCGCGAGGGTAGACGGCCGCCGGCTTGATATTCAATGCGGAAAGGTCCGCAAAGAACGCCTGCGCGTAGAACTCCGCGATCTGATACCCCGACTTCCCTTCCCGCAGCATCGCCACGATCATCTTGTCCTCCCCGTCGTCCACGTCGCCCACAAGATGTCCGACGTCGGTCACGTTCATGACAAGCGTCACCTCGAGGCCGTTATACTCGAGGACGCGGCGCAGGACGTCGGAAAACAAAAAGGCGCGCATGTTGCCGATATGGGCGAACCAGTACACGGTCGGGCCGCAGGAGTACATGCCGACATGACCGGAGGAGATGGGGGAAAACGGCTCGGTTCTTCGGGTCAGGGAGTTGTGGAGTTTGATTTCCATAGTCGACAAACGATACCAAAAACCCCGCCGGAAGACCAGCGGGGCTTTTGACTGCCGTCAGGCAGATTGTTTGTCGCATTTAGCCACCGGCAACGAGGGACTCCTCCAAACAGTTGTCCGTTTCGCTCGACTCGGTCACCGCGCTGCCGCTGTCGACGCACACCTTTACGGTCGTGGTCGTCGAGATGGCCTGCGGGGAAATCGTCGAGTCTTCGCCGGCCTCCAGGAAACTCTTGTCCGAGAGGGTCGAGGAACTGTATGTCCAGGTCTTCGTGCCGTTCAGGTAGAAGTCAACGACCACCGGGACGGTCACGTCCGTCGAGCCCGTGTTCTTCAGGGTCGCGGTCACCTGGCCGGAATCGGAAACGGACAGGTCCGTCACCGTCAGGTTCGGGAGGGTCGATTCGACCGTCAGGACCTTTTCCAGGCAGTTGTTGTCCTCGCGGGACTCGCTCGCGGCATTGGCCTCGTCAACGCAGACCTTCACGGTGGTGGTCGCGGAGATTGCCTGCGGGCTGACGGTCGAGGACTCCCCGCCGTTGAGGAAATCCTGGTCGTCGAGGGTGGAAGAGCTGTACGTCCAGGTCAGGACCCCGTCGAAGTAGAAGTTGACGGAGACCGGAACCGTGACGTCCGCGTCACCCGTGTTTTTCAGCTTCGCGGTGACGACGTTGTTCGAAGTGAGCTCGATCTCGTCCACGACGAGGTCGGCAAGGTCGTTGCTGGACGTCTCGCCGTCCGAAGTCTCGGAGGAGTCCGAGGAATCCGATTCGTCCGAGGAGCCGGACGTGTCAGAGGACTCCGAGGAGTCCGACGAGCCGGAGGACGAGGATCCGCTCGATGAGCTTCCGCCATGCGGGTGCGGGCCCACCGGGATGATGATCACGGAATCGACGTCGGTGATCGAGATCGTTCCGGAGTCGTTGCGGGCAATGCCTCGAACGCGGACCTCGAGACCGGCACTCAGGGCGCTTTCGGTCTTCGTGGAACCACCTTCGGTAAACACCGTGTCGCCCGAATACGAGACGTTCACGGCCGTCGCGGACGACCCGCCGTCAAGCGCGGTCACCGTGAAGGTGTTCGCGGACGTATCGACCGACTGGACCACTCCCACGTGCTTGGCAACGCCCTTCTTCCACATGCTGTCGTCCTTCACCAGGCGCGCCGAGATCGTGCCGTCGTCGTTCACGCGGCCGACCACGAACATCTTGTCGCCGTTCTGGAACTCGGAGACGTCCGAGGATCCGTTAAACTTGCGGACGAAATTCGTATGATCGTCGTAGGAAATTTTCACGGAGTCGCCTTCCACGCCGACCATGTTGTTCACGTCGCCCTCGCGCAGGTGCGGGTTGGCGAGAAGGGTCGCGTCCAGCGAGCCGGAGGTCGCGTCGGACGAATCGATGTCCGTCAGCTCGACCCAGAAGCCGCGCGTGCGGGCCTTGAGGAAAATCTCGTCGCCGCGGCGCAGGACCACGATGATGCGCGCATTTTCCGTTCCCTTGTCGAGGCGGATGCGCACGCGGTCGCCGACCTTGAAGTCGGTGATCGCGGCCGGGTTCGTGGATCCGACGACCATGTGCGTGGTCGAGATCACGTTGACGTTATGCTCGGCCCCCTGCCACTGCACGGAGATGCTGTTCGTGCCGACGGAGGAAATCCAGCCGTTCAGCCCGCGCATGTTCTGCGGGTTCAGCGACGCGTCAACGACCGTCGTCGCGGTGACGACGCCCGTGTTGTTGTTCAGCGTCCCGACGACGTTGATTCCGTCGCCCGTGATCCAGTCGTCCATCAAGGTCGTGTTGACCGGGTTCGTCCCGAACTTCGTGCTCGTGTCGATGTCAACCGTATAGTCCGTGAACTCGCCGGCCGGATCCTTGCGAACGACGATCGTCGTCGGCGCGGTGGTGGACGAAAGCTCGATGAGCTGGCCGGAGAACGAGATCGGGGTCGTGGACTCGGAATCGGCCTTTGCGACGTTAGAAAACGGGGCGAGGACGGTCACGAGCATGAGGGCCGCGACGAATCCGCGCGAGAGACGGTTGGACATAGGTGCGTGTTAGTGAGTTACGGTGACGATTCCTGGCGATTGTCGCGCAGCATCTTCAGACGCGCGCGCATTCCTTCCGGCGACGGAGGCTCCCTGCGAAGACCGTCGGGACGACCCGTCATTTCAGGTCGATCCATGGCCTTTGGTACACGGGAGAGCACGTCGGCGTAACGCTCGTTCGTCTCAGACAGCCTGTCGATAACTTCCTTCCGCTGTTCCGGATCACGGAGATCGGCCTTCAGCTCGTTCACGGAAAGGTCCAGCTCCGACGCGGCGGACTCGAGAATCTTGGGGATTTGTTCTTTGGTCTGGTCGAGCCGCTCGGCCTCGGCCATGCGCCGTTGCATCATATCGGCGTGGAACTCGGCGCGCTGGTCGGAAGTCGCGGCGAACCGCTCCTGGAGCTGTTCCATCCCGTGCTTGATCGGGTATAGCGGATGGCCGTCGCTCACGTCCGGGCTCGAATAGGCATAGACGCTCGTGCCGGTTCCGAAGATCACGAGGACGGCGGCCATTCCCGCGGTCGCGAACCGGAAGGCATGCTGGCGATAGGACGCCACCGGCTCCAACTTCGACAGCAGCGCGGACGTGAACGCGCGGGACGGCCGGGCCTTGCGACCAAACCATTTTAATTTTGCTTTGAGGAAATACACAATGTTTTCAACTTTTTCATGGCGCGAAATGTCGCCACCTTGAGCGCGTCCGCGGCCTTGCCGAGAATGGGCGCCATATCCTCATACGTATACCCTTCCAGGTACTTCATCGTTACAACGCGGCGTTCGTCCGGCAACAATTTTTCCAACGCGTTCTGAAGAATCATTGCCGTTCCGTGCCGTTCCATCGTTTTATTTCCATCTTCTCCAACCAATGTCAGGGCCACGTCCTCGATGTCGACGTCCTGCTTCCGGTCGCGATAGTGGTTGGCCAGGTGGTTGTGCGCGATTCGGTAGATCCACGCGGACTTGGAGACGGTTTCGTCGAACGTATCGTACGCCTTGTGTGCCTTCATGAAGATCTCGGACACCAGGTCCTCCGCCACTTCTCGATTTCTCCCAACACGAAAAAAGACGTACCGGTAGATACGATCTATGTTCTCCTTATAAAAGCGTGCAAAATCGCTCTTCACAAACGTACTATACACCCATCACGACGAAACGTTACACCCAGCGCCTATCAATGATGTTCCGCGATTCTCGACCTTCCGACGAACGCCATGGCAAACACCGGCAGCAGCACCCAAACGGCCTTCGAGATATCGCCGACAAACAGCGTTCGCGTCAGCGGAGACAGGACGTTCGCCGCGTCCGCCGGGAAGAACGAGAGTGTCACGCTAATCAGAAGACCCACGTGCAAGATTGAAAACAACAACACCTGCCACATGGGCCCGTGCTCGTTGTTCACGCCGAGCGTTCGCATGAGGGCCGACTGGGACAGGAGAAAAAACAGGACGATAAATATTCCGAGAAAAACGGAGATCTTGAGCGCGAACGCGTCGTTCAGGTTGATGGTCGCGTTGAAATCAGTGATAAACGGGACGTACTTGACCACGGCGAGCGAGACGTAGATTGAGATCAGGATCACGAGCAGACGGTCCCGACCGAGCGACATCCCGTACATGAGCGAGGCGACGACGAAAAAGAGAATGATGAAGAGGTCCCAGGAAGGCGTGAGCCAGTTCATGGACGAAAGAAACGTTCCTACCTGTTGTGTATCGAGCGCGAGGGCCATGGCATTTTACCGCATCGCGACGGCGGGGGTCGCGGAGGCGAGGTACTTTGGCGTTTCGGCGGCGACGAGTCCGAGCATCTTTACGGAGCGGGTGACGTTTGTAAGCGACTGGGCCTCGCGAACCGTCACCTCAAGCTTCTGGTTGTCGAGGCTCA
>CAIMOJ010000061.1 GCA_903843045.1 Candidatus Uhrbacteria bacterium
CACCCGCGTCCGCGATCTCTTTCTCCAGCACGTCGGCCTCGACCTCGACGACGCTACGACCGATGACCTCAAGGCGTCGTGCGCCCAGCACAAAATCCATACCGACCCGTCCGACACCGAGTCCGACCTCTACTACCGCCTCTTCCTCGCGCTCGTCGAGCCACACATCCAGACCGTCGACGGCACGAATCTCCCGCCGCTGTTTCTTTACGACTACCCGAAGCATCAGGCCGCCTTGTCACGACTGACTGCCGACGGCAAGTACGGCGAGCGCTTCGAGCTCTACATCGACGGCATCGAGCTCTGCAACGCGTTCACCGAGCTGACGGACGCGGAGGAACAACGCCGCCGGTTCATCGAGGAAGGCGAGGAACGCCGCGGACTCGGCAAGACCGTGTTCCCGCTCGACGAGGAATTGCTACGCCTGCTGCCGAATCTGAAGAACCCGTCGTACGGCAACGCGCTCGGCGTCGACCGCCTCCACATGATCGCGACCGGCGCGAAGTCGATCGAGGAGGTCATGCTGTTCCCGGCGGGAGGGCTGTTCCAAAGTCTTGAATGATTTGACGAAGTGGGAAATTTCGTCTATGATAGATTCAGGTTCGGGATTTCCCGCGACCCCGCCGTCGAAGTGACGGCGGGGAATATTTTTTTACCAAATAAGCGCGCGGAAGCCTTCGTTTACTTTTCTGGTTTCGTCGTCGGCAAGGGTTCCGATCCTTGACCAGACCCTGCGATAATCGATCGTTCGAATCTGGTGGAGGCAAACGGACATCGTCGTATTGCCGTGTCGGACGGACACATACCAAGATCCATGTTTGGATTGTGACGTCGTCGGGGCGATGAGGTAAAAATCGTGCTTCAACTTCCTAAGGATCACTGCCGGCCGTGTATAGCGATTGCTTTTTCCATTAATTTCCGTTCCAACGTTCTTTCCGATGCTGATCCACCAAATGTCCCCGACCGAGACAAACGGAGGTCGGCTCGTTTTTCCGTCGATCCGCTGCTTCTCGTCGTTCCATTCGTCGAAAAATTCATCGCCCATACGATTGCCCGTACAAATGAGTTAAAATAAAATCCCCGCTGAAAAAATTTCAGTGGGGACTTCTCTTGCCTTCATTTCATCAAAAAAATACGATTTTGTCAACGGTGTGTGCTGTGGATGGATTGTTCCGGCAATAAAAAAATCCAGCCGTTGTCCCTTGGGACGGCGGCTGGTTTTGCGATTACGACCGGATGCGTTCCGGCTCGAAGCGCAGAGAGGTGCCCTGCACCCGCGCGGTTGCGGCGCAGAACCCGCCTTCGCAGTTGTTCGTGTCGAACGCGACGCTCAGGGAGTTGTGCTCCCCGAACTCGACGATGAGCTGCGGGTCGCCGTCCTCGGATTCCTTCAGGCGGAACCCGGTGACCGTTCGCCCGACGAACGCTTGGAGGTCCGCGAGCAGTTCGCGTCGTTCCTCGACCCGACGCGCCTCGTTTGCCGACTTTCGAGCCGCAAGGTCCATCACGGCCAGGCGCTCCTGCTCGGCAGTGTCCGCGAGTTCGATCGCGCGGTTGATCAGCCGGAGCGCGCACCCGTCCTTCGGGACGTCGTGCCAGCCTCCGCCGTCCACTTTTTTCTTCTGCTGCGCCACCATGTGCGTCCGCACGATCTCGATTCGCCAGGCGTCGAGCCTCACGATCTTGTCGCTCGGCAGGTCGACGGTCACGTCGCCGGCAGTGATGAGCACGGACCCCGTCGGCGAAATTTTTGCGCGGGCATACAGCCAGGTGGCCTTGCTGCCGCCGAGCTCCTGCAGGAAATGCCCGGAGGTCGCGATCCATCCGCCCTCGTTGATGATGCGGACGGCGTCCGCGACGGGGACCACTTTGTCTGGCATGTACATTGTCGCCTCGTGGTGTGGGTTGAAGGGAAAGTCCGTTCCTAGAAGATCGACGCGGTATCGCCCTCGTCGGGAACCTTGATGTAGCTGTCGATCCGGCTCGCGTCGCCGCCGGACATGGCCACGATCGCCTGGAGCGTCGCGTTGTCCGGCATGGTGCACGCCGAGATCACGTGGACGCCGTCGTTCGCCGTCTTGTCGCACCGGCCGTCGTGGTTGCCGTCGAGACAGTAGTCGGTGAGAACGGCGTCGTAGTCCTCGGCATCGATCAAGCCGTCGCAGTTGTTGTCGATCCCGTCGCAGATCTCCTGCGCGCTGGGGTTGATCTCGCCGTTGTAGTCGACGCAGTCGACGGCCTGGCCGAACGCGTCGCCGTCCACGTCGGGACCGTCCGTTTGGAATCGGGCCACGTTCGGGTGGTAGAGATCCCAGATGCAGCCGAACGCGACTATGGTGACCATTGCGCGCAGAAGATTCGTGTTGCTGTTCATTTTCCTTCTCCGGTAGATCCTGTGCCTGGAGTGACACAGAAGCAGATAGGATACCAGAAAATTGGCGTTTTGTCAACGGATTTGCCCCATTCATTGCCAATATTCCCCCCGGCTGGTACCATCCAGCCAACTTCGAAACGTGAACCTCCGCTATGCCATCACCAAACGAGATGAAGAAAGGGACGGTTATCCGATATGACGGCAATCTTTGGGCCGTGGTCGACTTTCAGCGCGTGTCGCCGGGGAAGGGATCCTCGTTCGTTCGCACCCGCATCAAGAACATGACCACG
>CAIMOJ010000062.1 GCA_903843045.1 Candidatus Uhrbacteria bacterium
GGCTTCGTCACCGCCATCCTCTCGCTTGGAACGCTCGGCTTCATCGTCCTCGGCTCCTGCACGCTGAAGGGAAACTGCCCGATCACGGTCGGCGCCCCCGTCGCAGCCGCAGCCGCGCCGACCCCGGCAGCCGCGGCCCCGACCCCGGCAGCCGCCCCGGACGCCACCTCGATCGCCGTCTCCAAGATCCCGGCCGTCGACGCGAAGACCGACCACATCCAGGGCGACGTGAACGCGCCGATCACCATCGTCGAGTACTCCGACTTCCAGTGCCCGTTCTGCGAGCGCTTCCACCCGACCCTCAAGCAAATGCTCGTCGACTACAAGGGCAAGGTCCGCTGGGTCTACCGCTACTTCCCGCTTTCCTTCCACCCGGAGGCGGTGAACGCCGCCGTGGCAGCCGAGTGTGCCGGCCAGCAGGGCAAGTTCTGGGAGTACGGCGACAAGCTCATCGACAACCAGTCCACGCTCGGAGCCGACCTCTATAAGAAGCTCGCCGCCGACCTTGGCCTCGACGCGAACAAGTTCGCCTCCTGCCAGGCCGACAAGGCCATCACCGACCTCGTGAACAAGGTCTCCGCCGGCGGAGGCGCCGCGGGCGTGAACGGAACCCCGGGCTCGTTCATCTTCAAGACGAACGCGAAGGGAACCGACCAGGCCACCATCATCAAGGGCGCCCAGCCGGCCGCCTCGGTGAAGGCAGCCATCGACGCACTGCTGAAATAAGCACGCAAACAGAGGACGGGTCAGTCGACCCGTCCTCTTTTGATCTCTGGACAACGCGGCGATTCCGTGCAAACATCTCGGAACGGAGAATCACCATGGCAAGACTCATCGAGGAACCCCGCAACGTCACGCTCAGCTACGGAAGGCTCGTCCGCATCCGGAGAAACGGAAAGCCGATGGAAATCGTCGTCCGGCCGGCAACGGACGAACCCGGCTCGGCCCCGCGCACCCTCTGGATCCGGTTCGCCGACTTCGATTCCGAGCAGGAAAAAACCGTGACCGCGCTGTCGTTCACCGGCTACCTGAGCGATTCGTACGCCGCGCTCGAGGAGAAGCCGTTCGACGCGCTCGACCCGGATCGCACGCAACCCGTCCGGGGAAGCATCGACGTGCCGATGGGCACCGGACAGATGCGGCCCGACCCCTCCTGAAGCGCCAAGAAACACCATGGCCAGGTTCATCACGGAGACACGGAACGTCTCGAATCTCCCAGGAGACCAGATCTCCCCCGCGTGCAACGAGGATTTCCTGATCGGCTTCGACGTCGACCCGGATCCGAGCCGCCCGATCGCAATGCAGACCTCGCTCTTTCTTCGCGTCACGGAGACAAGCCCGAACGGAACGGGCGACGTGCTCCGGTTCGCCGGGTACGTCAGCGACTCGTACGCCATGCTCGACGAGGTAAACATGGGAGAGCTCGACCCGAAGAGAACGCAGTACGTCGAAGGAACGGCCTTCCCGTCCACCAACAAAGGCACGGTCCGCCCCGCCGACGACTGACTCCGCCGCCTGCGCCACACCTGGCGCTTTTTTCTTTTTTCAATAAAAGAGACGAGCGCGTGGCTCGTCGAGACTCGAATCGTCACGCGACCGTCTCACCCCATATGGCGAGCGCGGGCCGCTTCGGAGACAGGGACGTTCAGGAAGTAGTTCCATTTCGGCTGGAGCGACCAATCCACGACGCGCGGGTCGTCGAACAGGAACAGGTGCTGATGTCGGCCAGGATTCTCATGATCCTCCTTCCAGTCCCAGACGTGGACCCACTGGTGGGAGTAGGGCTCGTCGAGATCGCGCTCGTCGATGACGCGGCTGCAGTAGTGGCGGTGTTCCGAGATATAACAGTCGGGGAAGGAACGCCGGATCTCGCGGATGGGGATGGCGAACGGGACGATGACCGACGCGACCCTGACCCCGCGCTCCATCATTCGGTGACCGAACCGAAGCACCTCGTTCGACGCCGCCGGCCGTTGGTCTTCCTCAAACATGTCGGTCGCGAAGAACTTCTCGTAGAAGATGACGGCCGCGTCGCACCCGTCCATTTTGGTCGAATTCGGCGATCCGCTGACCACATAAGAGACCGTCGGATCGAAAAATGGCGTTTCTACGAGCTTTCTAGGGGTATGAAACCCAACAAAAACCTTCATTTTGACCTCCGCTGACACCCTAACGTGAACATTGACGAATATCAAGCCTTTTGCTATCCTTAGCCGGTAATTCACTCTTGCGACGCCGCCTTGGAGCCGGGCTCAACTCCGATTCTCGGACGCGCGTGACCACAACAATTATGTTGGATCCCAAGAAAAAGCAAAAAGTCATCGAAAAGTACCGGACGCACGAGTCCGACACGGGTTCGCCGCAGGTGCAGATCGCCATTCTGTCCGCGGAAATCCTCGACCTGACGGAGCACCTGAAGATGCACAAGAAGGACTTCTCGTCCCGCCGCGGTCTTATCAAGAAGGTTCACGAGCGCCATCGCTTGATGAAGTACTTCGATCGCGAGGACGAAAAGGGCGCGAAGAAGCTTCGCGAGGATCTCGGATTGTAATTTTTGTACCCGGCCCGAGCAGTTCGGGCCGGGTATTTCAAAATCTATGAAACATTTGGACCAGCGCGTCGGCGTTTTTATCGACACGCAGAACATGTATTACAGCGCCCGCTACCTGTTTGGCCGGCGCGTGAGCTTCGGCCACATCGTGGAGGACGCGGTCGCGGGACGCAAGCTGATTCGCGCCGTCGCGTACGTGGTGAAGACGAAGGCCGCGGATGAGACGCCTTTCTTTGAGGCGCTGAAGAAGCTTGGGATCGAGCTTCGCGAGAAGGATCTGATGGAGTACATGTCCGGCCAGAAGAAGGCCGACTGGGACGTGGGCCTCGCCATCGACGTGGTGCGCATGCTCGACACGGTCGACGTGGTCGTGCTCGTCACGGGCGACGGCGACTTCGTCCCGCTCATCGACTTCGCGAAGTCGCGCGGTCGAACCGTGGAGGTCATGGCGTTCCGCGAGACGACGTCGAGCAAGCTCGTGGAGGCAGCGGACGAGTATACAAACCTTTCCGATAACAAGAAGCGCTTCCTCATCGGTCCGGCGCGCAAGCCGTCGGCGGCGGGGGCTCCGCGCGGCGGGGAAGTGCTCGAGGAGAAGCCGGACGGCGACGACTCCGACGGCACGGAACGCGACGATGGCCCGAGCGACGGGTTCCTGATGCCAATCCCGCCTGCCGCCACGAAGACCGCGCAGGAGGATAACCGCGGACGGAGGCTCGAGTTTTAAAAGATCCAGGAGCCAGCGTCCAAGAACGGCTTGGACGTTGCGTCTTGATTCTTAACAACGTTCCCGTCGAGACACAGAGATGTCGAGAGCGATCTCGATACCTTCAATTTCGACGGGAATGATCAAGAGATATGCCAGAAACAAAGACGTTTACCGCGCAGTGGGGCGGCAAGGACCTGATCATCGAGACGGGAAAGTTCGCCAACCCGGCGAACGGATCCTGCACGGTGCAGTACGGCGACACGGTCGTCCTCGCCACCGCGTGCATGAGCACGGGCCTGCGCGACGGGCTCGACTTCTTTCCGCTCCAGGTGGAGTACGAGGAGCGCTTCTACGCCGCCGGCCGCATCAAGGGCAGCCGCTTCATGAAAAAGGAAGGCCGCGCCACCGACGACGCGATGCTCGTGGCGCGCTACATCGACCGCGCCATCCGCCCGCTGTTCGACGACCGCATGCGCAATGACATCCAGGTGATCGTCACCGTCCTGCAGTTCGACGGAGAGAACGACCCGGACATCATCGGCCTCATCGGAGCCGCCTGCGCGCTGCACATCTCGGACATCCCGTGGGACGGCCCGATCGGCAACATCCGCATCGGCCAGATCAATGGCGAGTGGACGATCAACCCGACGTACGAGGCGCGCGCCAAGAGCGGCCTCGACCTGTCGTTCGCCGGAACGCCGGAAAAGGTGATCATGGTGGAAGCCGGCGCGAGCGAGGTGGTCGAGTCGACCGTCGTGGACGCGTTCGCCTTCGGATCCAAGCACCTCGCGGTGCCGATCAAGCTCATCGAGGAGGCCCGCGCCGCAGTCGGAAAGGCCAAGCGCGACATGGTGTCCCCGAAGAACGATGCGGAGGCCGCCAAGTTCGCCCGCCGCGACGAGGTGCAGGCCATCGCCCGCCCGTTCATCACGGCGCAGGTCATGGAGCTGTTCTTCGGCACGCCGCGCGCCACCAAGGTTGAGCGCGCGCAGCAGAAGACCGAGACGAAGAAGCGCACGGAAGCCTTCCTGCTCGAGAAGGGAATCGAGGCCGCCGATACCAAGTACGGCACGTCGATCGTCGAGGAAGTGCTCGAGCACGAGGTGTCGCGCATGATCCTCGAGGAGCAGAAGCGCGTCGACGGCCGCTCCATCCTGCAGATCCGTCCGCTGCTTTCCGAGGTCGGCCTGTTCAAGCGCCTGCACGGATCCGGCCACTTCATGCGCGGCGAGACGCAGGTCCTGTCGACCGTCACGCTCGGCTCGCCGGGCGACAAGCAGACGCTCGACTCGATGGAATACGTGGGCACCAAGAACTACTTCCACCACTACAACTTCCCCCCGTACTCGGTTGGCGAATGCAAGCCGATGCGCGGACCGGGCCGACGCGAAATCGGGCACGGCGCGCTCGCCGAGAAGGCGATCCTGCCGATGCTGCCGGAGAAAGAGGCCTTCCCGTACACAATCCGCGTCGTTTCTGAGGTTCTTTCCTCGAACGGCTCGTCGTCGATGGGAAGCACCTGTGGATCGTCGCTCGCGCTCATGGACGCCGGAGTTCCGATCAAGGCCGCCGTGGCCGGGATCGCGATGGGACTCGCGACCGACGACAAGGGCAACTGGAAGGTGATCACTGACCTGCAGGACCTCGAGGACGGCGCCGGCGGAATGGACTTCAAGATCGCGGGAACCCGCGCCGGAATCACCGCCATCCAGATGGACACGAAGACGAAGGGAATCGGCCCGGACGTCGTGGCCCAGACCCTGACCCAGGCGCTCGCCGCCCGCCTCGAGATTCTCGACGTGATGGACGGCGCCATCGCCGCGCCGCGCAACGAGCTGTCGCAGTTCGCCCCGCGCATCATTACCCTGCGAATCGATCCGGAATCGATCGGAGCGGTGATCGGCCCAGGAGGAAAGATGATCAACGAGATTATCGCCACCACGGGCGTCGGATCCATCGACATCGAGGACGACGGGCTCGTCATGATCACGTCCGTGAACGCCGAGGCCGCCCAGCAGGCCTACGACTGGATTCGCAACCTGACGCGGAAGGCCGCGGTCGGGGAGCAGTTCAAGGGAAAGGTCACGCGTCTGATGGGATTCGGCGCGTTCGTCGAGTTCCTGCCGAAGCAGGAAGGACTCGTCCATGTGAGCGAAATGGCTCCCTGGCGCGTTGCCGAGCCGGGTGATATCGTCAAGGTAGGCCAGGAGGTGTTCGTGAAGGTCACGGAAATCGACAACCTCGGCCGCATTAACCTCTCGATGAAGCAGGCCACGGGAAACGTGTTCCCGGAGCGCCCGAAAAACGCCTAAACCGGTCAAAACGACCCTGTGCAGAGGCTGAACATCCCACTCCACCGCTACCAGCAAGCAACCCGCCTTTCAAGGCGGGTTGTTTCGCTTGTTGCCGTCGCGACGACCGCCGGACTGCTTGTCCTCATGGCCGCCGCGACGATCTGGTACGGCCGAGACACGACGTCATCGTCGGCCCCGCAGGATACGGCGGTCGTCCTTCATTTCGCGCCGAATCGACTGACATGGGACGCGACAAAGCGCGTTCTGGCCCATATTCCCCTTATTTCCAACCGCCCGCTGACCGCCGATGACATCGAGCCGTACGCGCATGGCGAGTTCTCGCTCTTTATCGCGGCGGATGGGTCGCGTTCGGTGGCAATTCGCGCGACAAAGGGAGAGCTTCCAACGAAGACGCTCGACGCGCTTGGGATCATCGTCCAGGATTCAGCGCCTGGTATCATCCTCCTTTCCGACCGCCCGATGGCGAGGATGGCATGGAAACCGAAGCATATCTGGTTTGGATCCATCCATTTTCCTTGGAATACCCATATTGGAAGCCTATATGTCCCGGAGGATGCGACACTCTCCGGTTCCATCTACGCGTCAAAGGCTGGGATGAACGTCCGTTTGCCCAAGCAGCATCTATCCGCGATCCCTTGGAAAGTCGTTCCGGATAGTACGATTGCCGCTTTGTCTACGCCAGCATTGCCAAATACTGACGTAAACGGCGTAACAAGCGCCATCGACACAATCTTGTCGTCCTATGCGACCCCGACGGCGACGTTCGTCGCCAGTCATATCCTCTCGAACCAAGGAACGGTTGTTCTCACAAAAAACGCTGGCAAATTTGACTACTTGTTCGTCACGACTGCCAAAGACTTCGCGAATTCTGACCAGCAGAAATTCATCCAGACCGCGGCGGCCCTACAAATTCCTAGGATACAGGCGCTTACCCTCCCGGACAATACGATCGCCAAGGAGATGATCGTTGACCCATCGCTGACGACGATCGAGGAGACGACGGTCGCCGGGACGATCGTCTCCCGTGCCTCCAGCCGAGACGGTGGCTATGTATTCAGCGCGGAACTGAACGGAACGGTTTCGATCACGAACGCGCAGAATCTGCTGGATTTCAGTCTGAGTGCAAAGAAGTCGGGCGCGAAGCTGCCATGCTCGTCAAACGCGTCGTTCATGGACATACGATCAGTGCTCGAACTGTCGAAGGGATCCGTCCATGCGAGAACCGCGGCTTTGCTGAGTATCCTGGCAAACACCTATGGAACAATCGGGATCGAAGAGGGGGTTGCACGCACGACGATTCATCTTTGCTACTAGCCATTTATCGCAGACACTGAGCGAAGTCGAAGTGTGGATAACTTGGTGAAAACTCAGCGTAACTGTGGATAACAGTTATCCACAGTTACGCATACTTGAACACAAAAATATCGCGTATAGCGATATTTTTGCTTAGTTGCGTTGTTTATCATTCGTTGACTTTTTGTGTTCAAGGGTGTATTATATAGAAGTACCCAACAGTTCGTTCCTTCCAAACACCTCACAGGGAGGTTTTCCGAAAGCCGGTCGATTGTGCCCCACGCAATCGGTCATATGACTTTCGGAAAATATCCCGCTTCTCTACTGTTCTGATTGAAAGATCAAAACAAAAGCAAACCTATCTACGGCGAGTTCGCAATTATTCGATCCTGCGGGATCGACCGCGAACAAAACCAAAGAGTGGTAGAGAAGTACGCCTACGGGTCCAATGCAACATGTCATTCCGGGCATCGAGTTTTCCGTCCTTCGCTGAAGGCCGCAGAACCCGATGCCTGCAAAGGCTGGCGCTGGCCCCGAAAGGGGCCGCACCTTAGATTATTAAAATCAGGTGACGGCCTCTTTTTCTTTTGAAAATTCATTGCACGTTCGCCCAATCACTGCTATCATCCGTGTATTCTTAGCGAAATGCATATGGACAAAATGACCATTCAAACGATCAAGGACCAGCTGATTGCCGACCGTGCGCGCGTCGAGCAGGAGCTTGCCCAGTTTTCGCATCGCAACACGAACCCGGGCGATCCGGAGTTCTCCGTCGAAATCAAGGACGTCGGCACCGAGGAGGGCGACAATGCTGCCGAGGCCGCCCAGTACAGCGACAACCTTTCCATGGAAGAGGAGCTTGAGAAGTCCCTGAAGGACATCGACGGCGCGCTAAAGATGATCGAGGACGGAACGTACGGCACCTGCAAGTACTGCAAGCTTCCTATCGACGAGCGCCGGCTTGCGGCCCGTCCCACGTCCTCGTCCTGCATCCAGTGCAAGAAAACGCTTACCCAGGAAATGTGAAGAACGTCCGCGCATCCATCCTTTGGTTTCTCCCGCTCGTCGCGGCGCTCGTGTGCGCCGACGAAGTCATCAAGTTCTTTGCGCTGGGCCACTTTCCCGACGAGCACTCGCTGGTCGACCCGGGTTCCTTCGCCCTCGCCATTCATAAGAACTGGGGGATCGCGTTCGACATCCCGTTCAAGATGCACCTGATCGTGATCGTTTCCGCCATCATTGGCATCGCGTTGCTCTGGGTTGCCTACAAGAATTTCCGCCAGAAGCCGACGGTTGCCTTTTCCGCCGTCATGATCGTCCTCGGAGCGATCGGCAACATGTACGACCGCGTCGCCTACGGGTTCACGGTCGACTATCTCATCCTGTTCGGTCGTTCCGCCATCAACATTTCCGACGTCGTGATCGTCGCGGGAGTCGTGACGCTCCTGTATGCGAGCAGGGTTCGCGGACTGCACCAGCACGGGCACGGGGCGTTCGAGGACGAGACGGAAGAGGAGGACACGATTGACAAAAAGGCCTCGGCGTGATAGATTGGATCCAAGAGAAGTCCCCACACGTTTTATTCACGTGAGGGGACTTTTGTTTATGCCGCATGTCATTTCCGCCGCGATCATTGGAATTTCCGCCGAACCGATTACCGTCGAGACCGACGTTTCCCAGGGCATGGGATGCTTCAACGTCGTAGGGCTCCCGGATACCGGGGTGAAGGAGGCAAGAGAGCGCATCAAGTCGGCCATTCGCAACTCGAATTTCGAGTTTCCGCGCCACCGAGTCATCGTGAACCTCGCGCCGGCGGACATCAGGAAGCAGGGACCGATGTACGACGTCCCGATCGCCGTCTCGCTGCTCGCCGCCCGCGGATTCGTACGCGCGGACATTCTAACGACGACGGTCATGATCGGCGAGCTCGCCCTCGACGGGTCGCTGCGCCCCGTGAACGGCGTGCTGACGGCGGCGCTGATGGCTGCCAAGCGCGGATACAAGGCGATCGTCGTGCCAGCCGACAACGCGCAGGAGGCGGCGGTCGTTCCGAACTTGGTTGTCCTTGCCGCGGCATCGCTCCGACAGATCGTGAGCCATCTCGACGGAATCGAGAACATTGTCCCGACGATCACGGACGAGACGATCGCGGAACGGACCTTTCCGATCGACTTTTGCGACATAAAGGGACAGATGCACGCGAAGCGAGGGCTCGAGATTGCCGCGGCCGGAGCGCACAATGTCCTGCTGAAAGGTCCTCCTGGGACCGGAAAGACCCTTCTCGCCCGAGCCATTCCGTCGATTCTACCTCCCCTTACCAGGGAGGAGTCGTTGGAGGCCACGTCCATCGCATCCGTCGCCGGCGTCCTCTCGCGGGGGGAAGGGCTGATAAACGTCCGACCGTTCCGTTCGCCGCATCATTCCTGCTCCGCGGTCTCCCTCGTGGGCGGCGGCGCGTGGCCGCGTCCGGGCGAAGTAAGCCTCGCGCACCGCGGCGTCCTGTTCCTCGACGAGCTTCCGGAGTTTTCGCGCCATGTCCTCGAGCATCTGCGCCAACCGCTCGAGGATGGCGAGGTAACCGTCTCGCGTGCCGCCGCGACCCTGCGGTTCCCATCGCGCTTCCTCCTGCTCGCCGCGATGAACCCGTGCCCGTGCGGTTTCGCCACGGACCCGCGCCGTCCGTGCGTCTGCTCCGCCAAGTCGATCTCACTGTATCGCAAAAGGATCAGCGGGCCGCTCCTCGACCGATTCGACCTCGTCATCGAAGTCCCGAACCTCGACACCGCGACACTCGTGTCGGACATTCCTGCCGAGGCGTCGTCGGAGATTCGCGCCCGCGTCGAGACCGCGCGGCGATTGCAGTCGGATCGGTTCGCCGGCACCGCGCTGTTCACGAACTCGGAGATTCCGACAAGCCGCATCAAGGACTGGTGCCGCGCCGACGAGGGAGGAAAGAAGCTCCTCGAGCAGGCACTGAACGCGCAGGCGCTGTCGCCGAGAGGATACGGGAGGGTATTGAAGGTAGCGAGGACGATCGCGGATCTGGCGGGGGAGGAAGCGATCCGCGACGTGCACATCGCGGAAGCGCTGCAGTACCGGCTGTCGGAGAAATAAAAATCCGTGGCCAATCTTGTGGCCACGGAAATTCCTACTTTCCAAACCGTCGTTCCCTTCGATCGAACTCCTCGATCAGCGCGTCGAGATCCTTCTCATCAAAGTCCGGAAAGTGCTTGTTGAGAAACTTCAGTTCCGCATACGCGCCGTTCCACGGAAGGAATCCCGACAGCCGTTGCTCTCCGCTCGTTCGGACGATCAGGTCCACGTCCGGGACTCCCGCGAACCAGGTCGCGGACGCGAACGATTCCTCGGTGATCTCGTCCGCCGTCCGTCCCTCCGCGATCAGGCGCTTCGTGGCAGCGACGATCTCCGCGTGACCGCCATAGTTCACGCAGATGTTGATCTGTCCCTTGTCGTTTCCCGCCGTCGCAGCCTCGGCCTCGTCGATGGCGCGCACGACGTTTTCCGGAAGACGGTCGCGCAGGCCGATCACGCGAATGCGGATCCCTTTCGCGTTGTAATAGTCGAGTTCCTTCGTCAGCGCGAGAAAGATGAGGTTCATCAGGTAACCCACCTCCTCCTCCGTCCGCTTCCAATTCTCGGTCGAGAACCCCCAGACGGTCAGGTTCCGAATTCCACGATCGACGCACCAGCCGCCGATGTCCTTGATCTTGTCGTACCCGCGCCGATGCCCCTCGAGCGTCGGCAATCCGCGGTCCTTGGCCCAGCGTCGATTTCCGTCCGGAATGATGGCAAGATGGTTGATCATAATCGTCAGACTCTACCAAACCATCCCTATTTCCGCAAAAAGAGCCAGGCGATGGCTACGATTCCGATCCAGGCGAACGACAGCAGGTCGAGCCAGTGCATCCGCTCCTCGAACTCCTCCCAGCTTGCCCACTCGCCATGCTTCCAGGAGAGGCGGCGTCCAAATAGAACGGCGACGACAAGGACGCCGATGCCGACGACGGGAATGAGCGACAGCAAGAACAGAAGATACGTCCTCGCGCCAAGCGTCCATCCCTGCGTGAACAGCAGCGCGCCGAGCGACGGCATCCGAAGCGACCGCGCGCGCTTCGCCTCGTCAGGCTCGAGCACGAGCGTCAGCCCGCACGCCGCACACTTCGCCTTCAGCGCGTCCACCTCCAGCTTGCAGTTTGTGCATGTCGTTTCCATAACGGATACAGTATACCAGAAATTGCTCCGGTGTTACGAAGTACGAAAATATTTCGAAAATTACTGAATACAAAATACGAACGGGAAGGACCCATTCGTACTTCGTAACCCCGGAACTTTTTACCTCACGTAGTTCAGCGGGTTCTGAAACTTTCCGTTCACGATCACCTCGAAGTGCAAGTGCGTTCCGGTGGAGTGTCCCGTCGAGCCCGTCTGGGCAATGAGCTGTCCGGCCTTTACCACGTCGCCCTCCTTCACGTAGAGCTTGGAGTGGTGGCCGTAGCGTGTCACGACGCCGTTGCCGTGGCTGATCTCAACCGTATTGCCATATCCTGTGCGCCATCCGGAATAGATGACCACGCCGTCGGCGGCCGCGTAACTGTGCGTGTTGTAATCGCCGTCGAGGTCGACCCCCGTGTGCTTCCAGCCGAACTTCTGCGTGATCACGTGCCAATCCGTCGGCCAGACCCACGTTCCCTCCGTCTCTCCGTCGCCCTTCGGCGCGACGAACGGGGTCCACTTGCTTCCGCCTCCGGCACTCGGATCCGCGCCATCCTTCGGCGGGGTTGCCCTCGGACTGGAGAACAACGAGGCGAGCGGGGCCGTGTTCTTCTTTACGACCGGTGCCGGCGGCTCGCCTCCCGGGATGATGAGCTCGTCGCCCACGTGCAGGTCATCGGCACTCGCAAGCTTGTTGAAGGCGATCATCTTGTCGGTATCGGACCCGTATGTGCCCGCGATCTTGTTGAGCGTGTCGCCCTTCTTCACGGTGTACATCACGCCGTCGACTGGCGGAATCACGAGCGACTGGCCCAGATGGAGCGTGCTGCGGAAGGTCAGGCCGTTGGCCCAGAGCACGGTGCTCAGGCTCAGGCCGAACTTGTCGGAGATTCCACCAAGCGTGTCGCCGTCAACGACGACATAATTCTCCGTCTTCTCACGGGCCGCGACCGAAGCGGATCCAGTAGAAATGGTCGGCGAGGCGACGGCGCTGCCGACGCTCGTGGTGGCATAGTCCCAGCTCTCGTCCATGACGTCGATGTGCGCGTTCGCGTCGATTGCCGGGTCGTCCATGTAGGAGGACGGCTTCACGTCGATAGCGTCGGCCGAGGCGGCGGAGACCACTTCCACGGCGGACGTCTCGTTGCCCGCGACGAGGGAATACAGCATCGAGTGCGATCCGAACGTCTCGGCGCGGACGGACGTCTGCGACAGGTTCGCGGACGAGGCGATGGCCGCGATGGCGACCACGGCCGCGTGTACGGCGTACTTATTGGAAACGAGGTAGAGCATCCGGTGCTTGGCCGGGGCGATCAGCTTGGAGACCTGGCGCTGCACGTAGAACCCGAGGCGGTACGCCGGAATGCCCACGGCGCGTACCAAAAACCGCCCCGTGGCCAGAGCCGGCTTTGCGAACGGGCGGACGACCTTGCCCGCATGGCGCTTTACCAGAATCAGACCGCGCAGGGCGGAAAGCAGAATCTTGACGAAAAGTTGTTTGATCCCGAATGCGATATGGCGCGCACGACTTCGAGAGTTAACGACCCGCGCAGATTACCACAAAACCCGTATTTTGTCAACCAATTTAGGTTGATTATGGGCTGAGATTAGCCAAATTTCAATAGTCATTTTAAGCCCTTCCGTAATCGTCCGAAAACCGCTCGATATCATCCTCCCCGAAGTAGTCTCCAACCTGCACCTCGACGAAGACCAAGGGTGCGGTTCCGCGGTTTTCGACGCGATGCTTCGCCAGGACGGGAATCTCGACCGTCTCGCCGGCCACGCGGACGTGGATCTCGTCGTCAAGCGTCACGGTCGCCTCACCCTCGACGATAATCCAGTGCTCGGCCCGCCGCTTGTGGCGCTGATAGGACAGCCGGCCGGCAGGATTCACGGTAATCCGCTTCGCCTTGAAGGTCGGCCCCTCGTCGAGAATGTCGTACCGGCCCCACGGGCGGATGTTTGTTTCTGAATCCATAGGTTCGGAGGGTCGGAGGGTCGGAGGGTCGAAGAACCGAGATTCCATCTCGGCCTACGAACCTTCGCACCTTCGAACCTACTTCTTAAATGTCTTATACCCCATTCGGTGAATCTCGCACGGCCCGTGCAAGTCTATCGCCGCCAGGTGGTCTTTCGTTGCATATCCTTTATGGACCTCGAACCCGTACTGCGGGAATCGTCTCGACAACTCTACCATCATCCGGTCCCTCGTGACCTTCGCGACGATCGACGCCGCCGCGATCGACTTCACGAGACGGTCGCCGTGGACGATCCCTTGTTGCGGAATCGCGAGCCCCGGAATGGTCCACGCGTCCACGAGCGCATAGTCGGCCCCGGCGATCCCCTCGACCGCCCGTCGCATCGCGAGCAGGTTCGCGGGTCGAAGCCCAAGCGACGCGATCTCTTCGACGGATACCATCCCAAACGCCCATGCCACCGCGCCCCCGACGATCTCCGCGTACATCTCGTCCCGCGCCGCCGGAGTCATCAGCTTCGAGTCCCGAAGCCCGGCCATCCGAGAATCGA
>CAIMOJ010000063.1 GCA_903843045.1 Candidatus Uhrbacteria bacterium
GATCGCGGAGCTTGCCTCGCTCGCGAATCGCGACGATAAGTGGAAGAGCGAGATCAACGACAAGGCCGAGGAGTTCCGCGACGGATTCCTGGTAACCGAGCCGGACGTGGAGTTGGAAGAGGTGGAGAAGGAAATTGAGTATTGGAGGGGGACGCTTGGGGAGGAGGTTTAGGATATGAACGAAAAAGCCCCGTCGTTCGTTCCTGATGGGACGGCGCCAGCTGAACGAAAAGACTTCGACGAGACGTGCCGCGCGACAGGGCTGACGGCGGACGAGGCCGCGATCGTCGCGTCGCGGCCGGACCGGGACGCGTTCGCGGCGAAGATGACCGCCAGCTCCGTGCGGATGCTGCGCGGGTTGTTGCGTCCCGATTGGTGGGAGCACGCCCTCGAAAAGACAAAGGGAGGGCTGTTTCGGATGGCCGACGAGAACCGTGACAAGCTGCGGCCGCTCGTGGACGCGGAAATCGTGACCCCCGGAACGATCGAGGGCGGCGACTTCGTCCAGCTGTGCGAGATCAGCGACCTTGCCAGGAAAAATATCCTCCGCGCCGCGGAGGTCGCCGGAGCCGACGTTGCCAGGAGCCTGCTGAGATCGGATACCGCCGAGCGAGTGGACTTCGACGGGCCCGACGGCGATGCGCTCCGGGCCGTCCTCCAGGCGTCGCCGCGCATCCTGACGAACGGTCGCAACCTGGAGAAAGTCCTGTCGATGGAAAATCCCGTCGAATGGATCCGCGGACGCCGCGCTCTCGTGGATCCGCTCCGCCGCGTCTGGGTCAACGTCGACGCGTGGCGGTACGACAGCGCCCTCCTGGAGGGGAACGACCCGTTTCTCAGGGAGCTTGGCGCGGGACCGTGGAGCGACGGAATCAAGGCGGTCGCGCTCGTTGAGTACGGCCATTGGGAGTTCGGCAAGAGCGCCTGGGCGAACGTCGACGAGCTGCGAACGCGCCTGGACTTCTGGGCGGCGAACGTTCACGGTTCCGTCTTCTCGGTCGAGCCGAGCTTCGAGGTCCGCCAGCTATTGACCGGCGACCTTCGGTATCTCGAGGCGATGCGCGACATGCTGAGCGAGGACCAGTGGGAGGCGGCGACGTCGGATCCGGAGACGGCGAAGCATTTTCAGAAGTTCGAGCTCGCGGGCCGCGCCTTGTCCCGCATCTCGAAGGAGGAATTCGCGTCGTTCGCGGCGCGTCAGGAGCTGCCGGTCGTCGCGGACGTCGGCGAGGAACGCCGCGGCGAGGAGCTTCGCGACGTCCTGTTCGCGTCCGGCCTCGAGCCGATGATGCGCGCGGTGTCGCCGAACCTGCGCGCCACGGCGGTCGCGGGAGGCTCCGTCTCGAACGGGAGCTTCGACCTTTCGACGGGCGAGATCAGGGCGGGGGCGGACAACGACCACCGCAAGTCGCTTCCGGCGATCCTATTCCATGAGACCGGACACGGCGTGCAGGACCTGCTCGCATGGAGCGAAGAGGGAAAAACGCTCAACGCGCGGTTCGCGGTCGCGGCGGCCGTGGAGCCGCAGACGCACTCCTCGTACGCCGAGTCGTTTCGCGTCCGCGACGAGAAGCACGCGGATGGATTCGTCTCGGAGTCGTTCGCCGAGGACTTCCGTCTTTATTTCTCCGCGCCCGAACGTCTTCCTCCGATGAAGCGCGAAACGATCGGGAGAATCGTCGCGTCGCAGTTTCCGTTCGTGGACCCGGAGGATGTCCGCCGCCGCACGCGGTCGGTGATGGGAAACTATTACGGCGTCAGCGTCCTGGATGAGATTCAGCCAACCAGTTGCGAAACGGCCCGTCACAAGGCCCGCCGCTTCGACCGAGTCGACGCGGAGG
Organism: Candidatus Uhrbacteria bacterium; assembly: GCA_903843045.1. Lineage (GTDB taxonomy): Bacteria > Patescibacteriota > Patescibacteriia > UBA9934 > GWF2-40-263 > YC12-FULL-57-11. The sequence goes on from CAIMOJ010000063.1 coordinate 1,842, forward strand.
ACGCGCGGGACAAGGAGCGGGGCGAGGAGTAAAACCCTTGCCTTTTTTCCTTGGCACTCCCTTGGAATCGTGCTAAGATTTCGGCGAACAATGATGATCATCTATGCAAATTTCTTGGAACGGACTGTCCTGCTTTGAGATCACGGCC
>CAIMOJ010000064.1 GCA_903843045.1 Candidatus Uhrbacteria bacterium
AGCGCGCGCACCTTTTCCTGGTCGTACGGCTTGCAGGAGAACACGTCGATCATCGCCTCGCCGTACTTCGTGAACGTGTGGACGGAGACGTGCGAGAAGTCAACGATCACGAACCCGGTGATTCCCGGGTTCTCCGGGATGCCCTCCGCGACGAGCGGCCCGGCGAGCACGCTCATATCGGTGGCGGCGGCCATGTCGTGAAGAAACGCGCGGATCGCGTCCGGGTCAGAGATCGCGCCATTCGCGCGGGAGACGTCGACGATGAGGTGGTATCTGGTGGTGTGCATAATGGGAAAAGTATACAGCAAGTAGAAAAAAGATGAATGGCCACCGTATTTAGTGGTCAAATTTTTTTTCTACCCCTACATCTTGTGTTATCCACATTCCATCCCCATTGTGGACGGCCGTCCGCGGACGTATACTGGGAGAACCGACGCGCCTGGTGTGGCTCGCGTTCCCTAACTCCCCGCTGTTTTGTTGCGCTATGTCCTCGCTCTTTGGCTCCTGTCCGATTTTGACGCCGCGCAACGTGTATCGCCCGTTCGAGTATCCGCATTTCTTCGACTATTTTCAAAAGCAGAACCAGGCGCACTGGCTCCCGACCGAGGTTCCCATGGAAGGCGACATTTCCGACTATCGCTTCCGCCTCACTCCGGCCGAGATCGGGCTCGTGACGCAGATCCTCCGGTTTTTCACGCAGAGCGACATCGAGGTCAACAACAACTACAACACCAAGCTCATCCCGGTGTTCCCGAAGCCGGAGATCAAGATGATGCTGTCGTCGTTCGCGGCCATGGAGAGCGTCCACGTGTGGGCCTACTCGTACCTCAACGACTCGCTCGGCCTTCCGGAGCACGAGTACTCCGCGTTCCTCGGCTACGAGGCGATGCGCAAGAAATACGACTATTTTCACCAGTTTCACACCGAAACCGTCGAAGACCTGCTCGTGAACCTGGCCGTGTTCGGCGGGTTCATCGAGGGGGTGAGCCTGTTCGCCTCGTTCGCCATCCTCATGAACTTCCCGCGGCTCGGGAAGATGAAGGGCGTGGGGCAGATCGTCACGTGGAGCATCCGCGACGAGTCGCTGCATTCCGCGGGCGTGTGCCGTCTGTTCCGCGACCTGATGCAGGAGAACGAGAAGCTGTGGACGGCCTCGTTGCGCGACAAGATTTCGAAGGCGTGCGACGACATGGTGGCGCTCGAGGACGCGTTCATCGACAGTTGCTTCTCGTTCGGAGCTGTTTCGGGCCTCACGGCAGCCGAGGTGAAGCAGTACGTGCGCTACACCGCCGACAAGAAGTTGCTCGACCTCCGCCTCGACAAGCGCTACCACGTGTCGAACCCGCTCCCGTGGCTCGACGTCATGGTTAATGCCAAGGAACACACGAACTTCTTCGAGAACCGCGCGACGGAATACGCCAAGGGCGCCGTCGTCGTCGACTGGGATACGATCAGCTCAAGCATCACCTAAACGAACTATGAACACCGAATCGCTCGTCGCCGCCCTTTCGCAGAACAATGTCACACTTGCCCGCGCGCTGCTTCTTGCCAACCTGCTCGAGGAGACGGAAGGGAAGAACAGCTGGGACTGCCCGCACTACACGGCCGACAGATCCGTCCAGCAGTCCATCGTGCTCGACGAGAAGAACAACGACCGGATGACCTACTTCGGGCTCGAGAACCTGCGCGACCGATACTTCCTGCGCGACACGAACGACAAGGTCTGCGAGAACCCGCAGACGTTCTTCGCTCGCGTCGCGACCGGAATGGCGCGCGGAGACGCGGCCTTCGCCCAGGAGTTATACGACTACATGAGCAAGGGATGGTTTATCCCGGCGACCCCCGTCCTCATGAACATCGGCACGAGCAAGGGGCTGTGCATCTCGTGCTTTTTGAACACCGTTCCGGATACGCTCGAGGGGATTTTCGACGTCTATCGCGAGAACGCCTTTTTGGCCAAGTATGGCGGTGGAATCGGCACCGACTGGTCGCAGCTGCGTGGACAGAACGCGCCGCTGAAGTCGAGCGGGCTCCGATCGTCCGGCGTCATCCCGTTTTTGAAGATCATGGACTCGGAGACGCTCGCCATCTCGCGCAACAGCCATCGTCGAGGCGCCGCCGCCGCGTATCTCCGCATCGACCACCCGGACATCGAGGACTTCCTCGAGATCCGCAAGCCGACCGGCGGCGACATGGATCGCAAGTGCCTGAACATCAACCATGGCGTCGTGCTCACGGACGTCTTCATGGAAGCCGTGGAGGCGCGCCAGCCGTACAAGCTCGTGTGCCCGCATACCGGAACGGTCACGAAGGAGCTCGACGCGACGGAAATCTGGCGCAAGCTGCTCACGATGCGCGCCGAGACCGGCGAGCCGTATTTCCTCTACATCGACACGGTGAACCGCTCGATCCCGCCGCACCACAAGGAACTCGGCCTCCTCGTCCGCCAGAGCAACCTGTGCACGGAGATCGTGCTTCCGACCACGAACGACCGGACGGCCGTCTGCTGCCTCGGCAACTTGAACCTCGAGCTGTACGACGACTGGGAGGCGCACTCCGAGGCACTCGTCTACGCCTGCGTGAAGGCGCTCGACAACAACCTCGATACCTTCGTCGAGATGGCCGACCCGGTCGAGTACCGCAAGTCGATCAACTCGGTGAAGCACGAGCGCTCGATCGGCCTCGGCGTGATGGGATATCACGGCTACCTGATGAGCAAGGGATTCCCGTTCGAGAGCGTCCCGGCGCGCGGGATCAACAAGAAGATCTTCTCGAACTTCGGCGAGCTCGCGCGCAAGGCAAGCAAGCGCCTCGGCGAGGAACGCGGCCTTCCGCTCGACGGCGGCACGCAGCGCAACGCCTATGTCACGAGCATCCAGCCGACGGCCTCGACCAGCTTCATCTGCGGCGAGGCCAGCCCGTGCGTCGAGCCGATCTCGGGCAACGCGTTCCTGCAGAAGACCTTGTCGGGAAGCTTCCTCGTGAAGAACAAGTTCCTTGAGCGGCTCCTCGAAAAGAAGGGGATGAACAAGGAGGAGATTTGGAAGGAGATCGTCGCCGCCAAGGGAAGCGTCCAGCACCTGAACTGTCTCACCGACGAGGAAAAGGCGGTGTACCGCACGGCCTACGAGATGAACATGCGCGAGATCGTCGAACAGGCCGCCGACCGCCAGCCGTTCATCGACCAGGCCCAGAGCATCAACCTGTTCTTCTCCGCGCCGATCAGCGGCAAGTACATGCACGACGTGCACATGCTGGCGTGGAAGCGGGGAATGAAGTCGTTGTACTATCTCCGCTCGTCCTCCCCGATCGAGGCGACCAGAATCGGAGAAGGGGACGCGAGTCTCGTCACGGCTCCGACGAACGTGCGGAACGTCGCGACCGAGGAATGCGCGGTTTGCCAGTAGGACGAAGAAAAAATCCCGGCCACTGTGGCTGGGATTTTTGCATGCGTTACAGTTCCTTGCGAATCACTTCCCATGATACTCGACTCAACGTCACCGCCTCGATTTCCTTCAGCAGATACTTCAACACCTGCTTCGGAATCATCCGATGCGGAACCGCAAGCGACTTGTTCGTCGTCGGCCAGGTGGCCATGACGTGGTCGCCGTTTCCTCCGCTGACGTCGATTGTAAATCCGACGCGACGGAGCGCTCGGAGGAAGCGGTCGCGCGGAACGTCGCCGGGCAGTTCGCTAAGCGGCGGCATAGGCGAACGACTGGCGCTCGTCGCCATTGCGGACGATCCCCGCCTCCTTGGCGTACGATGACGGGATGCCGAATGACGTGAGGATGGCGTCCTTGATCTTTTCGTCCAGTTCCCGTTCATTCTCACCGAACGTCACGATGCTGCCAAAGCGGAAGTTTTCGCTGACGGCCACGATGAGTCCGTCTTCCTGGTGGCGCTTGAATGTAATCGCGTCGTTGGATCGAAAATATTTCTGAAGGTCGACCAGTCCGGACGGGACAGCCTTATTGGATTTCAAGTATGCCTTGAACAGCCAGTCCTTAAGAATCTTTGAAAAGCTCATAGTAAGCCAACTATAGCGGAGTGAACGAGAATACTCAAGAAAATCCCGACCTGACGGCCGGGATTTTTCGATCCTATTTCTTCTTGTCCTTCTTCGGCTTCTTCACGTTCTTCTTCTGGGCGTTGTTTCCCTTGGCCATAAAGATCGACGGGTGAATTGTTATGGGTCAAGTATACCACTTGGTCGCGGCGCGGTGAAGCTGGTAGAATGCGGGCAATATGCGCGCATGGATCAAACGGAACAGGTTTCCCCTGACGATGGCCGCTTTGCTGGTTTCGATGCAGATCGCGGTCACGGTCGCGCTCGCGACCGGCGCCGGGCCGGGAAAGGTTTGGACGGGCGGAACGTGGCAGGAGGCTAACGACCAGGCGATCTACATTGGCGACGTGGAGCAGATCCGTAGCGGGGCGCTTGGCGTGAAGGACCTGTATGCGCCGATGCCACAAACGCCGTTCTGGCACCCGACGTTCGTTCTTATCGGTCTCGTCGCCCGGATAACCGGCATGTCGAGCGTCGTCGCACTTACGGGGGCTCTGTGGCTGGCGACCGCCGCAGCCGTCTTCCTTCTCCATTCCGTTTCGCGGGCCATGGCCAAGAATGAGCAGGATGCGTCCATGGCGACGCTCCTGATTCTGGTCGCGGGCGGGTTTGGCTGGGTTGCCACCATTGTCTGGCAGGGAGCGGATATTCCCTGGCGCGGCCACGTGCTCCCGGATCTGGCATCGGAGGCGTTTCTTTCCCCGAACCTGTACATGGGACCGCACGTGATTCTCGCGTACGGCCTGCTTCCATACGTCCTGCTTTGTCTCTGGCGGTCCGCGACCTCCGATTCCGCGCTCACGACCGATCGGGCCGGATGGGTTGCCGCGTTCGCAGTCACGCTCGTGCATCCGTATGTCGTTCCGACGATCGGGCTGTTCATGGTCATTTCGCTCGCTTGGAACGGGCGGAGAGCATTTTGGAACGCGGCGCGCTCGTACGTTCCGTATGGCGTTGCCATGTGCGTTGGGGCGATCCCGCACGTCTGGAGCCAGTTTGCAAACGCGTCGGCTCGCGGCCTGCTGATGCAAAACAACTGTCCCATCGAGCCGGTCTGGATCTGGTTTTTTGCATTCGCCCCGTGGATCGGGTTCATACTCGCGCGGCTCTCTTTTCGGATGAAGCTGCGTCGCGACGAGATGTGGATTCCCATCTGGCTGGTTGCCGCCATCCTTGCGGTGGCCCTCCCGTTCAAGTGGGATATCAAGATTGCCGAATCGTGGCATGCCGCGCTCGTCTGGCTCGCCATTCCCGTTCTCGTCCTGTTGCGAGATCGTTTCTGCCGCGTGCGGATCATGACGGTCGCCTGCGTCGTCATCCTGTCGATCTCCTCGGTGCTCGAGCTGACGCAGCAGCTCCCGTACGCTCGTGGAATCATTTCGGACAAGCTTCCGATGTACGCGAACGCCTCGGACATGGACGCGTGGAAATGGGTTCGGGCGAATACGCCGCCGACGGTCCGCGTCCTCCCCCCGAATGAGTTCGTCGGGATTTGGAGCGCTCCGTTCATGCAGCGGTCCTCCTGGATCGGGCACCCGTTCGACACCCCGGACTACGAGGCGAAGAAGATCGTTCTCCCGACGATTTCGACGATGAAGGCGTCGGACCTCGTCGCATTCCTCGATTCGGAAAATATCGGCGTGATTCTTACGCCGACGCAGTATCAGACTGAGCAGTACGTCATGAGACTCTCCGGCACCTCCTGGCACATTGGGGCGAACTTTGACGGCGCGGGCGTCTTGATTCGATAACGGCTCGTTTCGACGGCAAGGGCAGGCCGTCGTTTCGCGAAGTCTCATCGGCGACCCCGGGGCCGGCCGTCCCCTTGATCAATCCCCGCGGTTGCCTGTATAGTAACGCCCGCAGGGAGCCAACCCCTGCGAACGGACCAAGATCCGCCCGCGGAGAGGTCGCATAGTTGGTCTAGTGCGCGCGACTCGAAATCGCGTAAACCGCAAGGTTTCGAGAGTTCGAATCTCTCCCTCTCCGCCAGGACAATTTCTTATCGTGCAACGCACTTGCCTCAGGCAGGTGGGGCGACCGATTGGGCCGTGTCCAACGATAAAAACGGCTTTACGGCCGTTTTTATCCTGCTCGACTTTTACTACTTCACCTTATCAAGAATACGTCGTGCCTCCAGTTCTTCTGAGGGGCGGACATCAATGTGAGATAAGCCCCGAGCGGCGAGTTCCCGCCTCACCTCCTCAACGCGTGCTTCAGGAACCAACACTGCACTCGCTTCCAACAATGGAACGCCGCCTGGCTTGAATGAACGCTTCTCAAAGAATTTCTGCAATCCCTCCGTTCCTCGATCTTCCATGCCTAACGTATCCGCTTTCGTCTGTTCATACACAAGCGTCACACCGTAATCGCCCCGCCCTTTGGGAATGAAGTATTTACTTACCGCCAATGCCCGCTCCTCACCATCAACCGTTCGACTCGCATCGATACCAAGTTCAGCAAGCGCTTCATCCGGAATCTTCTTTGCCAGGTCTGCAAGATACGATTGCGCCACATCTTGATGGTTTTTCCAAAAGTACCGCACAAAATCCTCAGCGAGTGATCCACCGAGTGCCTCTGCGTATTTATCCGAACTGAGACGTTTTTCTTTGCCTCCACCTGGCACGTTATCGTAAAGAAGCTGGAACGACGTAGCCTCGGGAAAGTTACCATCCGTAAACGACGCGCCTGGTGTGCGTTGTTTTCCACCAGGAAAAACATCATCCGTAATGATTGCGCCACTCTGGAGCATTTCTGCGAATGATAAGTTGTCTGTAGTGTGTAGGAACTTTCCCTTTGGATCGAATAGTTTTTCTTTACCGCCTACTGATTCAACCACGCGTTGCAAAGTTGCTTGATCCTCTAGTGACAAGGCTTTAGCAATCCTAATCTCTACTGCGTTCTCAATCTCTCCAGCCTCAATTTTTGGCTGACGAGTCGGGCACGACGGTGCATGGCCAGCCTTTGCAGGGTAGCCACAGGAGGGGCATGAAAGCGATTCAAGCTCAGAAGCCATAAACTAATAAGGAATTTTTTTATTTTCGAATTCCGGCCATGCGTCCCATATTTGAAAAAATCTATTATCGAGATCCTTTCTATACTCGCGGGTGCCGACTGCAAAGTTTGATGGATCTTTATCTAAACTGTCTTTCAATTTCTCAATCATTCCGCGATCATCAAATCGGGCTCCACGATAACCACCAAGGACACTGTGAATTTCGTTCTCTACCTTGCCTTTTTCTGCTTCCTTAGCCCTTTCCTTTGCTTGTTCTGCCTTAAACTCTTTCAATTTACGGTTCTGATTTAATCGAGCGGACAAAATAGCCCCATCTGACTCGCGAATCAAATTAGTCAGCTCATCTTCTAAATCTTGTCGCTTGTTTCTTAGTTCTTTCATCTCTTCTTCAATATCGTCCTCGCCATATTCAATAGGCAGCTCGATCATGCGCTGAACAATTTGTATGTACTCCTTAATTTCTGGAATTGCATGCAGCACCTCTTTATTGCAATCGTCCTGCAACGCCGATTGTGCAATATCATGTATGTCCCAGTTTAATCCGTAGCAATCAGATGAATCAATCAAAGCCCGCACAAGCTTTCCTGGTTTCATTGTGAGCGCGTCTGATTTTGCACGTTCCAGGGCTTCTCGAGTTAATCTGCCGTCCTGTCCTAAATCACCGGAGCTTACTTCAACAAAATCCGACTCAACAGAAATGGGTTGGATCTGTTGTTCCACGATAGATTCTCCTGCATCTGTCTCCTGCGTCGCCTGAGCTTTAATTTTATCCCACGAGCGCGTCTCGCCTGGATTGCTCTGAATGCCAGCGACCTTCGCATCTACCGTCCTTTGACGCTCCATTTTCGCCTCGTGCGCCTTCATTGCCTCCGCTTCCGCAGGATTCATTGCCCCAGATTCAATGCCCATATTCATCGCTTACTGAATAATTTACTCAAAGTTTACCATGGGGGGGGTAAAAGGCGCATACTTTATGCGCCGTTCTCCAGTAGGGTGATTTTCCTGTTCAAATACACCAACCTACTCCTTAAATTCCCGAGTAATTCTCGCTTTTCGGAAATACTCCCTTGTTGTAGTAGGTACTTGGCATAAGCCCGAATATTCACTTCAGCCTCGTCGGCTTCCTGCCTGTTGTTGGAGCCAAAGACCGTTCGTTGAAAATGACTGAATCGCTTAATTTCATCTTCGAGTTTCGTTTTCATGCCGAGTTCGTTGATGTTGATCTGATCGAATATCTTGAGGAGTTCGGCAATCAGCTCCTCCTCGCGGATGTACTGATTCTTGCAATCCCGATCTCTTGCCCTCGTACAGCCGTAGTAGACGTAATGCGCCGTCGTGCCGTCACGAAGCTTCTTGTACTTGTCCTCGGCGGAGATCCCGGACTGACATAGGCCGCATGTGAACAGCTTTGTGAAGGCGAATTCCTTGTTCTCTCGCACAATCTGGTCGCGTTTGAGTTGCATTTGTCCGAGGTCAAAAAGTTCTTTCGTGATAATCGATCTATGTTTGCCGTCATACCAATTGCCGCTGTCGCGGGGACGCTCGAATTTGCCATAGTAGAACGGGTTGTCGAGAACACGATAGACGCCACCGAGTGTCAGGGTTTTGTTGCCGCGGGTTTTAAAGTTTAGGTCATGCTTGAGCCAGTTGTAGATTTTGCGCCCACTCCACTTTTCGTGAGCCAGCTTCTCAAACATCTGCTTGATGATCGGCGAACGTATTGGATCGATGATGACTTGGCATTTCTTGTCCATGAGCCCCTGATTGAGATAGCCGAGCGGTGCCACGCCTGGCCATAAGCCCATCTCGACCCGGGTTCGGAGTCCGCGTTTCACGTTCTCGCCTCGATGATCGTTTTCAAGCTTGGCAGTCGAACCGAGAATCATGAGCATGAACTTCTCGTTGGGCGAATTCGTGAATCGCTGACCGTAGGTGCGGATTTCGTGAAGTAGTCCTTGATCCATCAGGTCGACAATGGCTCCGAGGTCGCCCGCGTTTCTACTCAATCGATCCGGCGCCCAGGTGAGGATGCCGCCGAACTTACGTTGGCGAATATCCGCGAGGAGCTCGTTATAGACAGGCCGCTGTCCAGTCGACTTTGCCGAATGGCTTTCGCGTCGAATCTCGGCGACGTCAAGGCCTTCACGTTCCGCTAGTTGCAACATCTCCTTGATCTGCGAGTCGATAGACAGCACTTGCCGTTCCTCGGATTCGCTCGACTTCCGAGCATAGAGGCAGTAACGGATTTTTTCCTCGATCACCGTCTTTTCCTGTTCGTGCTTTGTGCGTGTCGGCACGGCTGTTACTGGCCTTATGTTTTCCATACAACACAAGGAATGCCGCAACGATCGTGGGGCGTCCAGGCTGGCTTGAGTTGGTAACTTTTGCGCTCGAAACGCCTTGGAAAAGTGAGACAGTGACTTTTTAGTCATTTCTGCATGAAACGCCTAGCGAAACTGTCGAAATATGCAGAATGAGACACTGTCTCAGTACCCCGTATGTAGTGTCTCATTTGTCTCATTTTACCCTCAGAACAACGTTCCGCTTTGTGCCAGTTTGTAGGCCGAAAATACCCAACCCACATGCCTCAAAATCGTCAAAACGAAAGTCATCGAAAAGCCCTTGAAACATCCCTACAAACTTGGCACTGAACGCGTGTACACCGCCATCCCACTTCGCCATTCGGGCTACGTTGGGGATTTCACCTTTCGCAAGAGCGAAGGGGGATGCCCCTAACGAAGCTCCTCAGAGCGGAGTGGGGCAGGTAACGCGTAATTTGCGCGTTATTTTGTTATGATGCGTTCGGTATGCTCATCGCATATATTTTAAAAAGCGACGTCGTGGCGACGGATTAATTACGTTTTCCATCCTATGAAACCACGCGTCATCTTCATACACGGCAACCAATCCACCCACTGGGCCTTTGCTTGGGCTCCCTGGCTGAAGCGGGAGTTGGAGGCGCGCGGATACGAGACATTTTTTGAGACGTTTCCGGACTCGGTCATCGCGCGGGCGAAATACTGGCTGCCGTTTTTGGAGGAGCACGTGCGGGCCGGGGAGAACGACGTCCTCGTCGGCTGGTCGTCGGGCGCGGTGGCGGCGATGCGGTACGCGGAGACGCACCGCGTCCTCGGGTCCGTCCTCGTCGCGCCGAGCCATACCGACCTCGGCGACGCGTTGGAAAAGGAGAGCGGATACTTCGACGCGCCATGACAGTGGGACCGCATGAAGGTCAATCAACGCCATGTCGCACTCGTTCACAGCGACAACGACCCGTTCATCCCGCTCGTCGAGTCCACGTTCATCGCCGACCGGCTGGATCCGACGGTTATTCTCGTTCCGGGAGGGAAGCACTTTGTCGAGAAGGATTCGTTTTCGGAGATTCTTGAGTATATCGTGCGGACGTACTCGTAAGGGCCAGGCCTCGCTTATCCGGTTGCAAAAATGATGGTATCGTTACCAGGTCAACTCCTTATTTCTTTCTATGAGCATGAACCTCGAGCTGCGCGCGGTAAACGACGATGAGATTAACGGCCTGATGGACGGCGACCCGGAGACGTGCGAGGGGTTTCTGTCGAACGACGGGACAAGTCTCGACAAGGCGTGGGATGGGATCCACTTCGCGCTGACGGGAAAGAAGTTCGGCGACGGATCGGGCAGGATGAGCTACGAGCCGTTCGGCGACCGGTACCTGGACGCCGTCGACGCGGGATACGGCCCGGCCACGTACCTCGCGCCCGAGGAGGTCGCCGTCGTGTCGCGCCTGCTCAAGGGGATACCCGCCGACGCGTTCGCCGCGCTCATCGACGTAAAGGCCATGCTTGCCGCCGACATCTATCCGATCCAGCAGACCGAGACGGACGCCGACGTCCGCGCCTTCCTCTCGCCTGCGTACGAGACGCTGAAGTCGTTCTATGCCGACGCGGTCGGACGGGGGATGGGCGTGGTTGCGGTGATGCGGTAACCGTGTGGTTCGCATCCACTTTTACTTTTCCCCGCACGGTTCCGCACAGGATATTCGTGGAATAGAGAAGTGGCTGCGGCGAGCCGACATCTATGTGCCGGAACTGTTTGGATGGACGGATTGGGACCTGCGGATCCTCCAGTCTGTCTCGAACGGAACGCGCAAGCCAGTTTGCGAAGGAATGAAAGTCGCGGAGATGAGCTCGCCTGCCCAGTATCAGGCCACGCTGCTGTACGGGACGAAGAAGCGGACTTTTTTTGCCGACGTGCCGGCCGCGCAGGGCGATTGGTATTCCCGTCTGGTGCAACGCGCGGATCGCGAGATGCAAAGCGCGAGGAGGGCATTCGTGGAAGGGCGTTACGAGGATGCCATCGGCTGGGTCCGTTCGTCCCTGTCCGCTGCGTTCCGCGAGAACCAGCGGCGCGAGGAATGGATGGAGGATCGGATTGTCACGGCCGTTACGACGATAACGCGCAGGGAACCGCTGCGGTCCAAGGCAAACGTCCTGGTTCTCGTCCGTCTGGGCCAGGCGCACACGGGCGTGTACGAGCGCGTGCGGGAGACATTTTCCGGAACGGTCACGATGACGGAAACGTCCGCCAATCATTTCTTCGTGGCGCGGGCGCTGAGCGACGCAGGCGCCCTGGACGACCCAGACTATCTTGCCCGCGTCCTCGCCGAGGACCTCGTCGTCTTCGCCAACGATGATCTCCTTCCTCGCCTGTCCTCGACAGAAAAGATCCTTCGGGTAACGGAACGGGCGAAAAAATTCTCGGCGCGAACGCTCCCGAGGTTCGCGGATCGTCTCGAGGCGTTCGTGCTTTAATTTACGAACGAACGATATGAACCCAAATGTCTTCGCGTTCGGCGGTTTCATGATGTCGACCCTTCTCCTTGTCGTCCTCTGGTCCATTTTCTGGAAGGGCCTCGCGCTCTGGCACGCCGCCAAGCGCAACGAGGCCGGATGGTTCGTGGCGATTCTGCTCGTGAATACCATCGGGATCCTGGAGATGATCTACCTGTTCGGCGTGGCGAAGGTGAAGGGCGACGGTCTGTTCCGATAGGGGATCGGCATCCGTGCTATAATGGTCGCATCCATTCATATGCGATTTCTTTTCATCCTTCTCGTCGCCATCGTCGTTGCCGGCGTCACGTACCCGTTCACCGGGAACTTCGCTCTGTTCGTGGAGGCGGCTCTGTGGATCTACTCGCTTGTGGTCGCGTTTCTCATCGACAAAGCGATGGCGCGGCGGAGGGAGCTGAAGGCGAGCGTGAACGTGGAGCTGGCGCGGCTCAGGCACATCCATCACGTCGGCGAGCAGCTGCCGAAGGCATTTTCCAAGAAGGTCGACGCGCTGCTCGTGGCATACCAGCGGAAGATCGAGGAGGAGTTCGTCTCCCACCATAAGTCTACCGAGTCTTTCCGTGCCCTTTCGCACGCGATCTACTCGTTTTCTCCCCGCACGCGGAGGGAGGAAATCCTCTACGCCGACCTGCTCCAGACCTTGCAGGATCTCACGCTTGGACGGCAGAAGATCCAGTTCCAGCTGCTTGCCGGTCTTGCCGCGTACGACTGGTTCCTCCTGACGGTGATCCTCGCCTGCCTCCTCACGCTCCTGTTCGTCCCAACCGACCATCTCGTCCCGCTCGCCCGTCTGGCCATCGCGTTCATCACGGCACTCGTCGTCCTCCTTCCGATGGAGATGCTCTGGAAGGGCGACCACTATTCGGCCGAGGCGATCCGGGGGTTCCAGGACATGTATGGGAGGAATGTCCCAGGAAGAAAAACGCATTGACGTGCAGCCGTATCGCGCGATACGGCTTTTTGGTAGAGTGGCAGCGATATGAATATTCCATCGCCCACGGTCGTCTATCGCGGCAAAATGTTCGAGATCATCCACTACGAAGGGAAGCCCGGCGTCACGTTCGAGGCGGCCGTTCGGTCGCCGGGGGTTCGGTTGTTGATCGAATGCGACGTTGGCGGGTCGAAGGGCCTTTTGATGACAAAGGAAATTCGTCGCGAGGCGAGCGGGGTCGACTATCGGCTGCCGGGCGGGAAGGTGTTCGACTCGCTCGGGGAGCTGGACGCGTTTCGGGAATCGGGTCATGACATGATGCCCGAGGCCGAGTGCGCGGCGGCAAAGGAGGGGCGCGAGGAGGCCGGGGTGAGCGGCGGCACGCTGTCGTTTGTGTCGGTCGCCCGCGCCGGAGCGTCCGTCGAGTGGGATCTGTTCTACTTCCGACTGTCAGGCGCCGAGTTCGGCGACCAGGAGCTGGAGGAGTCCGAGCAGGGCGACATCGACACCGTCCGCCTGTCGGCCCGGGAGATCTTCGACAAGCTCGTCGCCGGGGAAGTGCAGGAGGGACGCTCGGCGGACGTGCTGTGGCGGTGGCTGGCGACGAACGGACTCCTCTCGTGCCAGGCGTAACCTTATGATTCAATCTCTCGACCAATTCTTCCAACAGGCCCGCGAATCCGTCGCAACGTTCGACGCGTGGGTTGCGACGTTCGTCCCGGACGCGATTGCCGACCACCTCTGCTACAAGTGCTCGTCCCGCGACGAATTCGACGGTCTTCGCGCACTATTCGAAACGGACAGCACGTACCTCTACCAGTCGATCATCTCCAACCGCCGCATCGCGATCATCAAATTCCTCGCGCCGATCCCGTCGGCGCTCGGCGACATTTGGTTTCTCGAGCTCTCAGACCAAAAGCCCGACGGCAGCCAGGAGTCCGGTTTCGATCACGTGGAGATGTATCCGACGGGCGGGACGATGGATGCGCTCGCGATCGAGCTCGAGGCCAAGGGCGCGGTCGTCGAAAAGGTCGTCCGTCCGCACCATACGACGTACGACATCGTCGTCCAGGGAACGTTCAAGGCCCGCATCGAGCCGGACGCGTTGGTCGAGAAGATCAAGCGGGAGGAATTTGTCTGACAAAAAATATGAATCCAAACGAAATCGTCTCGGAATGCCCGGTCTGCTCCGGGAAGGAAACGTGGACGGGGAAGACGGAGGAACGGGAGGGGAAGATGTACTTTGAGATGAAGTGCGGGGAGTGCGGGAGCGTCGGGTTCGAGTGGAGCAAGGAGTGGGAGGCATCGGATGTCCGTTGAGACATTATTCAATCCTAAGGACACGCATATGACAAACCGACCAGTACACTTTGAGATTCATGCGGACGACCCGGAGCGCGCGGCGGCGTTTTATCGCGCGGCGCTCGGGTGGGAAATTAGCAAGTGGGAGGGCGGTCAGATGGAGTACTGGATGGTGATGACCGCGCCGAAGGACAGCGCGGAACCTGGGATCAACGGCGGCCTGTTGCGCCGACCGTGCGCGGCACCGGCCGTCGGGCAGGGAATGAACGGATATTGCGTTACCATGGTCGTGAGCGATTACGACGCGGCCGCGGAACGGATCCTCGCCGCCGGAGGAACGGTCGCGATGCCGAAGTTCGCGCTCGCCGGGATGGCCTGGCAGGGATACTTCATCGACACCGAGGGCAATACGTTCGGAATCCACCAGGCGGACGCGAACGCGAAGTAACGCAAAGGACCGGTCGGTTGGCCGGTCCTTTTTGATTCGCGACCTGACCCCAATCGCGTACGATTCGGCCACCTGCTATACTCGTCCCGTATGAAGCCTACCGTCCTCAAGTCCGACCGTTTCAAGAAGGCCCGCGGGGGAGCGTCGCGGCTGCTTGAGATCTCCTGTACGGCATGTGGCGCGAAGGTTTGCCACTACCAGAAGGACGGGCCGGGAATCTTGAAACGGATGTATGTCGACCGCATTATGAACGCGATGAAGCCACTCGGTGCGAAAGGTCTCGACTGTCCCGCGTGCAAGGCGAGCCTTGGGGTTCGGATGATCTATAAGAAAGAAGATCGCCCGGCATACCGGCTGTTCGTCGGGGCGGTAACGAAGAAGTCTGTAAAATCAGGGGATTTGTTGATGGCGGCGTAACCTTTCCCGTCCCGCCGGGTACTATGTCCTGCACCGTGCAAGTGCCTGATTCTTAACGGAGAAACGCATATGCTTACGAAGAAAACGCTCATCGTCGCCGCGATGGTCGCCGCGCTTGGGGCCGGGGCCGTCGGGGTCGGGGTCACGCACGCGGCGGCGAATCCGGACGGATCGCGTCCGAAGTTCGCGACGGAAATCGCCAGCGCGATCGCGACGAAGTTTGGCCTCAGCCAGTCGGACGTGCAGGCCGTCATCGACGCGCAGGCTTCGACGCACCGCGACGAGGTACGCGCCGCGCACGACGCAAAGTTCGACGACGTGCTCTCCCAGGCCGTCGCCGACGGATCGCTCACGCAGAGCCAGGCAGACGCCATTACGGCCAAGCGCGACGAGATGAAGACGTTCGTCGCGGGCCTCAAGGACGAGACGCCGGAAGAGCGCCGCGCCGACATGAAGGCGAAGGTGGAAGAGCTCAAGGCCCTCGCCAAGGCGGACGGAATCCCGGAAGAGTACGTCCGGCTCGTCCTCCCGCTTCCGCGAGGCATGATGGGTCCGATGGGCGGCCACATGCGCGGAGGGATGCGCGGAGGGATGATGGACGGACGCGGATTCGACAATGAGGACGCCAAGTAACAAACAAATCGCTCCGACGCACGTCGGAGCGATTTGTTTAGTTCTGCGGATGCTCGGCGATCTTCGTCACGACTCCTTTGTCGACGACGACGTGGAACAGGCGCTCGTCGGCCGTTCCGACGGTCGTCCAGAAGGTTTCGGATTCGTCCGGGGAATTTTGGAAGAAGTACGGCCCCGCGTCCGGCGCCATCTCCATGGTCTGCGTGGACGCGTCCGGGTTCAGGACGCGGAACAGGTCGTCGGTAGTGAGTCCCTCGGCCTTCAGGTCCGGCGGGCATTCCGCGGGCATCGGCTCTCCCCGCGTTGCGATGTCGCGACAGTCGACGGTCTCGACGGGATCGAAGGTGACAAACCGCTTGATGCCGTTCGTCTCGATTTTCCTAATGATCGCAAGGTTTTTCTCACTGTCGAACAGCGGGTCGATCCCCGCGTCCTTGAACGTGAACGTCGTCGGCGTCTCGACCGGCGCTACTGCGACGACGGGCCCGAGGATGTCCTTTGCCATCGTGATCAGCTCGCCGTCCGTCGCGTGGGTTCCGTCGGCGCCGATGGAGATGACGACCCCGTCCTTTTCAAAGATGAGAACCTTCGGAATCTCGCAGAATCCCGGGAGCTTCCACTTCTCGTTCGACGAGACGCACGGGATTCGGTTGGTGGAGAGAAGCAGCATCGATCCCGTCGTTTTTCCAAGGTTTACCGTCTGCGTGTCGTTGGCCCGGTAGTCGTTCGTCACGTCGGGGAGCGAGGTGGAAGGCCGCTCGACGATCTCGACGAACCGTTGGTTGTCCTTCACCAGGTCAAAGATCGCCGATCCGACCGGGAGCGATCCCGCGACCTTCGTGTACACTCCGGCCGCATAGATTTCGCCCCCAAGCATGTCCGAAGGAAGGACGATTCTCATCTCCGTGTGCAGTTGCGCGTCGGCGGCCGTCGTTGATTCGATCATCCCTTCTGCATTCGGAAGCAGATCAGGTCGCGGGGGAGGCGTGAACGAAAAGACGATTCGCAGGATGATCGCGGCCGCAAACATCGGGATGACGATGAGCACGAACAGCGTCTTCGGCGAAATGCTATTCGAGAACCCGGGGATTCTTGGCATAGGATGTTGCGGCAATGACGGCGAGGAAGATCCAGGTCATCGTTGCAAGGTCGTTTTTAAAATACGGGACGTCGAAGCATGCGTGGATGACGGTTTCGAGGAGGACGAAGAGGACGGCGTAGACCTCACCCTGACCCTCTCCTTTTGAAGGAGAGGGGAATACCGTGATCAGGACGCGGTAGGCGAGGAGTGCGAAGGCGATAAGGCCCAACACTCCCAATTCTACCCAAATATTCAATAAAAGCGTATGGGGGTATTGGAAGATCTCGAACTGGGCGTCCTTGTGGTAGGGAATCATCGCGGTCGGATAGCCGTTGAGGCCGGCGCCGAAGATCGGGCGGTCCTTGATCATCGTGACGGTCTCGGTCCATTGCGATAGGCGGACGGTCTCGGAATAGTCGTGGAAGGTCAGTTTGTCGAGGGCATAGTGGCGGAGGGGGGAGATCGCGGCGACGAGAACCGTCGCGATGACGGCGACGGACACGGCGGCCTTGCGGAATCGCTTCGTTGAGACGGCCGCGAGGAAAACCGTCGCGGCAACCGCGGCGATCGCGGCCTCGGACTGGGCGAGGATAATCGCGACGGAGCCGATGGCGGCAGTCGAGATCCAGAGCGTCCGCTTGTCATTGCGAGCGAAGCGAAGCAATCCTTTCCATAAGATTGCTTCGGCCTTCGGGCCTCGCAATGACAGCAGGGAACTCATAACCACGATCGGCCCGAGATACAACCCAACCGCGTTCGGATACGGGAACACGCTCGTTACGCGGCCCTCCACGTCCCAAGGAATCGGAATCCCTACGCCGAGCACTTTCTGGACGATCGCGAATGTCGCGACGAACAGTCCTCCCGCCGCGAGTGCGACCACAAGACCGTCGACCGTCAACCCATCGTTTCCCCTCCTTATAGGGAGGAGGGGGCAGGGGTGGTCGTCTCGCCGTAACAGTCCGACGATCACGACGAACAGCATCATCGGCTCCACGTAGAATGCCTTCCAAATTCCGAGCGCGGACAGGCGGTCTGGCGCGACGAGTACGCCGACGGTCGCCGCGATAAGGAGCAGACCCATGGGAAGCGCCCAGCCTTTCGGGACGATCGAGCGCAACGATGGTCTCGTCTTTGCGATGTAAATACAGACGAGGACGAGAATCATCGTCTCAAGGAACGTCATCGGAATCGGTCCGACGGAGAACCGAAGCAGATATGCCGGCAATGCCGCGGCGATCAGATACGCGCCATGCCGAACGTCGCGCCAGGCGATGGCGGCGAACAGGGCGGTCGCGACGATGAGGGCGATCGGACAGATCATACGGTCGGTTTCCTCAGCTCCGCCAGCTTCTTCGTGTCGATTCCGCCGATCGCGACCATGGCCGCGAAGTAGGCCGTCCCTCCGATGCCGACCGCCAGCAGGACGTGCATCTCCGGCAGAATCTTCAGCACCCCGTACATGAGCGACGAGCAGGCGATCGCCTTCACGAGGACGACCGGCGACGGGACGGCCTGCGATTCGCGGCGGACCACCTCGAACGTGATGAACGCGATGAGCAGTTCGGACACGAGCGTCACCGAGGCGGCGCCCCACGCTCCGAAGCGCGGGATGAGCGCGAGGTAGCCGACGGTCGACACGAACGCGACGAACGCGTATCCCCAGATCATCGGCTTCTGCTTGTTGACGGCGACCACCGCGTGGCCGTAGAGCGACGAGAAGAAGACCGCGGCGAGGGCGAAGATCAAAAGTTGCAAAATTGGGCCGGAAACTGCGTATTTTTCCCCGGCGATCAGCTCGATGAGCGGCACGCTGACGGCCTGCGCGCCGATGGCGAGCGGGATCGTGATCGTGGCAAACACGTCGAACGCGCGGTTCAGATGCTGGCGGAACGCGTCCTTCCTTCCCTGCGTCCATTCGGCGACGAGCGCCGGGAGAAGCAGGCCCATGAACATCACCGGCAGCGCGGTGAGCACATCGACCACCTTGTACGCGATGCCGTAGACCGCGACGTCCTCGCTCGGACGGAACAGCGAGAGGAAGAGAATGTCGCCCTTGAGGTAGATGAGGTTGAACGCGATGGAGAGCGCGATGGGCCACGACCGGCGGACGGCGTCCTTCCAGACGTCTGCGTCGAAGCGCGGGCGGACGTTCACGATCGGCCGCGCGAGAACGAGCGTCGCGACGAGCCAGACGAGGTTCGCGACGACGGTCGCGCCGATCATCGCCACGAGCCCGGCCCCGACGGACGCGAGATACAGCACGATTCCGAGGAGCACGGCGCGGTTCAGCATCTCGGCGAGGGCGGCGCGCCACATGGCCGCGTGCCTCTGGAACACGCCCACGAGCATCGTCGACACGGCCATGAACAGGAACCCGAGCGACCCGACGAGCACGCCCGCCTTCACGTCGGCCGAGTATGGGAACGCGAGCACGGCAAGCGGGGCGATGCCGAACACGACGACGCCGGAGAGCAGGCGCATCGCGAAGATGTTCCCTACGATCTTCTTCTCATCCGCCGCGTGCTCGGAGATCATCACGATGAGCGTGAGCGTCAGCCCGAAGTCGACCATCACCCCGAAGAACTGGAGGAAGGTCATCGCCGTGGTGTACTCGCCGAGCGCCGACTTCGTGAGCGCGCGCGCCAGCACGTTGATGATCACGAGGCCGAACGCCATCGTGAGCCCTCGGCCGATCGCCTGAATCAGGTAATTCTTGGTGAATTTTCGCGAGTCCATAGTGTACGCAGTGTAGCGGATGGAGGCGGATTTTGATAGACTGGAGACATATGAAGGGAATCCGCAAACTTGCCCTTGGCTTATTGTCGCTCTGCGTCGCGGGGTCGACGATCATGCCGGTATCCGTCGTCCACGCGGCGCCACTGAAGGGCTACGAGGCGCTTCAGGTGACCGCGACGGGGAAGCTGTCGCTCGCTCCCGGCGAGACGAAGACGGTGACGCTTGGGTTTCAGAACGTTGGGACCGAGACGTGGAACCGCGACTCGGGGGCGTTTGTGTCGATGTATACGTACGTTCCGAAGTACCGCGTGAGCGCGTTTCAGGACGCGACCTGGATCTCGGCGTCCCAGCCGGCACGGCTGACGGAATCCTCGGTAAAGCCGGGCGAGGTCGGGCATGTCAGCTTCAAGCTCCGCGCGCCGTCCGCGAAGGGCGCGTATGCCGAGGCGTTCAAGCTCGCGGCCGAGGACGTGGCATGGATTCCGGGCGGGGACGTGACGGTAAACGTGTCGGTCGGCGGAGTTGCCTCGGCCCCGGTCGCCGCCGCTCCGGTTCCGACGACGAGTCCCGCGGTTCCGCAAACGCCGAGCGTCGGCGGTTCGTCTCCGGCGACGACGGTCCCATCGGGCCTTTCCGCGGTTCTTCTCCTTCGTTCCGCAAAGAAGGTAATGGCGCAGGCAAACGAGCAGATTTCCTTTACGCTCGGGATCAAGAACTCCGGAACCGTGCCCTGGGCGAAGCGAGAGCTATATTCCCGCGACGTACAGGCGGCAAGCGCGACAAACTCGGGCCCGGCGACCCTCGTCGTCTCTAAGTCGACGGACACAGTGCTTCCGGGATCGATGGACCTGATGGACTTCACGTTCCGCGCGCCAAGCACGAAGGGAACGCACACGATCTCATACTCGATGGTCGTGGACGGAAATGAAATCCCGAACTTTCAGATCGACATCCCGGTGGAGGTGACGTCCAGCGCCCCGGACGTCTACGTCCCGCCGAAAAAGAACGCGTCCCCGAGCACGTCCGCCGGAAGCGGTTCCGGAGGAATCATCGAGGGAGACAAGGTCGCGGAGCCCACGCTGCGGGTGGCCATCCTGACGGTCGATGACGAGACGGACAACAAGGTGGACGTTTCGTGCGAGACCTCGTGGAAGCTGTTCGACGGCGACCGGGGGTTGCTCGCCGAGCTGAAGAAGGGCGAGTCGGTCGAGGCGTTCTACAAGAAGAATCGCTATTGGTACAACCGTGGGAAGGGGCTTGAGAAGACGTCGTCCTTTCTCCGGTTCGTCCCCGACGAGGCGAACGCGGTGTGCAAGATCGAGAACTTCGACCGGACCGTGACGCGCGGGTCCGACCACCCGTACAACGAGTTCCGCAACGTCCTCGAACTTCGCTACAATTCCGCGAAGGACCGGACCTGGGTCATCAACGAGCTGCCGATGGAGCTCTACCTCCGCGGACTGGGCGAGACGTCGAACATTTCCCACCCGGAGTTTCAAAAGACGCTCCTGACGATCGCGAGGACGTATGCGTTCTCGATGTGGACGCATAAGAAGAAGCACGCGGACGAGTTCTACGACATCTCATCATACGCCGACGACCAGGTGTACCGCGGATACGGCCAGGAGAAGATCACCCCGAACATCACCTCCGGCGTTCAGGCCACGGCCGGCGTGATCGTCACCTACCAGGGCGACACGGCCATTACCCCATACTTCTCGCGCTCCGACGGCAAGACTCGCGCCTGGGGCGACGTCTGGTACGGCGACGTCGACTATCTCAAGAGCGTCCCGTGCCCGTGCGACAAGGGCAAGACCCTCTGGGGCCACGGCGTGGGAATGTCCGCCTCCGAGGCCCTGTGCCAGGCGAACAACGGGAAGGCGTGGCAGGACATCATCAGGTACTTTTATCAGGGGGTCGATCTAACGAAACGTTGGAAATAATCCTATGTTCTGTCATTGCGAGAAGGCCGTAGCCGACGAAGCAATCCCGCGCAGGATTGCTTCGTCGCTCCTCCTTGCAATGACGGCGTTGGCAATTTTTCTTCCGTCCGTTGTTTTTGCCGCTCCCAACGACGCGCTCCTCTCCGTCTATTCGTACCGCGCCGACCTTCGGAAGGCGTTCGACAGGGCGGACAGTTACCAGGCGGCGGGACCGGGCGCCGGATTCCTCATCGACCTCGAGGACTGGGCGCGGCAGTACGGCTGGAGGGATTATAAGTCGCTGTCGGCCTACGCCCCGGCCTCGACGCCTCCCGCCCAGGTCGGACACGCCGCGCCGCCGAGGACGACCGCGTCCTCGTACGTCGTCATCGATACGTCATCCGGAATCGTCCTCGCCGCGTCGCACGCCGACACCGTCTGGCCGATCGCCTCGCTGACCAAGCTGATGACGTCGCAGATCGTGCTCGACTCGGGAACGCAGCTCACCAAGGTGTTTCCGGTGAAGACCGAGGACGACGTGGGCGGGGCGAAGCTGTACGTCTCGAACGGGGACACCTTCACGCTCGATGGCCTTCTGTACGCGACGCTCGTCGGCTCCGCGAACAATGCGGCAAACGCGATCACGCGGGCGACGGGGAAGAGCAAGCCCGACTTCGTGAGGGAAATGAACGCGCGCGCCGCGGCGCTTAACCTCGGGCGGACCAAGTACGTGGATCCGACCGGGATCGAGACCGGCAACGTGTCGACCGCCCGCGAGCTCGCGCTCGTCGCGGGAAACGCCTTCTCCCGTCCCGACGTCAAGCGGTACACGACCACCGCGAAGGCGTCGATCAGCGTGCTCTCCCAGGGAACCGTGAAGACGATCAAGAATACCAACTGGATGCTCTGGAAGCCGCAGTACGACCACGTGTTCGTGACGGGAGGGAAGACCGGCTATCTCGTCGAGTCCGGATGGAACCTGGCCGTTGCCCTCCGCCCGAGCGCGAAGAACGAGAAGCGCGAGCTGCTCGTGGTCCTGTTCGGGGCCGAGTCCCGCGCGGCGTCGTTCGAGGACGCGGATGCGCTTTCCTCCTGGGCATGGAAGAACTTCAAGTGACCGAAAACGACTCCCGATCGGGAGTCGTTTTCGGTCGTTTCGCCTAGATCGTCTTCGTTCCGTCCGCCATTGCCGCGACGATGTTCTTCGCATGCGTTTCCTTGTACTCCTCCACCATCTTGTTGATGATCTCCTTTACCTTTTCCGGATGGTCGATGCTCTTGAACTCGAACCGCTCGTGCTCGGCCGCGGTCTGCACGTACACGTCGCCGAAGTCGAAGAACGTGCCGACCATCCCGTACACCTCGCTCGTCACGTCCTGGACGGCGGCCAGGTGCAGCTCGGATGCGACCCGGTTGAACAGTCCCTTCTGCTCGATGTTGATGATGCGGTCGTTCGTGATGACCCAGGTGTCGAGGTAGTAGTCGGTAAACTCCAGGAAGCTGAACAGCCAGAGGCACAGCACGTACATGCTGGCGAACATCGTGATGACCGGCCCGAAGATCGGGTGCTGGAGCCAGACGCCGACCCGGTCCCAGAAGAAGATCGCGAACCCCGTCGGAACGGCTATCATGAACGCGAACGCGACGATGATGGCCGCCCAGGCGAACCACTGGCGGCGCAGGAACATCACCACGTGCTCGTCCGGCTTTTGGTTCGGCAGTTGCTTGAGGTCGTACATAGGCTATTTTCCTGGGAAAAACTGTTTGGTGCTTGCCGTCTGCCGGAGAAGGTCGGAAACGGAGATGGACGCGGACCAGTCGTACGGCGCCAGCAGGAAGACGGTCGCCCCCACGAGGAGGACGGTTCCCCCGGCGAACAGCGCGGTGACGGCGTACAGTCCCGTGCTCGCCGTACCGAACCGAACGAGGTGGTAGAGGTTGAAGAGGCTGTACAGCGAGAAGACGGCGAGGAACAGCCCGTAGGCGCCCAGGAACGTCCACATGGGAATGACGAGGTTTGTGATGTCGAAAGGCATATCCCGATGATTTTATCACGAATCGCGGTTTAGCGGGACGTCGTACCCAAGATGGCGGTAGGCCGCGTCCGTCGCGACTCGTCCGCGCGGGGTCCGGGCCAGGAATCCGAGCTGGAGCAGGAACGGCTCGTACACGTCCTCGATGGTGTCGATCTCCTCCTGGGTCGAGGCCGCGAGCGTGGAGAGGCCGACCGGGCCGCCGTTGAACTTCTCGATGATGGTCGCGAGCAGGCGGCGGTCGACGTCGTCGAGGCCGTGCGCGTCCACGTTGAGCATCTTGAGCGCGTCGGCGGCGACGGACGTGGAGATCCTTCCGTCGGCGCGGACGTCGGCGAAGTCTCGGACGCGGCGGAGGAGGCGGTTGGCGATGCGCGGGGTTCGGCGCGAGCGTCCGGCGAGCAGGTCGACCGCGTCCGCGTCCGTTTCAACGTTCAGGAGCTTCGCGCTCCGGGCGACGATCTTGCCGATGTCGTCGTGCTCGTAGAAGTTGAGGTGGTACGTCATGCCGAACCGGTCGCGCAGCGGGGAAGAGAGCAGCGAGAGCCGCGTGGTCGCGCCGATGATCGTGAACTTCTCGAGGTTGAGCCGCAGCGTCCGCGCGGTCGGTCCCTTGCCCACGATGATGTCGAGCGCGTAGTCCTCCATGGCCGGGTAGAGGATCTCCTCGATGGTCCGGTTCATCCGGTGGATTTCGTCGATGAACAGCACGTCGCCCTTCTGCATGTTGGAAAGGATCGCCGCCAGGTCGCCGACCTTCTCGAGAGCCGGCCCGGACGTGATCCGAATCTGGGCCCCGAGCTCGTTCGCGATGATCGACGCGAGCGTGGTCTTCCCAAGCCCCGGGTTTCCATAGAGGAGGACGTGTTCCAAGGGCTCGTCCCGCTTCTTTGCCGCCTCGATCACGATGTTCAGATTCTCCTTCAGCGCCTCCTGCCCGACGAACTCGGCCAGCGATTTTGGCCGCAATCCAACCTCAAACTCCCGCTCCGGCCCGGCGGCGCCCGGGTCCACGGTGTCTCCCCTCCTTGCCAAGGAGGGGTCGGGGGAGGTCATCGATTCGTCGCGCTCGATCATACGGGGATAGTATACATGATCGACGATTCTTGTGGCGCGCAAACGAAAATCCCCGGCAAATGCCGGGGATTTTTTCGATCCTCGTCTATTTCGCGCAGCACTTGCACATCTTCGACCCGCCGAGCTTCTTCAGCCCCAGGATGATGAGCAAAATCGGCCAGATGACCGCCACCGTTTCCTGGCTGACGTACCCGAGCGCTCCGAGCAGGAACGCGACGCCGATCAGGATGATGATCATCGGGCCCGCCTTGTGGCACGTGCACGCGCACTCCTTGGATCCTTCGAACATACGGTTTTGATGAGTGAATAATGGTTCCATGATAGCACGAAGAGGATGTTTATGTCGGAAGCCCCTCCTTTGCCATTTCGATCGTCGACCTGGCATAGTACCAGAGGGAATCTTCCTCGCCGTTCAAGAGGCGCTTCCAGGTCTTTGAGAATACGTTGGCGTGCATGGTCTCCCCGTTCCTGCCGGGGATGGCCACCATGGGCGTGCCGTCGAACAGCGTCCAGCGGCCGCCCGTTTCCCGCGCGATGATGTCGCCGAGGTACGCGCCGAACGTGCAGACCACGGTCTGCATCATCTGCGGCTTTCGCTCGCCCCAGGCGCCAGAGATCGCGGCGTCGACGTTCCGCAGGGAATCGACCGACCCGTCGTAGTCCTCGTGAAAGATCTGACGCGAGGTGGAACGGAACGTGTTCGTCCACTCGGCTAGCATCTCGCGTTCCCGCGGGGTGATTTTGCGGCTGTTCGGCTTCCAAATCGGATGGAGCCCGTTGATGGGCGCGATGCCCGTCTCGTCCGGATTCATCGCTACCTCCACGCGGATGCGCGGCACGGTCGTTCCGTTCCGGTCCGGAACCTCGCCTTCCTCGCGGATGGCGGTCGCCTCCCATTTTGTCGCGCGAAAGACATCTCGCATCACGCGCGCAAGGACGACACCGAGCGTCTCGCCCGGCTGGATCTTGTCGGCGTAGCACCTTGGCTGCTCGTCGCGCTTCGGCTCCGCGGACTCGAACAGCTCGAGCCGCCACTCGAGCGGAAACGGGATCTTCTCGTTCGCCGTGTGTCCGATCGGCTGGATCGCAAGGAATGTCTTTCGAGTGACGGGGGCGGTTGGGTCGAACATAGCATGCGGGAGCAAAAAGTTTCTATTCCATCTTCGTGGTTCGCGCGTCCAGCACCGACGGATCGATTCCGAACGATTGGAGTGCCTGGCCAAAGAGGAGCACGAGGATGGACGCAATGACCGACGCCCCGAG
>CAIMOJ010000065.1 GCA_903843045.1 Candidatus Uhrbacteria bacterium
CCTTCGCGGCCACATGGGCGTGGAACGCGAGTTCTTCCTGACCCAGCCGAACCACCTGCTTGCGTGGTTCGATGGAACGCACGAGGACGGCCCGCCCGTCCCCCGCTCGCCCGACTTCCTCGCCGCGATCAACGATCCGGCATGGACCTACGAGCTGTCCGCCTGCCAGGTGGAGCACCGCACCGATCCCCTCTTCGAGCTGGCCGACATCCGCGCGTCGCTTCGCAGCGGAATCGTCCGCGGCTCGCGCACGGCCGAGTCGCTCGGCCTCCGCCTCTCGGCCATCGAGGTCGCGCCCACCGAGATGCCGCTTGTCGCCTATCCGAACGACGCGCGCTACGCGGGCATCGTCGCGACGCTTCCGCCGCACGTGCTCGCCGCCGCCTGCCGCGTCACCGGGACCCACTTCCACGTGGGATGCGCCTCGGCCGACGAGGCGCTCGCCGTCCACAACGCCCTTGTCCCGCATCTCGACCGGCTGACGGTCCTCGGCGACCACTCGCAGGGCGAGCGAATCCGGCTGTACAAGATGATGGCAAACAACTGGCAGTCTCCGCTCTACGACTCCGCCGAGCACTTCGACGCGGTCGCCAAGGAGCAGGGGTTCGCCGACAACCTTCGCAACTGCTGGCACCTCATCCGCGTCAGCCGACACGGCACGGTCGAGCTCCGCATGTTCGGCATGACCGACGACGTAGACGAGAACGTCGCCTGGATCGAAGCGGTCCGCGACATCCTCCGCGGCATCTGACCCCTAGCGGGACGCCCTTTGGACGTCCCGTCTTTTAAATCGTCACGAATCCTGGTACGATCCGCGACGTGGGCGGGTGGCGTAACTGGCAGCCGCGAGGGACTTAAAATTCCTTGGAGGAAACTCCGTGCGGGTTCAATCCCCGCCCCGCCCACCAAAGGGACCTGGCATTCGCCGGGTCCTTTTCCGTTGACATTCCGGCCAAAATCGACTACCCTGGCCGCACGACATTGGAGACAACATGGAAGAACTGCAACGCCGCCTCGAGAAGGCCGGCATTTGGGACGACGAGCTCGAATGGAGGGTGCGCGCCCTCTGGAAATACGGGATCGAGCCCATCTCGGACCCGAAGCTGCGGGCGACGGTCGGGGGGTTCCTCCTCGTGGTCCCGCTGGAATTCTACACCGACCACGCCTCGCGCAGCGGGAACTTCCATCCGCCGTGGCAGAACGTGGCGCACGGGACGTTCCTCAGCATCGTGGAGTCGTGCATCGTCCTCCCGGGCTGGGCGCGGCACATTCCCGAGATCCTCGACGCGAGGAAGAACCCGAGCCAGCGAGCCATCGACCTCGGGCTCGCGGCCACCATCGTTTCCGACTCCTGGAAGAAGGAACCGGGCGACATCCACCACGGAACCGACCACGGCCGCGTTGCCGCCGACCACTGGACCCCGTTCGCGCTCGCCGCCGGGCTCGGTCGCCGCACGACGATGAAGGTCGCGGAGGCGAGCGTCATGCACATGGGAGTCTACGCGCCCGACTGGACGCCGCATACGAAACTTTCGCCCATTGCGCGACTCGTGAACCTTCCCGACGTGGCCACCTCTCTCCCGCAGCTCAAGCTCATCTACCGCAACGTAGCCGTCATTCGCTGACGGTTTCTTTTTTTCTCAAAACATATCCCCAGAAAAATTTGACGGCTCGGTCAGAACCTTCTACGCTTGTCTTGTATGACGTTGCTTCGCTTCGCAACCTGCAATAACAATACCCAGCTCGCGCTGGCATTGTTTGCGTAAGAAGCGTCATCCATCGTGACGAGCAAACAAAGACCGGCGCAAGCCGGTCTTTTTCGTCGCAATACTCCGGGGTAGTTGAGGGGCACAACGCCGCGCTGTTAACGCGGATATCGCAGGTTCGAATCCTGCCCCCGGAGCCACGGAAAGATCACCGGATGTCGGTGGTCTTTTTGCTTGTCTGAGGAAGATTTCAAATGCGGTCGCGTGATGTCGATGGTCTCAAAAGAAAAAACCGGGCCATGGGGATGGACCGGCAGCTGTCTGCTGAGATACGGCCGTCAGCCGTGATCGATCGCGTTCGGGTGGCGACCGTCGGGAATCGCGAATTCGCTGGGCGAACCGCTGCCGAGCTGTACCGTTCCTTCGGGGGCGCTGCCCCGGATGACGAGCTCCGCCTCGATCGCGGCGCACGTTTCCGCGAACCGGCGTTCCAGATAGTAGCTGTTCGCGAGGATCGTCTCGTGAAGGTCGGAGAGGACCGTCGTCTCGAGCCCTCCCAGAAAACGCCTCACGTCGTCGATCGGCGCGTCGAGCACGAACTTGCAGTTGCGCAGGTTGATGCGGTACTTCCCGGGCGTGAGGATCGCCGTGAGGTCATCGAGGGTCTTTACCCAGCGGTGGTTGATGCGGTCCTCCACCTTCGGATCCCGGAGCGCGACCGCAGGCCTCCTGGCCCCGCGGGTTTTTTCTTTGGGTCGCCTTTGTCCGGAACGCCGCCGGTTGGTATAATGCCCGGGTATCATTCTCCCCATCGTCCTATGCCCTCTCCAAAGCCAGCGGATTTCAAATTCATGGACGACGCCCAATACGAGCAGCTCTGCGCGCTTGTCGTCTCCGACTTCGCCGAGCACGGAAAAGCGGTCGAGGTTGTCGACGGCGCGGTGATCGTGAACGGCGACGCGCTGCGGCCGTTCGGGCTGTACAACGTGGCGGCGGCTTGCGCGAAGGACGCGGAGGAAACGTGGAAGGCGACGGTCGCGGGGCACTTCCGGCAGGTTCGGCTCGCCGTGGAAGAAGGAGAGAGCCTGGCGCGTCTCTCGGAACGCTTCGAGGACGTGCGGGACATCCTTTTGCCGCGCATCTACGAGAAGAGCAAGCTGCTCGGATACCGACAGGAGGAACTCTACGCCCGGAACGACCTCGAGGGGACAAAGACCTTCGTGGCATTCGACATGCCGACCTCGACCACGCTCGTGAACCGATCGTACACGAAGACCTGGGGGAAGACCGACGCGGAAATATTCGCCGTCGCCATGGAAAACCTCGGGAAGCGCCCGATGGTCCCGACCGAGATCGACCGCGAGCGACCCGGGCAGACCGTCTACTTCTTCGACGGCGATGTGTTCACCTCCTCCCTCGCCCTGCGCGTCGCCGACGGCCAGGAATGGGTCGGCCCGTTCGGCGCGCTCGTGGTCGTCCCAAACCGCAACCGCCTGATCGTCCATCCCATCGAAGGGTTCGATTCCGGCCGCGTCTACGAGATCCTCGGCCCGTACGCCTGGAAGGAACACTCGACGTCCCCGGGAGCGGTCAGCCCGTTCGTCTACTGGTTCTACAAGGGAACGTTCACCGCCTACGGCTCGCTCGACGAGAAGGGCTTGCTCGTCCCGATGGTGCCGGAGAAACTGACGAGGCTGTTGCGCGGGGAGGAACACTAACGAAAAGGTCATCTCCCAACGAATCCTTCCCCTATGGAATTTCCCAAAAATCAAGAATTTCCGGGATCGAACGTCATAATCGACGGCATTCAATATTCACTCGTTCTCAAGCGCATGCGCGGAGCTGGGATCTATGTGAACGCAAACAAGGACCGGTATTTGCGAATTGGAGATCCCGCCATGGTCGCGAAGGAACTTGGGTTCCACAGGCGATTGCTCTCCGCGGGATTTCCCGTCGCGGAAATCGTCTCGGATGGAACGTCGGACGGAATGGCATACTGGATCGAAGAATCGCTTGGAGACGAGCACATGACCGGCCGGTTTCGAAAGGACTTTGAGAGGATCGGGAGCGTGTCCGACGAGTTGTTGGAGACATTTATCAGGCAGGTCGTCGGAGTAAGCGACGCGCAGGCCCGCTCCTGCGAGATGCGGCCGTACGATTTCGACCGGCTCGCCGTGGCTGTCGGAGAGGACGGGATGGAGGAGGAACTGCCCGACCTGCGCGAAGACATCCGCGCGGCGTGGGACAAAGCAACGGCCCGCATCGCGGACCTTCCCGAGTGCCTCACACACGGCGACCTGACAACGCACAACGTCATGGAACGCGGCGTCATCGACTTCGGCGATCACTTCGAGGGCCCGCTCGGATACGACGCCGTCACGGCGATCACCGCGATCACCTGGTTCCCAAACGACCGTTCCTGCGAGTTCTTCAAGACCTACGACCTTTCGCGCGAACAATTCGACCGGTTCCTCGAGAGATGCGACGCAATGGAGACGCCGTACGGAACGTTTCGGCTGAGAGACCGCTTCGACGACCTGTATTTTCTCAAGGCGCTCTGGTGGTCAGTGCGAAACCATCACAATCCCAAGTTGCAGGCATGGAGGTACGGGAAATTTCGCGAGATCCTCCGCGCATATCTGGCCGGGGAATCCCTGCTGCTCGCATGCCGGAAGGAATTTGAATAGTTGCGACGGCCACGCGAGGAGATCGCTAACGAAAAATCCAAACGAACGGGGTCACAAACGAACGGCGTGCTCGACGAAAATAAAATCCCCGTCCCGATGGTGCCGGAGAAACTGACGAGGCTATTACGCGGAGAAACATAACTTGCGCCTATGACCTCAGATAAACACGACTCCGACCGGCTCGCGAACGAAATCGCGCGCGTGGCTAACGCGATGGAACTTCAAAACTCGTTGCGAAAAAAGTTTCTGATGGGACTCCTGTTCGGGATCGGGACGGCACTCGGGGCGTCGGTCATTGCGTCCATCCTCGTGCTCCTCTTTGGCCAGGCACTCCAATCGTTCGGAATCGATCCGTCGGTGCTGGACGCGCGAACCACGAAGATGGAATAGAAACTTTTTGCTCCCGCATGCTATGTTCGA
>CAIMOJ010000066.1 GCA_903843045.1 Candidatus Uhrbacteria bacterium
GAGTGCGTGTGGGTGCGCGGGTGCTCGGCGAGCGATTCCGTGCCGCCAAGGCTCACGGCGAGCTTCACGATGCGGAGGGCGTCGAGCACGCGGTACGCTTCCTCGCGGCCGCCGCGGACGGTGAACGACATGAGCGATCCGCGGCCCTCGCATTGTTCCCGGAACCTGCGGGCCTGCTCGCGATTTCTCGTCATCCCGGGAAAGTAGAGCTGATCGACGGCCGGGTGCTTCCGCAGGAATCGCGCGACCTTGAGCGCCTTGAATCCCGTGGTCTCCACGCGCGCGTGGTATTCCTCCAGGCTTCGCAGCAGGAGCCAGGCCGTGAACGGGGCGGCCATCGTGCCGAGGATCGTGCGGAACGCCTTGATCGACGACACGAGCTCGTTCGACCCCGACGCGATCCCGGCGATGAGATCGCTGTGCCCGCCGATGGACTTTGTTGCCGAGTGCACCACCAGGTCGACGCCGAGCTCGATCGGGCGGTGGTAGATCGGGCCGAGCACCGTCGAGTCGACGATGACGATCGGGCGCGGGATCATCTTCGCGCACTCGGCGACGATCCCGCGGATGTCGGCGAGGGCGAGCGTCGGGTTCGCCGGGGTCTCTATGTAGACCACCCGGACCGGACCCATGGCGAACGCCGCGGCGAGACGGGCATGGACTTGCGCGACCGTGTCGGTGACGAGAAACGCGTGCGTCCCAATCCCAAAGGCCGGCAGCGCGCGCGTCAGGAAATAGTCCGTCCCGCCGTAGACCGGCGCGGAGTAGACCACCTGGTCGCCCTGCCTGCAAAGCGCGAGCAAGGCCGTCGTGATCGCCGCCATCCCGCTGGCGAACAGCGCGGACTGTTCCGTGCGCTCGAACACCGACCAACGCTCCTCGAAGATCTGCAGGTTCGGATTGACGAGCCGCGAGTAGATGAGCCCGTCCGGCTGTCCGGGATGCCCGTCATCGAGCCCGTACGCCTGGCGAAACCAGCGCGCCAACTCCTCCGACGACTCGGCGACGAACGTCGACGTGGCGAACATCGGCGGCTTGATCGCGCCCATGGACTGCGCGGGATCGTATCCGCCGTGCAGCGCGAACGTTTCCGGGGAAACCCCGGGGGGAAGCCTGTCTGACATGATTGCCCTCCAAATGATGGCAGGCAAAGCTTAGCCCTTTCGACGAAAAAGGCAAGGGACTCAACCCCTGCCTTTTGCCAATTCCTCCATTTCGCGCCTCAGCTGCTTCGACCGCGCAATGAGCGACGGAAGGTCCGCGTGCGCGTCGATGGCGGCTCGGAGCTTTCTTACCTGCGACGCGCAACCGTACGGCCCTTCCTCGATATCGCGAAGCGCGTCACCCATCCGGCGGATCGCGCCCCAGTCGTTCCCATATTTTTCCGATGCCCTTACGGCCTCATATATTTCCCCGCGGATCAAGGAAACAGCCTCGATGTCATAGGGTCGGATCGTCCCGTCCGCCATGCACGCCTCGTGCATCTCCTTCCATCGGCCAATGATC
>CAIMOJ010000067.1 GCA_903843045.1 Candidatus Uhrbacteria bacterium
TAAGTCCTTTAAGCGCATCCGCAAATAATTTCATTCGCAGCAATTGGCAGGGGGAGGAGTAGGCTTTGACCATAGCCTACTTTTCTTTGAATTATGATGAAAACTCAAGACTTTTACCAAACTTGCGACCTGGCGTTAGCAGCTCTCCTATCTCTTTCTAGCCCTGTTCAGGCGATAGACCGGTGTGATCCAAGACGCGCTGCTTTCATTTTTCAAAGGAGTGAAAGGATGGATGAACTTATTGAAGCTTATTTCCGTAGGGAATTGTCAGTTGAGCCTCAGGCATATTTTGGGGGGATCAGGGCGATGAAGGCGAGACTTTACGGAAATGGATGAACGATAGTTTGTTTCCGTCTTCAAAATTATGAGAATCAAATATGGCAAAAGCACGAATGATCCATACGAAAATCTGGGACAGCGAACAGTTCTTGTCCCTGGCAGCATGGGAACGCGAGTTGTTCATCGCCTTGATCGTATTTGCGGACGATGAGGGGTGTTTCCGCGCAGACCCGGACTATTGGCGGCGGAAAGTATTCTATGGTCAGAAGATCGGCAAGTCCCAGATCGAACGGATGATCCAGAACATCCAAACGACGGGATTGATCGTCACTGGAAAAGCTGAGAAGGGATTTGCGGGGTATCATCCAAACTGGCACGACTACCAAACGCTTATCAGAGCAAGGAGTAAACCCAGCGTATTTTCTGACCTGCTTGTCACCAATGGTTTGTCACCGCGCTTCGCAACCGTGGCAGAAGGTAATAGAAGACAGGTAGAGGTTAATGAAATTGAGGCGAATCTAAATCAGACGAAGCGAAGCGAAGTCCGGCGTAGGTTCGATTTTCCAGACCTTGGAAGTCCCTAAAAGGTGGGGAGTATAACGGATGAAATCTTGGAAAGTATTCATGGGGAATTTTCCAGACCAAGTCCAAAAGATTTCAACGGCTAGGAAATATGATGAGACGCGATACATGTGAGGGTTCGCTACGTCTGGAGATGCCCTGGCTTCGAAAGAAACGTTATCTTGAGGGTTTGCGTGCCGGATCAGTGTACTGGAACTCAAGCCGATACCCGGAACAAAGCGTGGGGATCACCGTTGATACCGTATCAGCAATCCCGTTCGTTTTGCTTCATTACGTCCAAACCAGTAAGGAAGGCGTAAAAACCTCTTTCGATTACAAGATCACGATCTCCTCAATCCCGTGTCGTTTTGGTGGAAGGCGTTATTACTTTCAATGTCCACTGAGCCGTAACGGGGTGATGTGCAACCGCCGCGTCGGGGTGATCTACTTGTGCGGAAAGTGGTTCGGATGCCGGAAGTGCCATGACCTTGCCTATGACTCCCAGCAGGAGTCCCGACGGGCCGGGTATGGAGGGCTGTTCAAGTATTGGGGGCTGTCGATGAAGCTTGAGGATCGGACGGAAAAGATGAGGGTGAAGTATTGGAAGGGAAGACCCACGAAACGTTATTTGCGCCTGTTGGCGCAATATGGGCGATTAGATGCGCTCGATCCGGATATGGATGGAATCGAGCGGAGGATCCAGAGCCTACAGGAGGAACGCAAAGCGCTTACCTGATAAGAAAATAGCTGTTAAAGTGGCACTGTTGCCCACCGGTTGCCCTTTAACAATTGAATATGAGTATCGACTTTCGCGCCGGTGGCGCGGGGACCAAAATCGAGCTCCTGACGATCCGTGAGCTGGCGAGTGCGCTGCGCATTTCTAGGACGAGCGCGTACCGGCTCGTGGAGCGGCGCGACCTGCCCTTTTACAAGGTGGGCGGGGCGCTGCGGTTTCGTTGGAGCGACGTTGAGGAGTTCCTGTCGCGCGGGCGCGTGGAGTCGAAGCATTCATGGGAATGAGAATAATATGGCAACTCGAAAAATTCGGAATACGTGGTGGGTCGATTTCCGTTTCAGGCGGGATCGGCACCGCAGGCGAAGCCCTGAAAATTCCCGCGCGGGAGCAGCGGCCTATGAGACATCACTGCGACAGCGGTTGTCCAAGGGCGAGGACATCTCCCAGGAGGCCTCCAGGCCCCAGGAATTGACCTTCAAGGCGTTCTCGGCCCAGTGGGAGGAGATGTACGTCGCAACCAACAACAAGCCGTCCGAGCAGCGTACGAAGGCGTTCGTGCTCCGCAAGCATCTTGTTCCCTGGTTCGGGGAATTCGTCCTTGGCAAGGTCTCCTCGGCCCAGATCGAACTGTACAAGGTGGCCAAGCTGAAGGGCGGCCTCTCGGCCAAGTCCGTGAACAACCATCTGATCGTCCTGTCGAAGTGCCTGCGAACCGCTGTCGAATGGGAACTGCTCGAAAAATGCCCGAAGGTCGGGAACCTCAAGACGGTTTCGCAGCGTCTGGACTTTCTCTCGCCTGCGGAGAGCATGAGGCTGATCGAGGCCGGGACGGAGCCTCAGTGGGGCGAAATGACCCTTCTCGCGTTGAGGACTGGGATGCGGCTTGGGGAGCTGTTCGGGCTTGAGTGGCAGGACATCGACTTTCAGCGGAAGGTGATCTCGGTCCAGCGGTCCATCGTGTGCGGGATCGTGGGAACACCGAAGAACCATCGTACCAGGCACATCCCGTTCACCGACGAGGTTGGGCGCGTCCTGTTCGAGCGCCGGAGGGCGACCGGGCTTCTGTTCCACCGGCCGGACGGATCGGCGCTCTCGCACCACATGGCCTACGACGCGCTGCATCGTGCCTGCGACCGCGCCGGTATCCGCCGCGTCAGCTGGCACGTGATGCGCCACACGTTCGCGTCGCAGCTCGCCTGCGAGGGCGTGCCGATCCCGGCGATCAAGGAACTGCTCGGCCACTCGTCCATCGTGATGACGATGCGATATGCGCATCTCTCGCCGTCGACACTGCGTGATGCGGTAGCCGTGCTTGAGAAGGCCCAGGACAGAGAATATAAAATTCTTGGGCAACAGGCGGTCAACACTCGCCTTGAACTCGTCCAAATATGAGCGTCTCCGCCAAAGAAAAGATCGCGGGTTCTCCGCTAACCCAAAACAAAAATCTCCAACCTTGTGGGTCGGAGACTTTTGGAGCGGGAAACGGGGATCGAACCCGCGGCCTTCTCCTTGGCAAGGAGACGCTCTACCACTGAGCTATTCCCGCAGCTCTGCGACGGGAGGATATCACAGGGGGTCTTTGCGTGCAAGTTGGTTAGATTCCAACCACGGATTCTATGCGGTTTATGCGCCGGGTACACGCGGTCATGTCCGTGTCGAGACGCCTCGACCGCTCGCTTGTCTGCGCGAATCCGTCTCGGATTTCCGTTTCGATGCGAACGAAATGGCCGTCTGTCGCCTCGAAGCGCCTGTCCACCGCGTTAAATCGGTCGTCCATCTCATCGAAGCCCTGCTTGACCGCAGTGGCCAAATCGTCGATCGAGCCTTCCAGGGCATCGAACCGCGTGTCCATCGCGTCGAACCGCGTGTCCATGGCATCGAACCGCGTATCCATCGCGTCGAACCGCGTGTCTACCGCGTCGAACCGCGTGTCTGCCGCGTCAAACCGAGCGTCCATCGTCTCGAACCGCGTGTCGACCGCCTCAAATTTCTCGTCCATGTGGACGAGTAGGAAATCAAGCTTTTGGTTGAGCTGCGCGAAGCTATCTTCCATAATATGGGCGCTGCTCAAGCCTTAGAATCCTGTCTTCCAGCCGGTCGTCGCGATGCAGTCCGGCCGCGAACCCGTCGATGTGGCGGGCGAGCTTCTCGAAGCTGTCGTTCGCGAGTGAGATGCCCAGGTCCATGTCGGAGTGCATCTCGTCGAAGTTGAATTCGAGCACGTCGGAACGAAGCGTCAGGGTTTTTACGTCACCTTTTAGTTCTGAAACGTCGGACTTCAGCGTTTCAACGTCAACCATGAGCGTCTCGACGTTCTTTGCCGTCTGAAAAATCAGCTGCTTTGTCTCTTCGTCCATATCGATTCGATTATAGCATGAATATTTCTGCAGGGAAGCCCCCGGATTTTATCCGGGGGCGCCTGCCGAATTCATCCGGGATTCACGCGCCGGCGGCTTTGTTCTTGCCATGTCGCGCCCAGTAGATGCCGGCGTTATTGCCGGCGACGTACTGCGCCTTGGCGGTGCCGATGATGAATTCGCGGAACCGGGAGATCCCATCGTCGTCGAGACCGACCTCCTCGGCGAGCGCGTTGATTTTGCCGACGAGCTGGACGAGCCAGAGCGGTTTCTTTTCTTCGGGCATATGGGTTGGGTTATGTTTGTTGAGAGGGCGAGGCTTCGTTCACGGCCTGCCGCAGAAGGTCCACGACGTATTCGCCGAGCAGCGTGGCGACCGTGGACGAGACCCCGTAAGCGAACGCCTTGGTTTCAATGCGCCGCCTGAGCAGCGACGCGGAGAGCGCGCGTCTTTGCATAGAGTTTCCATGCGGGAATTAGCTTGCGTCCGCCGAGGGCGAGCAGGCTGAGCAGGGTGCCGGCGGTAATGACTCCGGCGGCCTGCTGGTCGCCAGAGGTCTGGGCCGATTTGCCGGTCGAAACGGTCGCGGCGGCAGCGCTTGTCGTATTGGTGGGAATGACAGTCACGTCGTCGGGGGAGCGGGGCAGGAGCGTCAGCGTCCCGTTCGACGCCACGAGGATTCCTGTGACCTCCACCGACGCGTTCCGCGCGAAGACCGCCGCGTCGATTCCCGTTCCCTCCGCCACGCGCACGAAGATCTGCGCGCCGTGGTCCTCGAGAGTGACGTGCGTGCCGGACCGGACCAGGACGATTCCGGCAACGCGCAGCAGCCTGCCGTGGTCCTCTTCAGAAATGTCCGCGATCGACGTCGGCTCGGCGTCCTCCGGCTCGGCGGAACTCACGACGGAGATCGAGTCTTTCTTTCCGACCTTCAGCCGCTCCTCGCCGTGGGCTTCCGACGTCGTTCCCGTGATCGTCACCACGTCCCCCTCCTTTAGGTCCGGGAAGTCCGCGTCATTCTTATAAACCTGGACCCCTCCGTCGCCGTCGTCCACGTAGAAGATCTGCTTTCCGAGCACGCCCGGCGCGACGAGAACGGTTCCGCTAACCCGCGAGTGGCTCACGCTCCCGCCAGAAGAGGATGCTGGGGCCACTGGGGCGGAAGGGGTTGCAGCGACGCCTGCCGAAACAGCGCCCGGTTTAGCTCCCGTAGCGTTCCCCGACCAAACCCAGTTGGAATTCTGAAGCCGGAGGACGGAGCCGATGGGAGGCGAGTCATAGGAGATGGAATCAATGAGCGTGCCGTCCGGCGCGGAAAGCGCGACGGAGTCGCTCGTGTTGTTAAGGACGATCTTCGTCGTCGCGCGGAACAGGGCGAGGGTCGCGCCAGGCTCGATCCGCATCGGGGAACTCGGGGAGAACGTCTTGCCGGACGCGTCCGTGACGCTCCATCCCCGGAGGTCGACGACGCCGGTTCCGAAGTTCTCGATCGCAATGAACTCCTCGGCCGCGTCGTCGCCGGTTGCGTTCGGATAGATCTCGTAGAGACGGAGCGTCGTCGGGCCGGGGAGCTCCACGACGGTCGGTTCGACGGTCGGCTCGATCGTTGTCGACGTCGCGGCTTCGACGGTTGGAATCGTCGGCTGGTCG
Organism: Candidatus Uhrbacteria bacterium; assembly: GCA_903843045.1. Classification (GTDB taxonomy): domain Bacteria; phylum Patescibacteriota; class Patescibacteriia; order UBA9934; family GWF2-40-263; genus YC12-FULL-57-11. The sequence continues at coordinate 5,585 of CAIMOJ010000067.1, forward strand.
ACGACGGGTTGTGGGTTTGAGTTTGAGTTGCTGGTCGTTTGGGGAACGGGCTCGACGGTCTCGGCGATGGCGGACGGGACGGTCGCGTCCTCCGCGTCGAACCGGTTCTCGGAGCCCGGCGTCAGGGCACTCGTGACGGACCACGCGCCGTCGGCGTTCCTGGCAAGCGCGTTCGGCTTCTTTGGGATCGCCTCGCCGCCGGATCCGTAGACGACCGCGTCCACGACCGATCCGCTCGGGTCGACGAGCTCGATCATGTCGCCGTCGTTGTTCAGCTTGCCGGACGGGTTCGTCACGACCGCGAACTGTCCGAGACCGAGCAGCTGGTCCGGGAGCGCGGTCGCCTTCCGCGTGGCGTCGCGCACCGTCCATCCGGAAAGGTCGATCACGTTGTTGAACGGGTTCAGGATCTCGATCCACTCGTCCGCCGCGTCGGAGACGAACTCGTTGAGGAGAAGGGTGCCGTGAGGAAAGGAGGAGGCGATCGGAGCGATCGAGACCATTTGGATGTCGGTCGTCGCGGCGGCCGGCTCCTCGGGAATTTCGACGGGGACGTCCGTCGAGATCGTCTCCGGCGTTTCCGCGATGGGCGCGACGGGGATCTGGTTCGCGACGGTCTCGACGGAATCGACGGTCGCTGGGATTGGGTCTGCCGGAAGGGCTGCCGTGTCCACGGTCGGCGCCTCGTCGGCGATTGTCGAATCGACCGCCTCGATGACGGCGTCCGGCACGGTCTCGACGGCTGCGACGGGATCGGGGATTGCCGGGGTTGGTTCGGTTGGGGTAATTGCGTCGACCGCGGGCGTCGCCGTGTCCGGTGTCATCGGCTCGGGCGTCGCGATGACGGCGTCCGGCACCGCGTCCGGCGGAATCTCCGCGACGAGAGGTTCCGCGCTGGTCGAGAGCGGTTCCGACGGGATCACGGGAACCGATTCGATCGTCGTCGGAATGTTCTCGGCGACCACCCCTGACCCCTCCTGCCTATCAGGAGGGGAAACGGGTGCGGGGGAGGGGTCGCTTTCGACGATCGGCGTCGCGACGATCTCTATCGCTGGCTCCGACGCGACGACCTGTGCCGGCGCGAACCGGCTCTCGACAATGCCCGGTGTCCCCAGGTCCGTCGTCCCGGCGTCGAACCCTTCCGATCTCGTCGCGGTCTCCCAGGACGCTGCAGCCGTTCCGTCCGCTACGGGAGCGAGTCGAACCATGGAGGCAAATCCGATTCCAGGAGATGCAGTTCCTCCTCCAACTCTTCCTGCCAGGGGAGTGCCCCCGGATCCGGCAGCATCGCGGACGGTCCCACCGGCATCGACGAGACCGAGAGCCAGAGCAGCGTTGGATAGGGAGACGGAGGCGGTGACGTAATCCGGAGCGCGGAAGAGGGAAGACTTTGCGTTGGCTTCGTCATAATTGGAGATGATGAACGTGGAATGAGACGGGATGGATTTTCCGGCCGGGATCGCGAGCGAGCCTCCGCTCGACGCGGCGCCGGTGACCGTCCATCCGGAAAGGTTGATCGCGTCGTCCGTGAGGTTCGTGAGTTCGAGCCACTCGTCGACGGTCGACATCGACGACCCGGCCCAGCCGATTTCAGAGACGATGATCGTCGGGGTGGAGAGCGTCGCCGCGCGGGACGCGAGCGGCATCGCGATGAGCGTCGCCGCGGTTCCGGCAGCGAGAAACAACCGTCCTATGTGTGCGTTCATAGAAGTTTTTTCGGTTCGATTGAGTGAGTCTCCGCCGGCCGGCGAATAAAAATCCCCCGCCCGATTGCAATCGGGAGAGGGACTTATCTTGTTTCCATTACATCAAAAAAAAGTGATTTTGTCAACGGGTTTCATGTGGATAAATTGTCTTGCGCGCGATTTTCCGGTACGATCTTCGCACGCCGAGGTGGTGAAATGGCAGACACGCCAGCCTTAGGAGCTGGTGGAGCAATCCGTGCGGGTTCGAGTCCCGCCCCCGGCACCATAAGCCAAACAACATTCTTGAAACAAACCGTATGAACGTGCACTCGCCGATGTTTCCAAGGAATATCGAAGGACGAACGATGGATGCTCCGGTGGTTCGCGTGGATCGACGAGACGCGATCAACCTGCAGGCGCTGTCGGAAGAGTTCGTCAACCTTCTTGCCTCCGGTCGCGAAGGGCTGCTTCGTCTTCCGGAAGCCAGGATGCAAAATCACATGCTTCGCGGTCTGCTGTCCGGTCAGATACACGCGAACACATTTTTTCCCGCCTGGAAGAGGGCGGGGACGCAATATGCCGACACAAAAAACATCGTGGACGTAAAGGCCTACGATCGGTATACGGGAAAATTTGAGGTGCTGCACGTGTCAATTTACATGAATCGTGTCGAATCGGGCGTGCGCAATATGGTGGACGTCGTGGCGGCGCGCAGGGCGCTCGCACAAAATCTCCCGCCCGGGATCTGCCGCTACTGGGGGACGAACGACATGGCCGACGCGAGCAGCCAAATCGACCTCTTTGAGATCGAGTCCATGAACGACGCGAACGACGCGCCGACGTCCATCGAGCGGGTCGCGCTGATTCAGGCGAAGTCTCCGGGGGTTAACCCAACGCCGCAAAACATTGGTAGCAGCGAAACTGCCCACCAGGAATTCATCGAGTCGATCGGCGATTACCAGAGGGAAGAGAATGCTCGGGTTCGACGCATTGCCGATCGCTTGCTTCCTTTGAACGCGCAGGGACTCCCGCCGCTTCACGAAGATTTTTTTGACTTGGTTCTGAGACCGGGCACACTGGTTGCGAACATCGTGAACCATGCGAACGCGATGACGCCGGTGGAACGAATGACCTTGTCCGCGCTCTGCGCACGACCGCAGATGCAGGGGCAGTACGCGCAAATTTTTGGTATTTCGCCACAGGGCATTCTGGACGCGGAGGCCCTGTCCAGGGCTTATCACGCACACGACCCGTTGACGGTTGAGCGGGCGCGTCAGGCGGGGATTGAAAGCGGGCCGCGAATTTTTTCCGCGACGCGATTCGAATCCCTGTTTATGTCGGGGATAACGGTCGTAAACACGAGGGTTCTGAACGCGGGCCAGGGAAGGCTCTTGACAGACTTACCATAATAGCTATTATGAGCACGCAACAAACGCAGGGAGGAAGCATGGCTTCACAAGTAATACCACAGGCCGTTCAGGACGCAATGCTCGAGCTTGGAGTCGTTCCGCTCTCGGGAGACGTTGATTCCGACGCCGACCTCGTGAAGGCAATCGACCTGTCCATGGATCGGCTCGGGCTTGTCATGCAGTTCGCGCTTTCGCCCGCGTGTGAGGACATCGTCGCCAGCGTTCGCGCGAAAACGATCGATCGGAAAGCGTTCTGGCACGACGTGTTCGAGCGCTACCAGGCCGCCCAGACCTCCCCGTCCCCCTCATGACCGTCGTTTCGACGGTCTTTTTCTTGCCAAACCGAGCATCGACCGATAGGATCCACGCGGAGGTACGGAAACATGGGAGATCTAATCGTGCTGAAGTTCGGCGGAACGTCGATGGGAACGGCGGAGGCCATGCGGAAGGCGAGCGCGATCGTGCGCGCCGTAGACGGCGAGGCCGTCGTGGTGGTGTCGGCGGTGTCCGGGACCACGGACGCGCTCATCGCGCTCGGGGAGCTGGCGCTGTCCGGCGGCCGCTGGCAGGGTGCGCTTGACCGGCTGATGGCCCGGCACGCGACCATCGTCGTCGAGCTTGGCATGAGCCTGGACCTGTCCGAGTTCTGGGCGGAGATCGAGAGGATCTGCCAGGGCGTGGAGATGCTTGGCGAGCTTTCGCCTGCCACGAAAGACCGGCTGCATGGGTTCGGCGAGCGCATGAGCGCGACGATCTTCGCCGAGCTTCTCGTTGCGGACGGCGCGCGCGCCCAGGCGACCGACGCATTCCGTCTCATCGCGACCGACGACCAGTTCGGTTCCGCGGGCGTCGACTTCGCGACGACCAGCGCGCGCGCGGCCGCCATCCTTTCCCCGATGCTCTCCGAGTCGGCGATCCCGGTCGTAACCGGCTTTATCGGGCAGTCCGCGTCGGGCAAGTATTCGACGCTCGGACGCGGCGGGAGCGACTATAGCGCGGCGATCGTCGCGGCGGCTCTGGACGCGGCCGAGCTGCAGATCTGGACGGACGTGGACGGGATGTTCACGGCCGACCCCAACGTGATTTCGTCGGCGACCGCGCTCCCGCACCTCTCGTACCTGGAGGCGGGGGAGCTCGCGTATTTCGGCGCGAAGGTCGTGCACCCGAAGACGATCGTTCCCGCGATCGAGAAGGGCATCCCGGTGCGCGTCCTCAACACGTTCAACCCCGAGGCGTCCGGGACGCTTATCACGAGCGAGGCGCGACCATCGATCAAGTCGGTCACGTCGAAGAAGAAGGGCATCACGGTCATCAGCGTGGTGTCGCTCGGCATGCTCGGCGCACACGGGTTTCTCGCCAGGATCTTCGAGACCTTCGCGCGGCACGAGGTGGTCGTGGACGTCGTCTCGACCTCGGAGGTCAGCGTGTCCGTGACCGTCGACCGCGCCGTCCCGCAGGGACTCCTCGACGACTTGCGCGCGTTCGCGACCGTCGAGGTCGAGCCCGGCATGGCGATCGTCTGCATCGTGGGCGATGGGATCCGCACGCAGCCCGACGTGCTCGCGAGGCTGTTCGCCGCGGTCGGCTCCATCCCGGTCAGCATGGTGTCGCAGGGCGCCTCCAAGCGCAGCATCACGTTCGTCGTCGCGGAGACGGACGCGAACGAAGCGGTTCGCCGCGTCTTCGAGGCATTCTTTCTTTGACAGCCCCAGCCGGCTGTCTTTTTCTTCGCGCAAAAAAAGCCCCGCGCGAGGCGCGGGGCCGAGTCGAAACGATCAGGTGAGCGCCGGGGCGAGCTCGACGAGGAATGCGCCGAGCTTGTCTCCCGCCGCCTTCACGCGCGACGAGATCTGGCCGTCGTCGTGCTCCTCGACGTCGTCGTTCGAAACGAACGCGACCGCGAGCACGCGCGCTCCGTAGAGCGCGGCGGTGGAACACTCCGGCTTAAGGCTCATGCCCACGGTGCGCGCGCCGAGCTTCCGGAGGTTGCCCTTGTCGTGCCTGCGGCCCTCGAAGTGCGGACCGCGCACGTAGGCGTGCCCGACGCCGGTGGCCATCGAGATTCCCGCGGACTTCGCGGCGGAAACAGCCGCGTCCGTCCACTTTGCCTCGAGCGCATCCTCCGGGGACACGAACTCGTCGCCGACCCAGAGCGGCATCACCTCGTTGCCGAACATCACGAAGCTGTCGATGAGCGCGAGCGTTCCCACGCGGATTGCTGGGTCGAGCGACCCGGCCGCGCAGGTGAGCACGAACGTGCCCACGCCGAGCTCCGCCATCATCGAGATCTGCAGCCGGGCCGCGCGCGGGACGGACTCGCCGCTTGGCGACTCGTACAGGTGCACGCGCCCGCGCAGGATGGCGATCGGATCGCCCGCGCACTCGGCGTCGAGGAATCCGATCTCAACCGCGCGCCTGTGTCCTCCGAGCTTGCCGAGCCTGGGAAATCCCGGGATCGTCGAGAACGGAATCGTGATGGACCGGTAGAGCACGACCGCGTCGCCCCATCCCGTCCCGAGCTGGAACGCCAGAAGGACGATCTTGTTGCGGAGACACGTCGTCTCGTCCATCCGCGCGCGGATGTA
>CAIMOJ010000068.1 GCA_903843045.1 Candidatus Uhrbacteria bacterium
CCAAGGACTCCATTCCGACCATCTCGACTCCCCGTTCTCGCTGATGACGTACCTGCTTTGGAACGATTTTTCGGGAAACGACTCGACCCTCGTCTGGCACTCGTCGTCGCATGGTATCCAAGGAACGCCGGACGCGCCGGGAACGAGTTATTTCGTCTACGAGTCGACGCGACCGTCGGCGCCGAAACCCACCCCCACCTACGAGGAAGGGAAACAGGACCCGCCGACGGACCTCACCGCCGTCGGGGACATCATGCTCGGCCGCAGCGTCGCGACCGCCCTTGCGAAGACGACCGTCGAATCCGCGTTCGCGTCGGCACGTTCCGTCGTGAATGGCAGCGGTCTCGTCTTCGGCAACCTTGAGTCCGTCCTCACGTCGTCGACGCATGACACGGGGAAATCCATTCACTTTAAAGGCGATCCTGCTCGCGTCGACGCCCTCCATTATCTCGGATTCACCGACCTGTCCGTTGCGAACAACCACGTCGACGACTATGGAAAGGTCGGCTGGCAGGAATCGTTCCAGATTCTGAAAGATGCGGGGTTCCGTCCGGTTGGCGACTACTCTGATCATCCCGTCGCCACTGTCGGGTCGCCGAGTGAGCCGCAGGCCAACGACACCGGCTCCCTCGTCGGCAAACCGGGCAACCCGCTCATCGTCTTCCTCGCCTACCAGGATCTCTACCACCCGCTCGACAACGCCCAGATCGCCGCGGACATCGCCGCCGCCAGGAAGCTCGGCGACGTCGTCGCGGTGTCGTTCCACTGGGGCGTCGAGTACAATCACGGCCATACCGCCCGCCAGACCGAGCTCGCCCACCTTGCCATCGACTCCGGCGCAGACGTCGTCATTGGCAGCCATCCGCACGTTCTTGAGGGAATCGAGAAGTACAAGGACGGCCTGATCCTGTACTCGCTAGGCAACTTCGTGTTCGACCAGATTGGAGAGGATCAGAACGAGTCCGTCGTCGTGAAGTTCCATTGGAATGCCGACGGAACCCGCACCATCGAACTCGTCCCGATGCGCATCGTCGGAACCTTCCCGCGCGAGGCAACCCCCGCGGAGTCCGTCTGGACCATCGGCAGGATCGCCTCCTGGAGCCCGGATCCGACGTTCGTCCACGCCGGGGAGATCGCGTGGTAGGAGCGCCTCGTCGTCGAAAATCCCGCCTTGTCCATGGGAAGACGGGATTTTTGTTATCATCGCGGGACAAATTAAAAACGACCCTCGAATGGGGTCGAGGGTCAGCGGGCCTGGACAGTCGTTTGTACCGGCGCGACGGGGGAGATGACACCGCCGACGGTGACGGTCGCGTTCCAGGATGTTCCGGGATCGAACCGCGCGAACGCCTGGAGTCCGTCGGGCTTGTATGTCCAGCGATCCACTTCGTCCGAGAATCGTACCTCGTACGTTTCCGAGCGTTCGAGTCGCTGGTCGTTTCCGGTCGCGGTGAGTTCCGGCCAGAACGTCTCGTGGGTGGTTCCCGACGTGGTCTTCGTCGTTGCGACCGGCCAGGTGTCATAGCGGTACTGGCACCAGTTCTCGAATACGTCACACTGGTCGTAGCAGGTCTCGTAGACCATCTTGCCGTTGCAATCGTGGGGATTGCAGTCGTCGGTGCCGGTGCGCGGGCACTGGTCGTAGCACTCGTCGCACACCTCGTCACAGTCGGCGCCGCCCGCCCCGTCTTCTTTGCAGCTGCTTCGATCCACGTGGCAATTGCACTCGTGCTCGTTGCAGTTTTCCGTGCCGGAGCGCGGGCATTGGTCGTAGCACGTCTCGTATTCCATCTTTCCGTTGCAGTCGCGCGGATGGCAGTTTTCCGTCCCGCTTTTGCGCCGCTCGCACGTGGCATCATATGCGTCCGACGGCGCGCTTCGCTGCCATCCCTCGGCGCTGTTGACCAGCCGTTGGCGCAGGGTGGCCGTGTGGCTCCATGCGATTGATTCGACCCTTGCGACAACGTCGCGCGGCCACAGGAGGAAGAACAGCAGCGCGGCGCACCCGATCAGGCCCGCGGCGATGCCTCCGACGAGGACGATGCTTGCCGCCTTGCTCGGCGGCTTGAACTCGGGTTCGAACGAAGCCGGGAACGGATCGTGTCTGACGCTTTCATGGTGCTCCGGAACCGGGGCTTGCGACCCTGATTCCGTCGGATTTCCCGCGCCGCAGTTGCCGCACGAGCCGTTCGGTTTCCGCTGGTCGGAACCGCAGCTTTCGCAGCTCCAGTTCGGTCCGGCGTCGAACACGGCCCGAGTGGCCGCATCCGTGACCTCCGCCGCCTCCAAGTTCTCGGGGAGGCGATACGCCTCCTTTTTTTTCTTCTTTTCCCGCGGGTTTCCGCAGGTAACGCAGTTCAGGTCAGTCCCTTTGTTGATGGTCGGGCATGACGTGCAGGCCCACTCCATCTGGATTTTCACGCTTCGTCGAACGTGTGGCATTCGTGTCTCCTGGGAAGGTCCGGCGTGTCTGCCGGCTGAGAAAGATATCAGAAAATTCCAAAATGGTCAAGGAATCTTCGCTGTCGCAGACAGTGAGCGCGGACGGCTCACCGCCGAAGTCGAACTGTGGATAACTAACCCTATTTTTCCATTGACGAGTGGTTCCACAGGGTCTATCATGGCAATAAGTGGTACCGAGTGGTACAAAGTGGGGAAGCAAGAGACAATGGGTTTCTCGCTGAACCGCTTATTTTTTTCTAAAAAAATAGCACTCGGGACCACTTCCTACTCGCCCTATGTTCATTGGGGAATACAACCACACCATCGACGATAAGGGTCGCGTAGCGATCCCGGCGAAGTTTCGTGGAGACCTCGCGATGGGGGCGGTAGTGACGCGGGGTCTCGACGCTTCGCTTTTCCTGTTTCCCAAGGAGGAGTGGGACAAGCTCGCCGAAAAGTTGGCGGGCTTGCCC
>CAIMOJ010000069.1 GCA_903843045.1 Candidatus Uhrbacteria bacterium
CCCGATCTTGTTCCCAAGCTCGAAGTCGTCGGCGCCATACATGACCGCCGTGTGCACGATGCCGGAACCGTCGGTCGTCGTCACGAAGTCGGCGGCCGCGACGTACCACGCTTTTTTGTCCTGCTCGGTCCCCTTGATCGCGTCGCGGACGTACGGGTACAGCGGCTCGTATTCCATGCCGACGAGCGCGGAGCCGTCGACCTCCTCGACGATCTCGGCTTCCGGAGCGACGACGGACAGGCGGTCCTTCGCGCACCAAAGAAACTCCTCGGCAACCTTCACTTTCACATATCGAATCTTCTCCCCGACGGCAAGCGCGACGTTGCTCGGCAGCGTCCACGGCGTGGTCGTCCACGCGACGAAGAACTCGTTGTCCTTTCCGACGACCTTGAACTTCGCGTATACCGAGATGTCCTTCACGTCCTGATATCCCTGCGACAATTCGTGCGACGACAAACTGGTCCCGCAGCGCGGGCAGTGCGGGGTGACGCGATAGTCCTGGTACAGCAGGCCGCGGTCCCAGATCTTCTTGATGACCCCCCAGAGCGACTCGACGTACTCCGGCTTGTAGGTCACGTACGCGTTGTCGATGTCCACCCAGTACCCGATGCGCTTGGTGAACTCCTGCCACTCGGTGAGATACGTCCACACGGACTCCTTGCACTTCGCGTTGAACTCCCGGATCCCAAACTCCTCGATCTGTGCCTTTCCCGTGAACCCGAGCTGCTTTTCAACCTCAAGCTCAACCGGCAGCCCGTGCGTGTCCCAGCCTCCTTTACGATCGACATGGAATCCGCGCATCGTCTTGTACCGCGGAATCAGGTCCTTGAACGCACGGGCTTCCACATGGTGGATGCCCGGACGCCCGTTGGCCGTCGGCGGCCCCTCGTAAAAAACAAAATCGCCCATCGGAGCCGGCTTTTCCAAGGATTTCTGGAAGATTGCATTCTTCTCCCAATATTCCAATATCTGCTTTTCCCTCTCGGGAAGCGAAAGCCGTTCGTCGGGCATAACGTTTAAGAAAGTCTGAAGTTCGAAGCTTGAAGTTCGAAAAAAGATAGAAGGTTGAAGGTTTGAAGCCTTAAACCCTAAGCCTTATCTCCTTTTTTCGAACTTCTGACTTCGAGCTTAGAACTTTCAGTTAATGGCGGATATCAGCCGCCGGTAAAGGAATAACTTGTGAGGGGATCGTAGCAAAGTGACTACCTGCTTGCAAGCCACCTCCCCAGCTGGCGGAAGTGGCTGTGCTCGTAGAAGTATTCGCCCCACTCGGCCATTTCCGCGTCGGTCATGTCGGAGAGTGCCTTCGTGTTCTTCGCGTCGAGCATCTTCGGGACGTACAGCCGCCAGTAGTCCGACATCGTCTCGCGATTCACCGGCCTCGGGCTCGGCGCGATGACGCCCTTCTCGACGAATGTGAAGGACTTGGTCTTGCCCGGGGCGTAGACGTAGGCCAACGACAAACGCCACTCGCACGAGCGATCTTTCGCTCCGCGCATCGCCTTGAGGACTCCGTCGATGCCGAGCGTCTTGAGCGAGAACTTGATGTGCGTCATGGGAAATCCGCCAAGCGCGTTGATGAAGAACCCCGAGTCCTCCACGAGCAGCGGCTTCTTGAATTTCTTGTACGCCTGCTTCGCCTTCTCAAGCGCAATCTCGGCCGGATCCTCGGCCCGGCTCTCGGCAAGCTCGATCTTGGCCTGTTTGACCGTGATCCCGAACGGCTTGAGCGCGGCGTTGGCATTGGCGACCTTGGCGGCGTTGGAAGTGGCAAAATAGACGGTCTTCATATGCGGACAGTCTATGCGAAACCGAGGGAAAAGAAAAACGCCGGCGGGTTACCGGCGAGGGGAGATCTGAAACGGGCGCGGGATCTGGCGGCGGATCTCACCGTCGACCTCAAGGTCCTTCGCGACCGCGAGGGCGACCGGCTTCCTCCAGTCGAAGCGAATGCCGTTGCCCATGTCCGCGGCGAGCCCGTTCGTGAAGAGTGCGGCGAACAGCAGGCCGTCCCGCGCAAGGACCTGGTCGGGCGCTCCCCTGAACAGAACCTTCTGTCCGCTGTACGAACCGCAGGAGATCGTCGGGGACCCGGCTCCCACGATGGTGTTCCCGGTTGACGGATCGTACACCTGGTAACAGGCGCCGAAGGGAAACTCGTACTGCCCGCCGCCAACCGGTTGAAACAGCTCCGATGGCTCGCACGGAACGAACCCGGCCGACCCAGTCAAAAAATCGCTCATTCGTCCTCCTTGGACTCGAGAAACCTAGTCCGAAACCAAGGATCTGTCAACGGAGCGACCTAAATCCGCGGCCCGATGCGCTCGTACAGCTTGCGGTACCCCTCCGCGTTCGGGTGGACCCCGTCGCCGAGGTCGTCGACGGTCAGGACGTCCGAGACTTCGACGAACGGGAGCGATTCCGTCGCGCAGAACTCGCGGAGGACCGACTCGTAGCTGGCAATCGTGGCGTTGTCGTAGGACTTGTCCTTCGACCACTCGATGGGGATCGACCTCGCCTCGTTGACGCGCGTCATGCCGATCATCGTGATCTTTGGCGTAAACGTCCGCGCAATGGCAACGATCTTCGCCAGGTTTTCGCGGTATCCGTCGATCGTCGTCTCGGGCTTGTCTTTTGATCCGTAGTACCGCGAATCGTTGATCCCGATCATGATCACGATCGCGTCCGCCTTCCGCGCCCGCGCCTCGACCTCGATGCGGGCAAGGAGACCCGCGCTCGTGTCGCCGTTGATTCCAAGGACGTAGACGCGGTCATCCGAGACCGTCTCTCGTTCGCACAAAAGCCGCCCAGCCCAGCCATTGTGCTCGGGATCGCCCGCGCCGCGGGTGATCGAGTCGCCGAAGATGCAATATTTGGACATACGGGGAAAGTATAGCACTTCATGGACGAATTCTGCGAAAACCGCTATCCTTCGCCCATCATCCCCACCAAATATGACCCCAACCCAAACCCCTCCCCCGCTCGTTGAGCGGATCACTTCCTGGACCGGATCCGTCGCGTCCATTGTCATTCACACGCTTGCGTTTGCCGCGTGCGGACTGGTTGGGGCGTTCGGCATGGCGGAGTGGAATACCGTTCTGCTCATCCTGACCACGGCCGTGTCGCTCGAGGCGATCTATCTGGCGCTGTTCATCCAGATGACCATGAACCGCCAGACTCAGAGCCTTAAGAACGTCGAGGAGGACGTGGACGAGATCCAAAAGGACATTGATGAGATTCAGGTCGACGTCGACGAGATCCAAGGCGACGTGGACGAAATTCAGGAGGACGTGGATGAGATTCAGGAAGACGTCGATGAGATCCAAAAGGACGTCGATGAGATCCAAGAGGACGAGGAAGAGGAGATTACCCGCGACGGGACACAGCAGAAAATGCTCGGCGAGATCACATCGCACCTGCAGGCGCTTATGAACGAGGTGGACAGATTGAAGAAAGTCTGAGGGAATCGTGTATAATCTCACCCGTATGAAACCAACCATCTATCTTGGAGCGGACCACGCGGGATTTGAAACGAAGGAGGCCGTCACGACGTATCTCAAGGAAAACGGGTATACCGTCGTCGACATGGGAAACGACAACATGGTGGCGAACGACGACTATCCGGACTTCGGCTATGCCGTCGCCAAGCGCGTGATGACCGACGGGAACGCGCGCGGGATCGTGATGTGCGGAAACGCCCAAGGAATCTGCATCGTGGCGAACAAGGTGCGCGGGGTGCGCGCGGCAACGGGGTTCAACGCGGAGGTGGCGCGGACGTCCCGAACCGATGACGATTCCAACGTCCTCTGCCTTCCGGGTCGGTTCCTTTCGACGAAGGAGGCTCTCGAGATCGTCCAGCACTGGCTCGACACGCCGTTTTCCGGCGAGGAACGCCACGTCCGACGCCTCAAAAAAGTCGATGAGATCGAGAGCCAGGAGTTCGGGGGGTAGTCTGGGCGCATTTGGCGCATAAGGCGCATGGGGTGCATTGGGAATATGAACGTAGACCAAGGACAGCATCAAGCGAAAAAACCGTACCGACAACTAATTGTATGGCAGGCCGCGCACGCATATGCGTTGCGAGTGTATTCGATGACCGAATCGTTCCCTGTTCACGAAAGGTACGCGCTGACCAGTCAGTTGCGCAGAGCCGCCGTTTCCGTTCCAACGAACATCGTCGAGGGTTACGCAAAACATTCCGTCAAAGATCTGCTCCGTTACTTGGATATCGCTGGCGGATCCCTGACGGAAACCGAATATCTGCTGGAACTTGCAAGAGATCTGGGATATTTCATCCAGACAGAGTATGACCAGATCGAAGAAATCAGAAGCAAAGCGGCATATCTTCTCTACAAATTTACACTGAGCAGACAACAGCCACCGCCCGCCCCACCCGTTAACCCCCATGCGCCCAATGCGCCTTATGACCCCCATGCGCCCCATTGAAATCATCCCTTCCCTCCTCGTCGAGTCCGCGGCCGAGTTCGAGCGAAAACTGCGCCTCGTCGAGAACGACTGCGAGACGGTACACGTCGACGTTCTCGACGGATCGATGTTCGGAAACACCTC
>CAIMOJ010000070.1 GCA_903843045.1 Candidatus Uhrbacteria bacterium
ATGGGCGTATAATTTCCGGTCCAGCGGAAAAATTTTCTTTTTGCAGTTGCGCGACGGAACGGGGCGCGTACAGGTCGTCTACTCGAAGGCCGAGCTGCCCGAGGACCAGTGGGCCGTGCTCGACACGGTGCGCATCGAGTCGTCCGTGATCGTGCGCGGAACGGTGAAGGCCGAGGCGCGATCGTCGTCCGGGTTCGAGCTGACGGGCGTGTCGTTCGCGGCGATCCAGATTCCGACCGAGGACTTTCCGATCGGTAAGAAGGAACACGGGCCCGATTTTCTTCTCGACCAGCGCAGCCTCTGGCTCCGCTCGGAATCGCAGTGGGCGATCCAGCGCGTGCGCAACACGATCATCAACGCGACGTTCGCGTACTTCAACGAGAACGGCTACGTGAAGTTCGACACGCCGATTTTGACACCGACCGCGTGCGAGGGAACGACCGAGCTATTTTCCATCGAGTACTTCGACATGGGCAACGCGTACCTGTCGCAGTCGGGCCAGCTGTACCTTGAGGCCGGCATCATGAGCCTCGGCCGCGCGTTCGACTTCGGCCCGGTGTTCCGCGCCGAGAAGAGCAAGACCCGCCGTCACCTCACCGAGTTCTGGATGATGGACGCCGAGGCTGCGTTCGTCGATCACGAGGGGAACCTCGCCGTGCAGGAAGGGCTCGTGTGCCGCATCGTGAAGGACGTCCTCGAAAAGAACCGCGTCGAGCTCGCCATCCTTGAGCGCGACGTTTCCGCGCTTGAAAAGGTCCAGGCCCCGTTCGTGCGCATGACGCACGCCGAGGCCGTCGCGAAACTCCGCGAGCTCGGGAGCGACATCCAGGACATGGACGACCTTGGGGGAGACGACGAGACGGTTCTCACCAAACTCTACGACCGCCCGATCTTCGTCGAGAAATATCCGGCCGTCGTCAAAGCCTTCTACATGAAGCGCGACCCGATGGATCCGACGCGCGTTCTCAACGCCGACATGCTCGCCCCGGAAGGATACGGCGAGATCATTGGCGGCTCCCAGCGCGAGGACGATTACGACCAGCTCCTCCAGCGCATGAAGGACCACAACGTCCCGACCGAACCGTACCAGTGGTATCTCGATCTGCGACGGTTCGGAAGCGTCCCGCACTCGGGGTTCGGGTACGGATTGGAACGCATCGTCGCGTGGGTCTGCGGGCTGCAGCACATTCGGGAGACGATTCCGTTTCCGAGGTTGATTAATAGGATTACGCCGTAGACGTCGCGACGACCACCCCTGACCCCTCCTCCCTATGAGGAGGGGAAACGTGTCGATATGAAAAAGCTTGTACCCGCGCTTATCGTCGCTGTCATCGTCCTTGCGTTCGCCGGGGCGTTGTTCGTGCGATTTTTGATGCACGGGGATTCATTCGCGCCTGGCGAGACTGCTGTCATGTTTCCGCCGGCCGCGGATGATCATCCTCAAGTCATGTGGTCCGTTGCGTCGTCTCGCGACGAAGATGCGAAGGGATACGCGTATTCGCTCGCAACGAAGAAGACGGTCGGGCCAATAGAGGGTTTTGAGGGTCCGGGTGTCGCACGATTCAACCAGTCGACAGGCCTGTGCGAGAAAAACGATCAAGATAGTATCTTTAAAATTGAGTGCAACTTCAATTCGGTCGTGGATGTCCTTGTGCTGACGGTCTATGGCATGATGGACGAAGAGAAATGGATGCATGCGTACACGATCGACCTGAAGGATCTCGGCGTGTTTTCCTCCTTGGAGGATGGATATCTCACGCCCGTCGCCGTCGCAGACGACAAGAGCGCGATCTATCTCGGTCGTCGCGTCGAGACCGAGTCGTACGTCGCGGGATTGTGGCGACTTGATATTCCGTCGGGGGTCATCACGGAAATTACGGACGTGCGAAAACACAACCTGTATCAGTACGAGATCAACACGCGGCAAAAAACGCTCGTCGGTGTAACGTTCGTTCCGCCGGAAAATCTTGGCGCGGATCCGACCGGTCCGTCGTCCGCATATCTGGTCGACCTCGATACGAACAAGAGCCGATTGCTCGCGGGAGCCGCCGTCGCTTCGACGAAGTCCGTCGTGGAAAATCCGATGGTGTCCGAAGACGGGATGGAGTATGCGGTGCATCTGTACGGGTCTCCGCTCTCGACGGTCACGAGCATTAAGGGTCCGTCCGTCGCGACCGTGAACGGCGTCGTCAAGGACTGGTTCGGAGATACGATGGTCGTCGATCGCGATGGGAACCTGTTTCTGTACGATCTGGCGACCAAGATCGAAACGCAGCTCACTCATGAAACGGACGCGACCGTCGAGTATCTCGGGGTCGTGAAATAGGGGAAAGGAGGTTGACGAGGGTCGAAGGTTCGAAGAACCGCGGCTCTCCGAACCTTCGACCCTGGCAACCCTACGAACCCTATCTCAACTATATGAACCGAACCTGGAGCATTGAAACCACAACCCACATCGGAGAGACCGTCCGCGTCAACGGCTGGGTGCAGAACATTCGTCGCATGGGCGACAAGCTTGCGTTTATCGACCTCCGTGATGGGACGGGAATCGTTCAGGTGGTGTGCTACAAGCCGGATTTGGACGAGGCGACGAACAAGGCCGTCGACGAATTGTCG
>CAIMOJ010000071.1 GCA_903843045.1 Candidatus Uhrbacteria bacterium
AAAGGATGAAGGCAGAAAGGATGAAAGTTTAAAGTTTTACGACTTAAACCTTAAAACTTTTTTCGAACTTCAAACTTAGAACTTCAAACTTTCCCCTAGTATACACCCAAATGCCTTCGAATGATCCGATCGGTCTCGTTCGCGACCTCGGCGGCCGACTTCGTGCCGTCGATGATCTCGTGGGCCTGCGACCGGTACGGGACGACGAACTCCCGGGCGGCCGGGAGCGCGACACGACGGTGATAGTCGACGTCATAGTCGGGCTGGCGTTCCAACCGACGAGCGAGCGCGATTTCTTCCGGGACTTCCAACCAGAGACGAAGATCGAGAATCTTCCGGATCGCCTCGTTTGAGAACAGCATGAGCCCCTCCACGAAGATCACCGGCGCAGGGCGGTAGAGCGCGGATCCGACGCGACGATCCTCGCGTCGCGAATAGGTCGGGAGCAGGATGTCGTTCCCGGCCTTGAGCTCGGCAAGCGCCTCGGCGGCCTCGGAGAGGTGGAGGCTGTCGGGAAGGTCCCAGTGCGGGCGGCCGTCGAGCGTCGGGCACTGCGAGCGGTCCTTGTAGTACGCGTCAAACCGAAACCGCTTCACCCCGCCCTGCCGCTCCAAGTGGTCGGCAAGCGTCGATTTTCCCGCGCCGGAATGTCCCGCGAGCCCGATCAGGAATGGAATCATACGGGAAGCCTCATTACCGCGTAAATCACCGCGCCCATCTCGTCCATCCGGCTCGATCCGCCCGACGCGACCACGAGCGGATGGTCGCGCAACAGCTTCCGGATCACGTCCTGCAGCTTTCCCGTCCCCTTCCCATGGACGATCTTCACGACCGGATCGCCGTCGCGATACGCCCGAGACAGGAATCCCTCCACCGTCGTCTCCGCGTCAATCACGTCCTTCCCATGCAGGTCGACCTCCGGGCACCCGCCCATCTCGGCGACCGACATCAGCTGGATCGGGGTCGGTTTCTCATCGGATTCGTCCATAATGCTATTCGTCATCCCCGAACGCGCCCAAGGCCGTCGCGTAGCGGTATCCTTCGGACAGGATGATACCAACCATCGACAACAAAAGGAAAACGCCCGTGTTCGTCACGCCGTTCGCGAAGATCGTGTGGCCGGCAAAGGTGAACAGCGAAATGAGAACGCCGACGGTTGGAACGATGAACATGGCGTACATGACGAGGAAGAACAGGCCGAGCCCGATGGCGGCGATGCCGGGATCCTCGATGAACGCGAGGATCGGAAACCCGATGCCGGCAACGAGCCAGACAAGGCCGGTGATGCCGAGCATCGGCATGGAGAGGTCGAGCGCGACGTTGAGCCAGTTGCCAAAGTGCCAGTACGAGAACGCGACGGTCGCGACCATCGGGATCACCGACCCGATCACGCCGCCCGTCGTCCGCGGAAACGCTCCCTTCGCCACGAATCCGACCTGCTCGAACAAAACGAACAGCGGCACGAAGAACATCGAGCGCTCGAGGATCGCGACCTGCCATCCGGGCAGCGCGTCGCCCGCGAGGACCATCAGCGCGTAGATTCCAAGCGCCGCTCCCGCGATATGGACGATCACCATCGCGAACATGTTCGCGACGACGACCTTGCTGACCTTGTTTATCGGAGCTGTGTCAGGCATAGCTGCACGTCCTTGAGTGAAACGCTCTTCTTTCCCGGAACGTTCCGGAACCCCCAGTTATGGTCGACGCCGAAGGTAAACCCTCCGAATTTGCGGAAAAGGTCCATGGCGTTTTCCGACTCCTGGACGTAGATGAGCCCGCGCTTCTTCTCGACGAAGATGATCGGCGTCGGCTTCTTTACCTCGAGTGCGACGATCATCGAGACGCGCGAGCGAATCTCGACGTCGGTGCCATGCTGGACGATCTGGTAGCCTTCCCACTGCGTGCGACGGTCCCACGCCTTGCGCGCCACGGCCATCTTGCGATCCTCGTCCTTCAGCATCCCGTGAGATCCGAGGAGCGTCCGCTGGAGCGCGATCGTCGCCGTGATTTCCTTCTCCGTGAACCCGTCCTTCTGCATTGCCCACACGAACCCACGGTCCATCACGCCGATGCCGAGGACGATGCGCGGATCGTAGCCGAGCTTTAAAAGTTTCGCATCCGTCACGCGGAACAATTTCAGAAACTGCTCAAGCGACGACGGAAGCGACCTTCCCTTCGTGTCGTGCGCCCGCTCGATGCCGGTGTAGTGATGGTGGTCGATGATGACGACGTCGACCCCAAGCTTCCGAAGCTTCGCCTCGGTCTTCAGGCCCGGCATCTCGACGATCACGACGCGCTCCCAGCCGCCGGCCTTCACGAGCGGAACGATGTCGAGTTCCCTGTCGAGATCGGCCCCGTGCGGCTGCGGCGAGCGGATGATCTGGATCCCAAGCCCCTTCGCGATCTCGTAGATCATGAGCGCCTCCGGGTCGTTCGGGGGAATGATGAGGACGGTTTTTTTCATAGAGGATTTTTGAAAAGATAGTCTCGGACGAATGCCAGCGCCTGCTCCCGGGTCTCCACCCTCCCGTCGTCCCGGGCCGCCTCGACGGCCGCGAGAATCGTGCCAAAGATGGGCGAGCCCGTCCGGTCCTTCGCCTTGAGCCCGAAGATCGTGATCAGGTCGCGCCCCTGCACGAGCTTCTTCGCGGCCTCCTGGTCGAGTCCGTGCGCAACGACCGTTTCCGCCAGCATTTTTCCCGGAAGATACGGATCCACGTCGCAGCCCGGGATCGTCCGCCCTCGGAAGTCGGCCTCGCTCGCGGCGAGGAGGACGCGCCAGGACGTCTTGCCAAGGCGACGCACGAGCTTTCGGACGGCGTTGACGTACTGCTTCTCATCAAGTTCGTTCGACAACCGCGCGCGATACAACGTCCCCGGCTTCAGATGGTTAACCGCGATGGCGACCGCCGCCTCCACGTCGTCCTGCTTGAACGTCAGCCGCTCGCACATCTTCCGCGTCGGCTCCTCCCCGGCGTCCTCGTGACCCCGGCTTCGAATGCGGCCGTCGAGAAACTCGGTCGTGGAGGGCTTTCCAAAGTCATGGTCGAGCGCGCCGAGCATCAGCGGACGGGCCTGCTCCAACGACAGCCCGTCGCGACGCGCAATCCTTGCCGCCGCGTCCACCACCATCATCGTGTGGACCCAGACGTCGCCCTCCGGATGCCACTCCGGCTCCTGCGGAACGCCCACGAGCGCCTCGGCCTCCGGGAACAGGCGCTCTACGAGCCCGATCCTCCGTCCGAACTCGAACCCGACCGACGGTCGCGGGGCCTTCGTCAAAAGCTTCTCCAGCTCCTTCGTGACCCGGTCCGGCGGCAGCTCGGCCAGGTCGCCACGTTCCACCATCTCGCGCATCAGCCGCTCGCTTTCCGGGTCGACGGAAAACTCAAGGCGAGCCACGAACTGCACGGCCCGGAGGACGCGCAGCGGATCTTCCTGAAACTGCTCGTGGTCCGTCACTCGCAGGATTTTCGCGCGAAGGTCGTCCATCCCGCCGAACGGATCGTGCCGCTTGCCGGTCAGCGGGTTCATCGCCATCGTGTTCACGGTAAAGTCGCGCCGTCGCGCCGCCTCCTTGACGCTCATGGACGGATCGGACTGAGCCTGGATCCCGGTATGTCCCTTCCCTGCCTTGGAGTCGCGCCGCGGAATGGAGACGTCCAGCTCCAGACCGTCGCCGATGGGCACCTTGATCACTCCGAACGCCTTGCCGACCTCCTTCGTCTTCCCAAACATCTTCTCCAAAAGCGCGTACAGACGTTCCGGATCCACGCCGTATACCTCGATATCCGCGTCCTTCGGGTCGAGCCCCAGCGCCTGGTCGCGAACATACCCTCCCACGATCAGCGCCTCGGGCACCCGCATCCGGTACTTCCGGTCCGGACGGAATTCCCTGATGGCACGCGCCAGGCGGTCAGCCGCTGCCAACAAAAGATTGTCGTGGGACACATGGTCTCGCCGGTCAGGCTCGAAGGTTGGCGTCTCGGACATAGTCGGATGTCAGTGAATATGGACAGTATACACGAAAAAGACGAGCCGAGTGGCCCGCCTTTTTCCCTATGCCGGATGATACCTCCTCCAAAGCTTTCTCCACCGGCCGTACAGCAGGAACAAGATGACGCCGACGAGCGCGGAGTAGGCGCCAACGAGGACGAAGTAGACGAACCAGGCGGTTTCCTTCAGGAAGAAGTAGCGCGCGAGCTTTGCATAGCACTCTACGTCCGGCGCGCCGGTCTGACGGACGCGCTTCTCTTCCCGCTCCTCCAGCCGGTTTGCCACGGACGCGTGGGCGAACGTTCCGCACACGGCCGCGACGCCGATCCACTCAACCCAGCCGTGGCCGGTGAGCAGGATGCGGCCGGCGGCGACCGCGGCGAGGGACAGGAAGACGAAGGCGTACTCTACCTGGTAGGTCTTGAGATGGAGCTGGCGCTTGAGCGTCTCGACGATTCGGACTAAGCCGTGC
Source organism: Candidatus Uhrbacteria bacterium (assembly GCA_903843045.1). Classification (GTDB taxonomy): domain Bacteria; phylum Patescibacteriota; class Patescibacteriia; order UBA9934; family GWF2-40-263; genus YC12-FULL-57-11. Next base: position 4,469 of record CAIMOJ010000071.1, read on the forward strand.
GCGAGGCTCATACGATTTTCTCGAACCCGACCGTCATCTCGAACTCGTTCGCGCGGAACGTTTCCGCGTTCGCGGGACGATCCCCCGTCGTTCGCAGCGACGTGCCGAGGACGCCGGTCACGAGGGCGTCGCGGTGCTCCTCGAGCGCGGTGGCGACTTCCGATTCGACGGACTCGACGTAGACCTCGATGCGATCCTCGATCGTGAGCCCGGCGTTCTTGCGCATAGCGTTCACGCGGCGGACGATCTCGCGGACCGTTCCCTCGCGGACCAGCTCCGGGGTCATCGTCAGGTCGAGCGAGCACTCGGTACCGCCCTTCTCGACGATCACTTTCTTGACGTTCACCTCGTCGCGAATCAGCGCGAGATATTCCTCGCCGAGCTCGCCCGACGGGATCGTGACGATGGCCGCGGCGAGGACTTGTCGGACGTTCTTGCCCGCGTTCGATCGCGCCTCGAGGAGCTTGGAGACGACGGTGCGCAGCTGCTGCATCTTTGCGAGCGCGTCCTCGTCGATCGCCGCCGCGTCGAACGTCGGCCAGGCTTCGAGGTGGACGGACTCGAGATCTCCTCCGAGACGAAGGTACAGGTCCTCCGCGAAGAACGGCGCGAACGGAGCGAGCAGCTTGGCGATCGTCATGAGCGATTCGCGCAGCGTCGCGAGCGCGGCGGATTTGTCGGATTCGTCGTCGGCCTTGAACCGGTCACGCGAGCGGCGGAGCCACCATGTCGACAAGTCGTCGATGAGAACCGCGACGAGACGCGCCGGCTCGGTCACACGATACGCGTCGAGACCTTCGGTCACCTCGCGGATCGTCTGGTGGGTACGGGTAATTATCCATTCGTCGAGAATGCTTCGAACCTTCGAACCTTCGACCCTTCGACCCTCCCCCTCCCGATACGTCTCATAGAACGCCGCGACGTTTCCCAAAATCCCAAACACGCTGCGCTGCATCTCCACCAATGTCTTCTCGTCGAACCGCTTGCTCTCGCCCGGCTGGTTGATGGTGTACATGTACCAGCGCACCGAATCGGCGCCGTACGCCTCGATCATTTCCATCGGCTTTACGATATTTCCAAGGGATTTCGACATCTTCTTGCCCTTGGCGTCCTGCACGTGGCCGAGGCAGATGACGTTCTTGAACGGGCGCTCGAGACCGAGCGCCGTCGAGACGGCGAGCAGCGTGTAGAACCATCCGCGCGTCTGGTCGATCGCCTCGCAGATGTAATCGGCGGGATAGTGGTTGCGCGCAAACTCGCCCGACGCGTACGGCATCGCGCCCGAGTCGAACCACACGTCGCACACGTCCTTCACGCGACGGCTCGATCCGCCGCACTTCGCGCACTTCACGAACACCTCGTCGACGTACGGGCGGTGCGGGTCGAAGTCCTTGCCCACTCCGAGCTCGGCGAACGATCCCACGCACGTCTTCTCGCCGCACTCCTGGCATACCCAGATCGGCAGCGGCGTCCCCCAGTATCGCTCGCGGCTGAACGCCCAGTCCTTCACCTCACGCAGCCACTCACCGAACCTCCCCTGCTGGATGTGCGCCGGCTCCCAGTTGATCTTCTCGTTCTCCTCGAGCAGCTTGTCGCGCAGCGAGCTCATGCGAATGTACCACGAGTCCTTGGCGTAGTAGATCACTTTCGACTTGCAGCGCCAGCAGTGCGGGTACGAGTGCTCGTACTTTTCCTTCTTGAAGAGCAGCCCGCGATGCGCCAGATCCTTGATGATGTCGATCGTGACGGCCTCGTCGGTGACGAGACGGCCGGCAAGAAAATCCGCGTTCGGCAAAAACGTCCCGTCGAGTTTCACGAGGTGATACTTCGGCAGCCCGATCTTGTTCCCAAGCTCGAAGTCGTCGGCGCCATACATGACCGCCGTGTGCACGATGCCGGAACCGTCGGTCGTCGTCACGAAGTCGGCGGCCGCGACGTACCACGCTTTTTTGTCCTGCTCGGTCCCCTTGATCGC
>CAIMOJ010000072.1 GCA_903843045.1 Candidatus Uhrbacteria bacterium
GGCATCGGAATGGTTGTTCATGTCGGGCGTGCGGGACGACCGGATGTAGGCCGGCTCGGCGACGTACGTTCCCGGGGTGACGACGCGGGCGTAGTAGTAGAGCAGGTTCGCGTCGTGACAGTTGGTGTTTCCGCCAAACTCGTTGACGAAAAAGGTCACGCGCTGGCCGATGATGCTCGAGGGATAGTCGGCGCACGCGTCGCCGGACATCTCGGACCACATGTTGCTCTGCGACGGCGTAATCGCGACGAGACCGGACGGAAGGACGTCCGTAAGCTGGTACGACTCGCACGGAACCTGGCTGTCCGGATTCGAGCAGTTCGTCTTCGGGACCGCGTACTTCAGCGTGACGCGAATCAGGTCGTTTTCCTTGAAGGTCGAGGCGACCGCGTTTCCGACGGAGAAGGTACGCGACACGCCAAGGTCCGCGTCGACCGGAGCCTTTGGGTCGACAAGCGCCGTGTCGTAGTGGCTGACGACCTGAAGCCTTCCTTTCGCCACCTGAATCGAAAGCTGCGACAGGTCGTCCGGCGAAACCTTGAACGAAAGGACGTTCTGACCGTTCGCGACGAGCGTCACGGACTTGCGCTCCCCATGCAGGCCGTAGGAGAACTCGGTCGCTTCCCCGATCAGGCTCGGGAGCGTTTGCTTCACGTAGAGGACGCGCTCGAGCGGCAGCGTCGTGTCGCCGGTTGGCATATTGGTGACGTAGTCGTGGATCTGGTCGCGCTGCGGTTCATTGAGGCCGCCGGCGAGAATGGCGAGCAGCGAGGTGCGCTCGACCGCGGATTCGAGTTCCTTCGACGGGAGGTAGATGTACCCGTCCTTTTGCTTGCCCTCCTTCGTCACGAGGTCGCGGTAAATTGTCCGCGCAGACTCGTCGTTGCCCGCCGCGTGAAGGCCCATTGCCACCCAGAGGCGTACGTCGGAATCGTCGCCAAGCGTCGGGACGGCGCGCTGGAACTGGGCGAGGACCGGCTCGCCGAGCGACGACAGGGCCGCGAAGGCCATGGCGGTCTGCACCGGGGTGAGCGGATGGTCCTTGTCGTCGAGCTTGTCCTGGAAGTAGGCCGCGAGGTTCTGTTCGTTGAACGGGGTGTCCGAACCGAGCAGCGCGACGCGCGCGGACAGGTCGAAGTCCTCGCTGCCGTACGGCAACAGCTTGATGCCGCGGTCCTGGTACGCGCTCGCGACGAAATCGCCGGTCGACTCATCCTCGCCGAACGTGTCCTTCAGAAGCTGGGCGGCCTCCACGCGCGCGAGCGACTCGTCGGCGCGGTCTCCCCACCAGCCGACAAGGCCCTGGAGCTCGCCATAATACTGGCCCTTCCCCGCGTCGAGGAACGTCAGGTCGGTCATGCGGTCCGTAGCCCCCGCGATGGAACCGACGTCCGTCGTAGAAGCGACGACGGGTCGGATGAGGCGCGACGGAACGATCGTGACCGTCCGCGTGATCCTGTCCTGGTACGTGTCCGTCTTCGCGTCAATCGTCACGTTGTGCGTGCCAAGCGAGAGCGCCGGCAGGTCAAACCGGACCGTGTCGCCGGCCGGTGCCGACGTCTTCTGCTCGAACGACACGTCCGGAACCGTGATGTCATACTGAACGGAATCGCCGAGCCCGACCATCGTTCCCGAGGAGCGAACGATCAGCGTCGGCGCGTCGCCCGTCAGATACGACTGTCCGATGACCGGGGTCAGGAAAAACGGCAGGGTCGCGTTGACCTCGATCTTCGTGTCGCCCGCGCGCTTCCCCGCCGCGTCGAGCGCCTGCGCCGTGACGCGCCACTGCGTAATGTTGTCCGGAAGCTTGAATTTCATCGTTCCGTCGCCAGCGGAATTCGTCTCAATCACCTGGAAGTCGGCGGTATCCTTGAAGATGGAGCGTCCAAGCCCGCGGTCGCCCCCTCCGCCCTTCTCGGCCCCCATCGACGCCACCCTCGCGCTTTCCGTGACGGCCGTGGCAATCACGCCGTCGTCTACCCAGCGGTAGAGATCCTGAAGAGGGCTCACCTGTTCGGGATAGAGCGCGTAGTATGCCTCGTCGACCACGTTCATGTTCACGGCGGCCGAAACCGGCGCCCCGCCCTTGTCGGTGACATGGACCGAAAGAGACACGTCATCCCCGGGCCTGTGCGTCGATGAGTCGGAGGTCACCGCGACCGTGAGCTTCGACTGCGAAGAATCGTACGAGACCGGAAATCCGATCGACCCGTACCACCACCCCATCTGCCCGACCTGCTGGTAGAGGCCGTGATCGAACAGGACGCCGTACACCGACTCGTTCGGCAGGTCCTTCGCCTCGAATTGGAAGGAATATGACGGGCTCGCGGTTATTTCCGTCTCACGAATTCCAAGGTGGGCCTGGTAGTACAGAAAGTTGCTCCCGGTCGGCGCCGCAAACGGCGTGCCGTGCTGGTACACCGAGACATGCACCTGTTCGCCGATCTTATATCCCGGAAAGTTCCACTGGTCATGCTTCGGATCCACGTCATCGTTATTGAACGACAGCGCGTTCGAGGAGTCGTAGCGTTCGAAATCCGTGCGCTGCCAGACGGAAATTTCCCTTGAGTCCGTCCGGCCAAGCTCATCGGTCGCGGACAGGTCCACGCGGTAGTTCGCCTCCTTGTTGGTCGCCGGGAACTGGTAACGGACGACCCCGTCGGTATCGGACGACAGGAGAACCATGGCGACATTCTTCTCCACGCGCTCGTAGGAATACTGCTTGATGACCTCCTTGCGAACGAAATCGTACGTCTGCCCCATCTCGTGCCGGACGTACGTGATCTCCGTCACCGTCGCGCTGACCGCCTGTCCGGAGCGCGTCGTCGGACCGAAGACAAGCGGATCCTGCGAGTCGACGGCCTGCGTGTTGCGGATGGTCGCCTCGACCGTCCCCACGCCGTTCTCCGTCCGGGTGTTCTGGTACGACGCGTCGACGTACACCTTCGGACCGAAGACAAGCACGGTGTTCCCGCCGCTGATCTGCCCTTCCTCCGGCCGGTTTGGCACCGCGTTCATCCACTTCGACATCGGGTAGTATTGGCCATTCTCGTAATCGCAGGAAAACGAGCCGTGCGCGTTTCCGGCCACATCGAGCGTCACCACCTGGTCGAGCCCGCAGTCGCCAGTGACATGGACCTCGAGGCCGCTCACCGGAGTCCCTTCGAAGAAAGCTCCATGAACGGCGTAGCCGATCTTGTCGCCCACGAACACGGCGCGCGTGTCCGGTTCGATGGCAAGGGTGTACGCGGGCATCACATAGTCGCTCACGTTGACCGTCCGCGTCGCGACGGTCTGACCGTCCCAGACAATCTGGAGCGGATAGTAGCTTGGGTCCACGTTCTTGATGTCGATCGTCCCGGAAAACGTCCCGTTCTTCGTCACGTCGACGTCGACCTTGGCAAATCCAACGTCGGCGGTGACCTTCGACGGCCGCACCGCGTCATCGCGGCGTTCGATGTACCCCCAGAAGCGCATCGTGTCCGTGGGCTTGTACGTGGGCCGGTCGGTGTACAGGTACGTCCAATTTCCCTGGGAAACATTGTCCACGTTCCGAACCGCCCCGCTCCCGTCGAACGGCATGAAGACGGTCTGATCCCCCGACCGGATGTCGACGTACGATCCCTGCCCTTCCGACGTCGCGACGGACCCAATTCCCTGCGCGTCGGTCGTGCCGCGTTCAGCGTTCCCAAGGAATCCGACGGTCGCCCCCTGCACCGGCTTGCCCGAAACCGCGTCGTTCACCCAGAACAGCGTCTTGTTCGTGGCGCGCGAGACGTAGCTCGTCAGGTCGCTCGAGACGAGGAAGGCATAGGCGCGGACGCCCGCCTCGGTGATGTCGGCAATGTAAAATCCGTCCGGAACGGTTGCGGGAAACACCGCGTAGCTCTGGCCGTTGTCGTCGGTAACCTGCGCGTCAAACTCCTGCGCCGGCTTCTGGTTCTTCGTGTCGTAAAAATCATCCGCCGTCGTGGTGGCGCGCCAGGCGCCCTGCTGCGCGTTGATTCCGGCGACGAACGCGTCCTTGGAGGCGTAGCGGTACAGCTTCACGTGCGGAGGGACTGGGTTCCCGGGGGCGTTGTCGGACGGGCCGTAATAAAACGGCATCGCGACGGTCTGCGACGGGGTCACGTTCACGAACCGGTTCTGCACGTCAAACGTCGTTCCGCGTTCCCCCTCCGCGGCGGTCTCAAACGCGAACTTCACGTCGTCGCCAAGCGTCTCGCTGGAACCGATGAGCGGAAGCGTTCCCTTGAGCGTCACGGTATACGCGGTAAGAGGGGCGAGCTTTTCCGGGACGAATACGAACGTGCGGCGCGACGACTCCACGTGACCGGCCACGCTCGGCTCGATGGAAAATGCCTTCTGAAACTCTGCCTTGTCGATATTCTCGTAGTTGAACGTAAACTCGATCCCCGCGTCGAGCGGCAATCCCGTGACCTTGTCGCCCGGGATCATTCCCGTCACCTGAAAGTCGCCTTTCGCCTGAAACGCCCAGTTATACTCGCGCGTCGCCGTCTGCCCGTCCGGCCAGGTGGTCGTGGTCGGCAGCGCGAACTTCACGATCTCGTCGGACGCGAGCGGCTTGTCGAACGCAACCTTAAGCGTGCGGTCATCGACTTGCGTCACGGACAGCTTCGCATTCTCGTCGGTCTTCGCGACCAACAGCTTCTCGATGTCCGACGCGACGACCGGGTCCCGGCTCGTCAA
>CAIMOJ010000073.1 GCA_903843045.1 Candidatus Uhrbacteria bacterium
ATGTTCTTCACCAACTTAGAAAACGCCCCGGCGCGGCGCGCGTCCGATTTTCCTTTCTTGAGCTGAATGTTGTGCCAATGAGAGTGTCCAGACATATCGCGGGTATCCTATCAAATTCGCCAAATATTGGCTATACTGCGTTCATCTATGAACTGGCATCTCCTCATTGGCATCATCGCGGGAATCATTCAACTGTCTGGGATGATTCCCTACGTAAAGGACATCCTTCGCCCTGGCGGGACGCGGCCGAATGTCGTTTCCTGGTCGCTATGGCTCGTCCTTCAGCTGGTGGCAATCTGGATCCAGGTGACGTCGGCGGGCGGGATTTCCTGGTCGGTACTGTACATGGTGGCGACGGCCGTCGTGATGGGAGTGATCATTGTCCTGTGTCTCCGCGGATACGGGTCGAAACAGTTCGGGCTGGTGGAAAAGATCTGCCTCCCCCTCGCGATCCTAGCGATCGCCTGCTACGCCATCACGCGAAACGGTCCGCTCTCGCTCGCCTTCGACATCCTGGCCTACGTGGTCGCCGACGCGCCGACGATCTTCAAGACCTGGCGCGACCCGAGGTCCGAGGCGGCTTTTCCCTGGTTCCTTGCGACGATTGCCGCCGCGCTCGGGGCGCTGTCGAGCACGATCCTTACTCCCGAGAACCTCGCCTTGCCGATCTATCTCGTCATTGGAAACAGCCTCATCACCGCGTTCGCCTTCTTCGGCCAGCGGAGGAAATCCAAACCGGTCGCGTGACCGGTTTTTTCGTCGAAAAGAAAAAGACCCTGAGCGACGCAGGAGTCGAAGGGTCAGGCGGACGGAGCCGGAGTTTTCTGCAGGCGGACGAAGCCGTTCAGGAGGAGGTACATGCCGACGAGAACCATGATCGGGCTTTCCCGCTGGAGTCCCGCGCCCGTGAGAAACGGGCCGATCCCGATCGCGATCCACTGGCATGCGCGCTCGGACTTTTCCCTGTCGCCCGTGAGCTTCCAGAGAATCGCGTGGAGCATCTGCCCGCCGTCGAGCGGGTGGGCGATGATCAGGTTGAAGGACGCGATCGCGAAGTTGGCATAGATCGTCCAGGCGACGAGAGCGCGGATCAGTTCCCCGTCGAATGGCAGTCCGATGGCAGACAGTCCGAGCGCGAGCGCAAGGTTCGCCGCCGGCCCCGCCGCGCTCATGAGGAACAGGCCGCCCGGCGTGCTCGGAAGCGCGCGCAACTTCGCGAATCCGCCGAGCCCGTGCAGAAGGACCTCGTCGGTCTCCGCGCCGAATTTTCGCGCCACGAGAACATGGGAGAACTCGTGCGCGAGCAGCGTGAAGGTAAACGCGGCGTTGACGAGACCGAGGACGGCAATTCGCTCTGCGTATCCGTCGGCGAAACGATCGAACGAGGGCGCCAGCTGAAACATGAGATAGAAGAGCAGCAGGACATACCACGGCGACATGCGAACAGAAACGCCGAACAAGGAACCGAGCGTCATTGGGAACGACCTCCAGACGAGGAACGCTACGCCGTTTTCGCGATCCTGTCAATCGACGGGACTTCCCCGTCTTTTTTCTTCGCGGACGCCGACCCATTGACCATTCCGCTGTCATCGGGTAAACATCCGGCACACACGGAGGCTTTATGTCACGACTTGTCTGGCCGCTCCACGGTCTGGATCCGCTTCTGCCGGGAAACGAACTCGGAAGCTTCGGGAGGGAGACGGGGGGAACGATGCGAACGCGCGTCGACCTGTACTGCGAGCGAGGACAGTCGGTCGTCTCCGTGGAGGAGGGGACGGTCGTGGCGATCGTTCCGTTCTCCGGGAAGCATACCCGGGAAAATCCGAACTCGACGGACCATGACACCTTTGCCGTGCTCGTGGAGGGACCGGCCGGAGTCGTCGTCTACGGCAACGTCCACCCGCTTGTCGCCGTCGGCAAGCGCGTGAAGGCCGACGAGCACATCGCGTCCGTCGTTCCCCGATGCAGCCATTTCACGGGCGTGCCGATGGTCATGCTGGGATTCGAGCTTCACGCGACAGGGTCGCGCGAGCTCCTCAGGTGGTACCGCGGCGATCCGAGGCCCGACGCGCTTCTCGATCCCATCCCCCTGCTGCGCGATGCCGCGGACGGTCCGATCTCGATGTTCGACCTCGACTTCTACGACGAGGTTCGCTTCCGTGCCAGCGAAACGCCGTGGCAAGGAAACGGAGGGCTCGTCTGAGCTCCTGATGCGTCCGACCGGACGCATTTTTTCTTTGGGCGCGATCGTGTACACTTGCCCCGATATGCAAGAACGCCGCGCGCGCAAAAATTACGTCGAAAAGGATCTGGCAGGCGCGGAGCTCGAGGAGATCCTGTTCGAGACCTGCTCGTTC
>CAIMOJ010000074.1 GCA_903843045.1 Candidatus Uhrbacteria bacterium
CCCCTACGTTGTGAGCTTGCTCCAACGTCTTTTTTTGTAGCTACGGCTACTCTGCGAATAACGTATGAGCTACATATCTTACAAATTGCTACGTATTGCAACGAATGTTTGTAGCAATGCGTAGCAATATGTAAGATTGGCAGGTCATTTGTTATTCGCAGCGGTATGATGGTCATGGAAGCACTGAAATGGGCGAACGAGACGCTGAAGCGCGGCGTCGACGGGTCAGGCCTCGATTCGCCGATGCTGGACGCGGAGATTCTTCTGGCCGCGTCGCTCGACGTGAACAAGGCATGGCTCTTCACGCACCTTGACCGCGAGCTCAAGGCGCACGAGAACGACAAGTTCCGCGCGTTCGTGAAGCGCCGCTCGACGGGCGAGCCGGTCGCGTACGTCATCGGCTATCGCGAGTTCTACACGCGCCGCTTCGCCGTCAACCGCCACGTCCTCATCCCCCGCCCCGCGACGGAAACCCTCGTCGAAGCCGCCCTCGCCTCACTCAAAGACTCAACGACTCAAGGTCTCAACGACTCTATTTTCTGCGACATCGGAACCGGCTCGGGAGCAATCGCCGTCACGCTCGCCGCCGAGTCGAAGCTCCCCGTGATCGCGACCGACATGAGCAAGGAAGCGCTCGCCGTCGCCAAGTCGAACGCGATCGAGCACAAGGTGGATGAGCTCGTCGATTTCCGCCACGGCAACCTTGTCGAGCCGGTCATCAAGATCTTCGCTTCGCTCGGCACACAATCGCCGTACCGTCACCTCGTCGTCTGCGCCAACCTCCCGTACCTCACCAAGCAGCAGGTCGACGCCGCCCAGCGCGAAGTCCGCGACTTCGAGCCCCACGAGGCGCTCATCGCGGGCCAGGACGGGCTCGACGACTACTGGAACCTGTTCCGCCTCCTCAAGAAAAACCGCACGGTCCTCCCCGAGCGCGTCACGATCCTCCTCGAGATCGACCCGTCGCAGAACGCACGGATCGTCGAGCTCATCAAGCACGACTTCCCACACGCGAACCCGACGATTTCAAAGGATTTGGAAGGATTCGATCGGGTCGTGACGGCAGAGATTTGAGAGAGGTCGTGGCAATCCATCGCCGGCTTTAGCCAAAATTCAGATAAACTGCTCAACATGCCTTGCAGCTGCAAGGCATGTTGAGCAGTTTATCTGTTTTGAGTATAATCAAGCTGGGCGTTTATGTTATAATAAATCAGAGGATATTATAACTTCAGCATATGGCAAAATGGGCAAAGGATAAAATAAAGGAGGCGCAAAAGCCAGTGCGTACCGAAGGAATTGTATCCGGAACTTTGAGCAAAGAGACATTATTGTTTTCAGCTAGGTATAGATTGGACAACATTAAACGCGGTGCGTGGGCGCTGAATTATGTTCCAAAAATTCGGGCAGACCTAGAGAAGGCCGGTGCCACCCCGGAAGATATTGGAACGACGGATGATGAACTCGCCGCATTCCAAAAAAAATTCGTCAACGACGCCATTCGCTGGATTGAATCCTCAAGAAAATCACCCAACGGCAACATTTGGATGATTGAAAACGATCTTCGTGATTCGGGTCTTGAGCCACAAGACCTTGGAACAACGTGGGAAGAGATACGCGCCATGGCATCACGCGAGCGGACCAAAAAAGAAGGAACGACTGGGCGCGAAGAACACTCTCAGCTGGGATCAAGACGGTAACGCCTTTGCGTTAAAAACGCTTCCGTCCGCCAGGCTTGGCAGATTTATTCGCAGAAACGTGCCACAACTTAGTTGTGGCACGTTTTGTGCGTTCTTGACGTCGATCTCCGCCGCGGGTACTCTTTCGCGACACCCAAGGAGTGTTCATGGGAAAGACGATCATCTTTGATCCCGACGACGGATTCACGCGGCGTCGAACGCGCCCCACCCCGGCGGATATTGCCAGACGCGAGGCGGGCTGGAGGAACTTACTTGACACGCGCGGCACACAGGACGGGAGTGTCAACGACGTCTACCGGCCCAGCCCCAACTATGATCACAACGGCCGCCCGGTCAGTCCCGAGGAGCGACAGCAGTGGAGAGACTCCCAGGGAATCGTCAACCCCGACGACCCGACAACCGACGGCTGACGCACGACTCCGCCAGGACTTGGCGGTTTTTTTCAACCAAAAAGCCGGACGAATTTCGCCCGGCGTTGTGAATTCTCGGACCACCGCCTGACCCCTCCCCGTCCGACCGGACCGTCATCCGGGCGGGCTTGCGGAAGAAGGGGAGACGAGTTACCGGGAAGGCTCGACAACTGTCACGTCCCCCTCGTCCTGCGCGACCTCGATCCATGTGTTCCCCGCGTTCATCGCGATCTCGTTTCCGTCCTTGTCGTAGAATGCGAGACGCTCGCTGGCGGACGATTTCTTCCAGGTGGCGTCAATCGTCGCGCCGTCCTGGACGACCCAGGCATTCCCTTCTCCCGTCGTGCGGATCTTGCGGCGTCCCACCGCGTCGAGGACCGAGACGTCGGTGACGATCACCGCGACGTTGTTCGCCGAGACGCGCGTGCCGTCCTGCATGACGGTCTTGCGGCCGCCCTGGGAGCGGAGATAGGTGTTCGTCGCGGGATCGTATGTCCACGTTGCGACGTAGAGGTCGGAATTGAATCGGACGGAAATCGAGTTCTGCCAGACGGCGTCGGGGGCGGCGTCGGACGATCCCGGCATGACGAACGCCTTGGCTCCGTCCTTGAACTTCCAAACCCCATACAGCACGTCCGACGCCGTTCCCTTCTCCTCGGCCTTCGCAACCGCGGCCGCGAGCAGGTCCGTCGACGTGTACGCATTGTGCGGCGCCGAGCGGTCGGCGGACCTCCAGAAGCTGTTGCCATGGGAGAACTCGTTCAGGTCGAACGTTCCCGTCGAGCCAATGAGCGCGAGGGCGTCGTTGGAACCGCCGACGTGGGCGTAGAGCGCGTCGAACTCGCTGGCCCAGTCGACGAAGTACGGGCGGGCCGAGCGGACGGGGCCGATCTTGTCGACCTTCGCGTCGGCCGAGAAGAACGCCTCGAACCTCGGGATCGCGGCCTCCACCGGCGCCTCGATGACGAGGAAGGCCTTGTCGATGCCGCTCTGGGGCCAGGCATCGACGGAGTTGTCGATCATGACGGCGTACACTCGTGGGAGGGCCGAAGGGGCTGAGAGGGCTGAGAGGCCGGAAAGGGGGTTCCGGAACGCCGGCTCAGACGGAGCGCCGGCGACAGGGGTCTCATCGGATCCTTTAGAGGCATCGGTCGAGGAGGCCGTCTCCTTCGACGCGCGCTGGAAAAAGATTCCTGCCCCCAAAGCAAAAGCAAGCGCCAGAATGATGGCGCCTGCGATTGCGTGCTTGCGGGTGAATTTACTTTTTGGCCGGGGCATCTTTCTTGGCATCCTTTCCTTCCGCGTCATCGCCGGCCTTCTTGGCCTTCTCAACCTTCTCGATGGCCGTCACGTCGACCACCACCTTCTTCGTCAGCTCGTCCATCTCGGCGTCGGAACGCGGGGCGGCCACGAGGGCGACCACGGCGTTCTCGTCCTCGAGAACCTCGACGGCCTTGGAGATGTTCAGGTCCTTCACCTTGATGACGTCGTCGAACGTGGCGAGCGCGGAAATGTCCACCTCGATGAACGAGAGGAGATCGGCCGGGAGCGCCTTGATGCGCACCTCGTCCATCGGCTTCACGAGCGTACCGCCCAGGCCCTTCACGGCCGGCGACTCGCCCAGGAAGTGAAGCTTCACCTCGGCCTCGATCTTCTTCGTCATGTCGACGGCGCGGAAATCCACGTGCGTGAACTCGTCGCGGAGCGGATCGGTCTGCGTGGCCTGGATCAGCACGTGCAGGTCCTTGGCGCCGTCGACGGAAAGCTCGACGATCGTCGATTCTCCGGCGCTCTTGAGCACCTTGGCGAACTCGTTGTGCACCACCTGGATGTTGAGCGGCTCCATGCCGGCGCCGTAAACGACGGCCGGAATGACGCCCTCGTTGCGAATGTGGTAGTTCTTGCGACCCATGTGGACGCGCTTCTGTGCCGAAAGGATTGTTTTATCCATACAAAATACAGGCGAATAACGCCCGTATTGTGCTTGAAAGGCCAATTATTGTCAAGGACGAACGGATCGGCGGGCTTTGACGGAGACCTTTGCGTGCGTTCGGCGCTTCCGAAGAGGGACCGAGAACAGGTCAGTCAGGGCCGTTCCGAGCGCTTTGTGGACGTCGATGACGTCGTCGGTGCTCACGCGACGGCTCCGGTGCAGCCGCATCACGTCATCGTGCGTGAGATCCGTCACCATCCCCACGGAACTGGCTCCCGACGGGTTCTCCAAAATCAACGAGAGCGTGGCTCCGCCGCACTTCTTGCAGGTGACGTGAACGAGCCGGGTCTCCCCTTCCTCGGCCAGCAGCCGCGCGTTGCCGTTGGCATACCGCGTCTCGCACAGCGGGCAGTAGGACACGAGGCGGAGGGAATCGTGGTTGAGAGGCGAGGGTTTCATATGGGTTCACTTTAGCACAAGGGTTGAGTCGTGGGTAGTGAGTGGCTTGTGGTGGTTTTTTCACCCTACGCCTACCCCCTCTCCCTCATCCCGACGCTCTCGACGATACCCAGCATGAGGAAGGTAAACACGAGCGAGGAACCGCCGTAGCTGACAAGCGGCAGGGCCACGCCCGTAACCGGCAGAACCCCCAGGTTCATACCCGCGTTAATGAAGAACTGCACGAACAGAACGGCGCCGATGCCGATGAGGAGAAATCCGGTGAAATCATCGTTCGTCTTCTTTGCGATGCGCCAGACGCGGAAGAACAGGACGAGGAACGCCCCGAGAAGAAGCGCGACGCCAAAGAAGCCGAGCTCCTCCGCGATCACGGAGAAGATGAAGTCCGTCTGACTTTCCGGGAGAAACTTCAGCTGGCTCTGCGATCCGAACCCAAGTCCGCTTCCGAACCAACCCCCGGCTCCGACCGCGATCATGGCCTGGGCCACGTTGTACCCCTGTCCGAGCGGATCGGCCGTCGGGTCGGCGAACGTGAGAATGCGGTCCTTCTGATACGGCGCGAGCAGGAACTGCCAGGCGACCGCGCCGACGATCGCCGCGACGACCGCGAGCGCGACGAGCTGACGCTTCTTGATTCCCGCGAACAGAACGAGGATTCCCCACATGCCCATGAGCAGCACTGCCGAGCCAAGGTCCGGCTGAAGGAGAACGAGACCGACAGGAACCGCGGTAAGCGCTCCGCTCTCGATGAGTTCCCTCCATCCGAACTCGAGGCGGGCGCGCCGGCTGAAGTACGCCGCAAGCGCGACGGCGAGGGCAAGCTTCATGAACTCGACCGGCTGGAAGCTGAAACCCGCGACCGCGTACCAGCCCTTGGTTCCGTTGACGGTCGCGCCGAAAACGAGCACGCCGCCAAGCAGGGACAGGCCCGCGGCGTACAGCACGGTCGCGTAGTTACGCAGGAGATGATAGTTGGAACAGGCGATCAGCAAAAAGAGCGTCGCGCCGATAACGGCCGATGCTCCCTGCTTCTGGATGTTCAGGAAATCCGTCGTCCCGTGGGAAAGCTCCACCGAATAGATGGCGGCAAGCCCGAACGATACGAGGGTAAACGCCGCGAGGATGAGAATCCAGTCGGCGGAACGAAGTTGTCGGATGAAATTGAGGCGCATGCTTACCGACGCAACGGGACGCGCGTGCGCGTGTCCCCGGTCGTTTCCCCAGCTAACGCCTTGTACGACGCCATGTCAAACGGGTTGACCTCCGCGATCACCTGCACCTTGTTCGCACTCGGGATCGGCCCGAACCAGTTGACGGTCACGTCCTGCGACTCCCCGGCGTCGATCGAGGAGAGCGTCGTCCCGGTCACCCCGACGATGGTCGGCCCGCGCATGAGCAGGATGGTGAGCGTCGGGTCATAGTAGCCGTAGGCAGTCGTATTCCGAACCGTGAACGAGATCCGACCCACCGGCTTCTTGTCGATCTCGATCGACGCGAACGCGGCGTTCGTCACCTCGAACCCAACGCGGTTCGCGATCCAGTCCGAAGGCTCGCCGGTCTCATGATGGTCGATGTGATGCCACGCGACGCCTGAGAGCGCCAGCGACAGGCTGCGCGGCGGCGTCGCGGACGCAACCGCGTACGCGGCCAGCGACTTGTCCGAGTTCGGCAGCACGTACCCCTTCGCCTCCGCGGTCGCCCCGGCGGTCGACTCAAAGACATACGTGTACTCCGCCCACCAGTCCCGGTTCGGATTCGTGATCGTCGCGTACAGATCGTACTTCCCTTCCGAGGAGATCGTCGCGATCGGCGTGACGATCTTCAGATTCTTCGCCGCCCGCGCCGTCGCGTACCCATGCAGGTCGCTCTGGCCGTAAGAAGCCATCTCAAGCACGGATCGCGTCTCGTCAGCGTATCGCACAAGGTACGCGTCCACGAACGCCCATCCCGCAAACGCAACGAACAACGCGTCCACCACGATGAACGCGACAATCCCCGCCCTCCGCAGCCCGTCGCGGTGCTCGATCCACCACTTCGACTTCTTATACTGCTTCTGATACTCCTTCTCGGCCTCCAGAAGAACGTTCTCTGTCTCCATACAGGAGACAGTATAGCAAAGATCAGGCCGGAAGTCGCAGGCGGAAGTGCTTATTGAGCTTCTCAATCGTATCGCCGCTCAGTTCGCGAAGCGTTTCCGGCGCAAGGTTTTTGTAGTAATCCCATGCTTCCTTCCCGAACGCTTTTTCAATGTCACGCAGTTGCATCAGCTCGCCGGTAAAGTAACCGCGCTCGAAGCGCTCCCAAACTGTCTCAAGACTTTCGCTTTTCATCTTGGCGATTCCAATCAGTATCTTCGCAAGCAGAACGCGATCAACCGCATAGGCGACCTGTTCCCCGTCTGACATCAGCGCATCCAAAGCGTCTTTATTCGTCATCACCATCTGGGTAATGATCTCCGTACACGCCTCGTTCAAACTTCCGAACGCATCCTCAGCTTCGGGCTCACGACGAGGGACGCGGTATCCTGAGCGATCCGCTTGTTTTCGAGGGAATTCTGCAAGTAGGTTGAGAGAAATGGCATGCGTCATTTCATGCGCGATCGTTTCACGCATGGCGTTCACGTGATGGGACTCCGCCGAATCAATCAGATGTTCGACCGCCCTTTTCCCTGCGATGCTCTTCGATACGCGAGCTTGGTACACCAACTGATAGGCCGCTCTCCGCTCATCCGATGAGGCGCTACGAATAAATTCCACCGCATCGTACGCGGAGTTAGGAACAAATAATCCTTCGATTTTTTCTCGAACGAACTCAGCGACATGCGGATCGCGAATGCGTTCATTAATTTTTTTCAGAATATCCGTCCGTATCGGCGGAAGAGATTTTGGCATGTCCCAAATCTTGTCGCCCAACTCATCGATCGTCAGGACGCACATAAGCGCGCAGCTCGCCTGCGTTTCGAACGGCGCCTCGGAGAGCTCGTCGAATTCTTCCGCGCACATCCGCTCGACCGACTCGCGGGTCAATTCCTGAAGCTCCTTCCACTCCTTTCGCTCCTCTTTTTTACCGACACGAAACAGCTCGGACAGGCGAATTAAGATGATCCCGCTCTCCGCCAAGTATCCTCCCATTCCTTCGCCTTCGTACTGATCGCTTGGCATCACATAGAGATTGTCCGGAGACGAAAGCACGGCGTCTGGGACGTGGCGTCGCGCAATAACGCCAACCGCCTTCGCCAGGTCCTCAGCCATGCTTCGATATTCCTCAGGCAACGGAAGCCCGAAACGATCGGCAAGCTCGCGTTCTCGCTCAACCGCATCTTCCCGCTTCTTTTCCCTCTCGGCTCGCTCCCCTTCCGGCACCCCGTAATACCGCGCGGCAATCGATCTCTCGCTCATACCCGCATATCATACCAGACGGCCGGACGCGTTGACACGACGCCCTTTTCCTGCTTGAATTCCCGCACCGAGCCAATTCCGGCGCGGAGACCAGGCAACTGCCGCCAGCGGGGTAGAACCCAAGGCGGCTCCGGTAGAACGGAGTACGACATGGCACAAGAGCTCTTCGACAAGACAGTGGCCGAGTTGCGCGAGGCATTCGTCCGCGCGCGGTTCGCGGAACCCGCGATGTTCGGCAGAGCCGACATCGAGACGTGGATCGACGAGCCGACCGACCGCTCTTCCCTGCCGTGGTTGACCAACGGCTTCCTCGACTTCCTCGATCGTGCGTGGAATAAAAGGTTGAACGGCGGAGGAGCCTTCCAAACGGCCGCCGGCGTCCTCGTCGAATCAGCGACGACGCAGTCCTCGCCGCCCGACTGGCTCCTCGAGGAGGGAATGGAGCACCGAGAAGACTTCTTCCACCCGCTGATGGCGATCGGACGCGACGGCAACCAGAGCCGCCTCTACTTCCCGGAACCGACCCAGGACTTCTGGCCGATCGTCTGTCTTTGGCCCAAGCTCTTCGTCGCGGAGTACAAGAGCAAACACGATATCTTCTCCCTGCGCCCCGCGAAGATGCGAGACGTCTGCATGGTCTTGTACGGGGAAATGGTCGCGCGTCGCCCGAAGGCAGCTCAGGCCGAACGCTTCCTCGATGAACAGTACCGCCAGGCGATCGCGGCCGTCCGCAAATCCGCCGAGCGCGACTTCGACGAGGCCGTGGCGGTCACCACCGACGGGACGAAGATCGTGAAGGCAAAGTGGGTAGTAGTAGCGTCCGCCAACGCGGACGATCCCTCGTGGATCTACCCGTCGTCCGCCTTCCTCAACGACAAGATCCGCCGCCCGAAAAACCAGGACAACTTCAGGAGCCGAGGTTTCGCGTCTAGCGAAATCCACAGCTACGAGGGCTTGGAACAGCTGGGAACGAAGTGGTTCCCGGAACCAGACGCATTCCGCCGATTCACGGACGATCTCCGTCACCATTTCGTCCGGCGCCGCCGTCTCGGGATCGACGAGACACAACGTCTCGTGTGGGTAACCGAGCATCTCATCCGCGGCGTCGAAAGCGTTTTGATCGCGATGCCCGACGACTGCCCCTCCCCGCTCCCGGTAGGAGACCGCAAGCTCCGCTGACCCCTCCCCGACTTCACCGTCGGGATTTTTCTTTTCCACCGCCCCGCCCTTGACCCATTTCCGTTGAACCCGAACGGCCGCTATGGTACTATTTCTTCGAATTTCGCGCTTCGAACTTCGAATTTTCTTCCCCGTATGGCTGACAAGAAACCGCAGAAGGCCGGAGAATACTCCGCCAATCAGATTCAGGTGCTCGAGGGGCTCGACCCGGTGCGCAAGCGCCCTGGGATGTACATCGGCTCGACCGGGCCGGCGGGTTTGCATCACCTCGTTTGGGAGGTGGTGGACAACTCCGTCGACGAGGCGATGGCCGGGCACGGAAACGAGATCGTCACGACGCTGAACGACGACGGGACCGTGTCGGTCACGGACTTTGGGCGTGGGATTCCGGTGGACATGCATCCGCAGTTCAAGGTGTCGGCGCTCGAGCTTGTGCTCACGAAGCTGCACGCCGGCGGAAAGTTCGGCGGCGGCGGATACAAGGTCTCCGGAGGTCTGCACGGCGTCGGCGTCTCGGTCGTGAACGCGCTTTCGAGCTACGTGCGCGCCGAGGTGAAGCGCGACGGGAAGCTGTGGATGCAGGAGTACGCGTTTGGAAAGCCGCAGGCCAAGGTGAAGGAGATTGGAAACGCGCGCGGGACCGGGACGACGATCACGTTCAAGCCGGACCCGACCATCTTTGAGACGGTCGAGTTCGACCTCCAGACGATCCTCGACCACCTGCGCCAGCACGCGTACCTCACGAAGGGCGTGAAGTTCGTGATCATCGACAACCGCGTGAAATCCGCCACGTCGGGATACGGCTTCTACTTCGAGGGCGGCGTCGCCTCGTTCGTCCGCCACATCAACCACGGCAAGGCGGTCAAGAATACCAACGTCTTCTACGTCTCGAAGCACGACGACGCGGCCGACATGGACGTCGAGGTCGCGCTCCAGTACACCGACGAGTACCACGAGTCCGTGTTCTGCTTCGCCAACAACATCACCAACCCGGAGGGAGGCTCCCACCTGGTGGGGTTCCGCGCCGCGCTCACCCGCGAGCTGAACAACTATGCCCGCGCCAAGGGATTCCTCCGCGAGAAGGACGCGAACCTCACGGGCGAGGACGTGCGCGAGGGATGCACCACGGTCATCAGCGTGAAGATCAAGGACCCGCAGTTCGAGGGACAGACCAAGGCCAAGCTCGGCAACCCCGAGGCGCGCACCGCCGTGGAGGCGATCTTCGGCGAGGCGTTCAAGGTGTTCCTCGAGGAGCACCCGCGCGACGGCGAGGCGATCATCGGCAAGTGCGTCCTCGCGTCGCAGGCCCGCGCCGCCGCACGCGCCGCGCGTGACACGGTTTTGCGAAAGGGCGCGTTCGAGGGACTCACTCTTCCGGGCAAGCTCTCCGACTGTTCCAGCAAGGATCCGTCCATCTCGGAGCTGTACCTCGTGGAGGGAGACTCCGCAGGAGGCAGCGCCAAGCAGGGACGCAACCGCGAGAACCAGGCGATCCTTCCGCTGCGCGGAAAGATCCTCAACGTGGAGCGCGCGCGGCTCGACAAGATGCTCGCGAACAACGAGATCAAGTCGCTCGTGATCGCGCTCGGCACGAACATCGGCGAGATGTTCAACATCGCCGACCTGCGCTACGACCGCGTCATCATCATGACCGACGCCGACGTCGATGGCGCCCACATCCGCACGCTGCTGCTGACGCTGTTCTACCGCTACTTCCCCGAGCTCATCCGCCAGAACCACATCTACATCGCCCAGCCGCCGCTATTCCGCATCGCGGTGGGCAAGGAATTCAAGTACGTCTTTACCGAGGAAGAAAAGCAAGCGGCAATCGACGAGCTGACGAAGGGACGAGGGATGGCGGGAGCCGTCGAGTCCAAGTCCTCCGCGAAGGCGGCAAAGGCAGCCAAGGAGGAGCCGACGCCGGAGGAGGCCGAGGAAAGCCCGGACGGCGCGCAGGCGCTCATCGTGGGCGGCATGAAGGTCAACGTCCAGCGTTACAAGGGTCTCGGTGAGATGAACCCCGAGCAGCTGTGGGAGACGACGATGGACCCGGTCACCCGCGTCATGAAGCTCGTCACCATCGAGGACGCCGAAAAGGCCGACAACGTCTTCGACGTCCTCATGGGCGAGGACGTGGCCGCGCGAAAGCACTTCATCCAGACGCATGCGAAGAGCGTGCAGAACCTCGACATCTAGACCGGGACGGGAGGGCGAGCATTGACAGATGCTCGCTTTTCTTGTAGAAACTCTCCACAGGAGAGAACGTCATGCCAGAAAATTCAGAACCCCCCGTCGACACACGGGCAAAGAAAAAGCGAAACGCGAGCGAGCGCCGGGCGTTCGTCGCCGGCGTCGGTCGCCAGCTCCGGTTCATCGTGCTCGTGCACCTGCCGCCGGGCATGGACGAGGACCATGCGAGCAGGATGACCGGCGACGTCATCGAAAAGGAGAACATTCGCGCCGGCAACTGCAAGAAGCAGCCGCTGTCCGGAACGTTCATCACGGGACCGCGCCGGGAGGTGACCTTCGACGGCCCCACGAGGGACTCGTCGCGAGACCTGGTCGTGGAGTTCACCGGCGACGTCCTCGTCCGGAAGACGGATCGCCACGTCCGCAACCCCCTCGAAGTCGAGCTTGACCGGGACGTATTCGTCCAACTGAGAGACCTGTTCATGCTCCTAACGCGCGCGTTCGGGATCACGAACGGGGGCGGGGAGATTTCGCTTGGCAGCTTCAAGACCGTCATCACGCTGACGGACGGCAGGATGACGAGCAATCACGACCCGATCGTCGAGATCAACCGGAAGGAACTCGTCACCGTCAGCCTCACGGGCGACCCCGCGTCCAAGGAACTCAACTAGGCCGCGCTCCGGCCTCTTTTTTTATCCGCTTTTCCCCGTCTTTCCCGCCTTTGACACGATTCCCCTCTTCCTGTATAGTGTCCTCGAAAGGCCCGCAAGGGCTTCTTAAAATAGCGCACCGTATGACGAAGCCCCTCAAACTTGCCGTGCAGTACATTCGCGAATCCAAGGAAGAGCTGGAGAAGGTCACCTGGCCGACGCGCCAGCAGACGCTTCGCTATTCCATCCTGGTGGTCGTGGTCGCCGTCGGCATGGGTCTCTTCTTCGCCGGACTCGACTCCGCCCTCAACCTGGGCCTCGAGAAGCTCATCGGATTGACGACGAAATAGTTTTTCAACTTCTTACTTAAGTTCTTTCAACCTTCCTTCGAACTTCGAATTTCGAACTTCGAGCTTTCTACCCACTATGCCAAAGCAAACAGCCAATTACGGCCGCCGCTGGTACGCGATCCATACCTACTCCGGATACGAGGACAACGTCTCCGAGGCGCTGCACCAGCGCATCGAGACGATGGACATGCACGAGAAGATCTTCGACGTGCTCGTGCCGAAGGAGAAGAAGATCAAGATCAAGAACGGCAAGCGCAAGACCACGGAGGAAAAGATCTTCCCGGGCTACGTGCTCGTCGAAATGATCGTGACAGACGACTCGTGGTACGTGGTGCGCAACACGCCGAACGTCACCGGGTTCATCGGAACGGGAACGGTCCCGACGCCGATCGCGCCCGAGGAGATCGAGGCGCTGCTGAAGCGCACGCGCGTCGGCGAGCCGGAGACCACGCTCGACGTGGAGAAGGGATCGATCGTGAAGATCAACGACGGCCCGTTCAAGAACTTCGAGGGAAAGGTGTCGGCCATCGACGAGCAGCGCGGCAAGATCAAGGTTCTCGTGAACATGTTCGGCCGCGAGACTCCGGTAGAGCTCGACTTCCTCCAGGTGCAGAAGGTTTAAACTCATTTACTCACATAGCCTGGTTGCTTCCCGCCACGGCGGGAGGAATCCACTAAATACATCGCTATGGCAAAGAAACTCATCACGCAGGTTAAGCTTCAGATCCCGGGTGCGGCTGCGACCCCGGCCCCGCCGGTCGGTCCGGCGCTCGGTCAGCACGGGCTGAACATCGCCAGCTTCGTGAAGCAGTTCAACGACGCGACGCAGAACCGCCGCGGAGAGACGGTTCCGGTCATCATCAACGTGTACGAGGACCGCAGCTTCGACTTCATCATGAAGGTGGCCCCGGCCTCCGGACTCATCGCGAAGGCCGCCGGCATCGCGAAGGGATCGGGCAAGCCGCTCACCGAGAAGGTCGGCAAGATCACGCAGGCCCAGCTCCGCGAGATCGCCGAGAAGAAGCTCCCGGACCTCAACACCTCGGACATCGACGCCGCCATGAAGATTATCGCCGGAACGGCGCGCCAGATGGGAGTGGACATTGTCTAATCAGTCCGAAAGGACAAACAAGACTCATATGACCAAAGGAGGATCGATCATTCTGCGCATCTACTTCTCGCTCGTGGCGTTCGTTACCCTGATGATTCTTATCTTCTCGGTTTCGGACCTTATCAACATCGTGCTGAAGACCTACGTGTTCACCGCCGCGGACCGCCCGTCGTACGTGAGCTACTGCGACCTCAGCACGCAGACCCAGGCGCAGTGCGACACCCAGAAGAAGAACGACGAGGAATCGTCCATGGCCGTCAAGCAGCAGGACGCCGTCCGCGACATCGCCCTTCTCCTCGTCGCTTCCCCGCTGTTCTGGCTCCACTTCCGCGTGGTGTACCGAGATTTGATGGGAGACAAGGAAGACGAGAAGAAGGAAAAGAAGGCATAACGGAGGGTTCGTGGGTGCGAAGGGTCGAAGGTTCTAAGAACCGCGGCTCTTCGAACCTTCGACCCTGGAACCCTAATTATTTCACACTGTGGGAGGCGAAAGCCGTTACACCACTCAAACCATATGGCAGGAAAGCGCTTTACGGAGGCCAAGAAGCTCGTCACGGACAAGAAGGTTTACTCGATCGTCGATGGAATCGCGCTCCTCAAGAGCTTCCCGAAGGCCGGCTTCGACGAGGGCGTCGAGCTGCACGTGAACCTCGGCATCGACCCGAGCAAGGGTGACCAGCAGGTGCGCGGAACGATCGCGTTCCCGCACGGAGTCGGAAAGTCCAAGCGCGTCGCCGTGTTCGTGGAGGCCGCCAAGGAAGCCGAGGCCAAGGCCGCGGGCGCCGACATCGTCGGAGGAGAGGACCTCATCACCGAGATCGCGGCCAAGGGCATCATCAACTTCGACGTGGCCATCGCCACGCCGGCCATGATGCCGAAGATCGCCAAGCTCGCGAAGCTCCTCGGACCGAAGGGCCTCATGCCGAACCCGAAGAACGACACCGTCGGCCCGAACGTCACCAAGATGATCGCCGAGCAGAAGGCCGGAAAGCAGAGCTTCAAGAACGACAACACCGCCAACGTCCACCAGCTCGTCGGCCGCGTGTCCATGACGGAAGCCCAGCTCAAGGAGAACCTCGCCCCGTTCGTCGACCAGCTCCGCAAGATGAAGCCGGCGTCCTCCAAGGGCATCTACTTCCGAAGCGCGACGCTCACGACCACGATGGGCCCGGCCGTGAAGGTCGATCTCAACTCGTAGTAGACAGAAACACCCGCCGGCGATAAGCTGGCGGGTGTTATGATATTGTCACGCCAAGACATCCTCGCGCAGATCGCCTCGGGCGGAATCCGGTTCTCGCCGGAGATCGACCGGTTTCAGCTGCAGCCGCATGCGATCGACTTGCGATTGGGGTACAAGTTCCTCATCCCGCGCAACTGGACGTTCGACGAGAAGGGCCGGCGCGCGATCAAGGTGTCCATCGACGACGCCGACGCGCATCCCGAGCAGTTCGACGAGGTGATCCTCCAGCCCGGCCAGTTCTTCGACCTCCTCCCGAACGAGTTCGTCATCGGCACCAGCCTCGAGCGCATCGAGCTGAACGCGCCGAACCTGATGGCGATTCTGTTCCCGAGAACGTCGACGAACCGCCGAGGCATCGATCTGTCGCTGTCGGGAATCATCGACGTGGGGTACAAGGGCAACCTCATCTTCCCCATGAAGAACGAGGCGGGCAACCAGGTGATCCGCGTGTATCCCGGGGAACGCGTCTGTCAGGTGGTGTTCGAGGAGCTGAAGACTCCGCTGACCGCAGAGGAGGCAAACCTGCACGGAATGAGCGCGGCGAAATATTCGGAAAGCGACGGCGCGTATCGGCTCGACAAGGACGACGAGCGAACGCTGCTCGTGGAAGGGAAATTGGACGAAATGAAAAAACGGTTCGGGGTCTAGCCCGAACCGTTTTTTTTGATGCTACTGTGCGACCGACGCGATCTGCGTGCGCGTCTTGACCGCGGACAGGTTTACCGACTCCGGGACCGTCACGTCCTCGCCGCGCTCGTAGTGGGCGAAGAGGGTGGGCTCGAGGTCGATGACGTCGTCGGCCCAGGACGCGCCGAACATGGAAGTTGCGACGGATTCCGAGACGATGTGCCGGAGGAGGAACGTTCCGTTCGCATCCGCGTCCACGAGGTAGACGTTCGGGTCGCTGACGATCTTGACGAGCACGACTCCCGGCTTCGGAAGCATCGGGGAGCCGAGGGCGAGCGTCGGCATGGTAGCATCGGTGACCCAGACCACGTTGGACCACGAGTCCGTCCAGGTGAAGAAGGTCTGCGCGTTCCAGAAGACGTGGCGCATCCCGTCCGCGCCGACGTAGTACACGCTGCCGCTGCCGGACGATCGGATCAGCCAACCGGGCTCCACCGCGGAAACCGGCTGGGGCGTCTGGCTGAACGGGGAGACGCCGGCAGCCGACGTCGCGGGGGCGACATGGCGGCCTTCTGCGTCGACAGAGATTCCGTTCTCCCTGATGGTCTCGGGGGAAAGCAGTACGACGGACGGGACCGACCCCGTCCCAGACGAGGATGTTCCTGACGCGGGAACGGCCGACGACGCCGCGGCCGGGCTGCCGCCGCCTCCTCCGCCGCCACCGCTGCTGCGGCGCGCGGAGACCGTGACGGTGACGACGTAATCGACCGTCGACTCATCCTCGGCGAATACCGTGTACGTCACCGGGTCGGTGAAGTCCTGGGCGTCGCCGCTCGCGGGACTGACGAACCATCCCGTCGTCACGATGGTCGGGACGAGGTCCGTCACGTCCGTGCCGAACGGGACGCGGAGCGATATTGTCCTGGCTCCCTCGTTCACGTGGCCCGTGACGTCGAGGTCGTCGAAGTCGAAGGACTCGATTGCCTTGTCCGAGGTCGGGATCGTCGTCACCGTGTAATTGACCAGCGTTTCGCCGTCCTCCGCGAAGACGGCCAGCCAGTCGCCGGTCACGACGGGGTCGGAGAGGAAATCCTCGAGCCAGTTCTGGTGCGACTCGTCCATCGTGAGTGCGGCGAGAAAGTCCGCCTTGGACGTGCCGGGCGGAACGTCCGTGATCGTCTCGCCGTCCGTGCCGCCCGCGCTGACCGTATACGATTCCGACGAGATCGTCGCGACGGTGCTGGCCGGAAGCGCGAGGACGGTGAGGACAAAGTCCTTCGTGTCGGACGCGAAGCCGTTCGTGATCGTCGCGGTCATCGTTACCGTCGCGTCGCCGTCCGTGAACGAAGGGCGAACGACCGTCTGCCCGTCGTCGGATACCGCGTCCGCGTCGCTCGACGACCAGGAGATCGTCGACGCGTTCACGGAGCCGACCGACGGGAGCGGGTTCTCAAGCGCGACCGTCACGTCCGCCAGGTCGGCATTCTCCCCGAGAACGTCCGCGTCCGTCAGCGCATCCTTGTCCGCCGCGACGAGTGCCGCGTCGCCGATCGACTGGAGCGCGTTGTGCGCGTTGATTCTCTTTCCCGTCGTCGTAATCCCGTCGAGCGCGACGATCGGGTCGCCTGTCGTCAAGATGATGTTCTTGACTTCCGCGGGCGTCAGCGTCGGATCGTACCCTTCGATGAGCGCGGCAAGGCCGACCACGTGCGGGGTAGCCATCGACGTCCCGTTGAACCAGTCGTACAGCGCCGCCGTCCCATCCTGGTCCGGGAACGTCCGAAGGGTTACGTCGTCCACCGCGCACCCATTTCCGCCTCCGACGTCCGCGTTCCCATTGGCGATCCAGCGGAATCGAAATTTGAAATTGTCCGTGCGGAATTCCGCCGGAACGCCGATGCTCGCGAACGAGATCGCCGAGCCGGACGAGTCGAAGTCGTCGTCGATGATCAGCTCGTCCCAGCGCGTGTACTCCGCATACGTCTCTCCCCCGTCGTTACTGAACTCCAGTGCCATATAATCGGACCAGTCATCCAGGCTGTACTCCGTGTCGCACGCGGTCCAGAATTCCATGGTCGTCGCGCCGACGCTCAGGTCGTACGCCGGCGACTCGACGGTCGTGTCCGCCGTCTGCGCGTACGGGGACGCGACGTCGCCCTTCAGGACGTTTCCCCATCCGTCGCCAAGCCAGTCCGTCGCCTCGGATACGCCCCAGGCGTTCCCGTCCCCCG
Source organism: Candidatus Uhrbacteria bacterium (assembly GCA_903843045.1). Lineage (GTDB taxonomy): Bacteria > Patescibacteriota > Patescibacteriia > UBA9934 > GWF2-40-263 > YC12-FULL-57-11. Next base: position 17,476 of record CAIMOJ010000074.1, read on the forward strand.
CCGCCGTCCAGTCGCCCGGAATCGCGTCGAGATCGACGCCTTCGAACGATTGCGACAGGAGGCTCGTCCCGGTATCGTCGACGACCGTGCTATAGATATCCGTCCCCGGCGCGCCGACATCGACGTATCCGGACCCGTAGTCGGAAAAATACGCGAGCCCGTCCGACGAGTCGGTCGCCGCGACGGAAATGACGTTCGCGAGGCCATCCCAGCAGCCCGTCGCGTGACCGTAGTCGGACGGAAGGTCGACGTACGAGGAGCCGTCATGCTCGCTCGCGTCGTTCCCGGCGGCCGCGACGAACAGGCCCGGGAATCCCTCGATTGCCGCGTACAGCGCCTCGTCATACGCGCCGTCGCAAGAGCCCGCGCTTCCGCCCCAGCTCGCGTTGATTACCGTCGCGCCGTTGTACGCCGCGAAGCTGATCGCGCGGACGATCTCGGCCGTGGTGAGCGACGACTTCAATGCCATGATCTTCGCGCGCGGCGCCACGCCCGCGATTCCCGTCGCGTTTCCTTTCACGGCCGCGATCGTCCCGGCCACGTGCGTCCCGTGCGTGCTCGTCGTCGGCAACGGCGTCTTGTCGTCGTCCTCGAAGTCATAGCCGTGGTTGCACCCGCCGAGCGCCGCGTCCGCGTCGTCCACGCAGCCCGTCCCGTCCCACATGTTCGCCGCGAGGTCCGGATGGTCGTATGCCACGCCCGTGTCGACGATCGCGACGATCACGTCCCCGTTCGTCCCCTCGTCGATCGCCCACGCCTCGGGCGCGTCGACGTCCGCGTCCGCCGTCCCGCCGGTCCCGTTTACCGTCTGCCCGGTATTGTCCAATCCCCAAAGCTCGCCGCGCGAGGGATCGTTCGACGAAATCTCCTGCGTCTCATACTGAAAGTTCGGCTGGACGTACTCGACGCTCGGGTCGGCGCTCAGTCGCGCGACCATGCTCTCGACGGATTCCCCGCGTCCCTTCGCATCCTTCCGCGCCGCGAGCACGGAGATGTTCCCCTTGGCGACGTCCTCCACCTTGTCCAAATGCTTCGACGCCGCGAACTGGGACGACTTGAGCGCCCCCGTCCTGGTCTTCAGGTTGACCGACCGGTCGCGGAACTTTACGACGACCTCGCCGTCGACGTAGCTCTTCGACGATTCCGTCCTGACCTTCGCCGTCGACGCGAACGCAGGCGACGTTCCCGCGAGGAGCGAGACGATTCCGAGGACCAGCAATCCCGTGTAAAGCGAGCGCGACGTTTTCATACGGACACAATGGGTTAGTAAACCGTCTTTTTCTCCACCGAGCAGTTCGCGCCGATCCACGCCATGTCCGCCTGCGACAGCTCGACGCGTTTTCCGTCGATGACCAGGTATTCGCGCGCCGCGGCAGGCTTCCCGTCGTTCGAGATCGTCGGCATCTTGTCCGCGTACCACGCGTCCGGGCAGCGTCGGATCAGGGTCGTCGACGATTCGACGGGCGGCGCGTCCGACTTTTTCTCTCCGTTCGACCAGACGAATACCGTGACCAAGCCGAGCAAAAAAATAACCACAAGACCGATTGTGGCTATCCTTCTCGACGACAGATGATCGATGAAACGAATCATAGTTGTCGCAATACGTTCTTAAACTGACGACACACCAGATCATGCTCCTCACAGTCGATATGGTACACCGGATCCTCGTGGGTCGGAAGATGGATCGTGACGCGGCTCCCGGAGCACACGGCGCGGACGTGCGCGGCGGCGTTCTCGGTCACCTGGCACCCAAGGTCCTCGATAACCTGTTGGAGACCCGCGGCCAGATGGTCGTCGGCACCCTCGATCTTCACGGTTGAGACGGACGGCTTGAGCGTCTCCGCGTACACCTTGTCGCGGCTAAACCGGTCGTGCGCGTCCGCCGTGACGTACACGTCGCGGATCCCGGCGGCAATGAGCGCGTTCCAACACGGCTCGCACGCCCACCAGTGGCCATACATGTAGACGTCCGCCCCGACAATGTCGATTCCCTTCTCGGCCGCGACCTTCACCGCCATCGCCTCCGCGTGGCCCGGCGAGTCGTGCAGCGTGCACAGGTCGTACCCCGTCCCGGTCGGGCACTCGAGGACGATGCGCGGACAGACGTGGACCTGCTTGCCGAGGTTGTACCCATTCCCGACGGTCAGCAACACCTCGCCGTCGCGAACGACCGCCACGCCGACCGGATACGTCGGATCCCCGGACCGCTCGCCGCGCGCCTCGGCCGCCGCAAGCATGAACGGATCGTCGTGCGGCGCGTACTTCAGGTGCCGGTCGGCCGGCATGTAGGGGTAGTCGGGCATAGGGGGTGATTATTTTTCTGTGATTTCCGCCTCATGCTCGGCGTTCCATTGGTCGATGGACCGCTGAAGCACGTCGACGGCATGGGTATCGAGGACGTCGTCCGCATGGGAGCCTGGCAGGGTGGCGGCCCGCCGCGAACCCGGATATACCTCGGTTTATTCGGTTCGGTCGGTGACAAATTGTCACCGACCGAACCGGTTACATTTTGTAACCGGTTCGTTCAAAATGCATTAAAATCCCGCCACCAAGCGGCTTCGACTCGACGAGCTTCAAATCAATTCTCCCAAACCCGGTCGCGAACGGAACGCCTTCTCCGAACAGGACCGGCTCGACGGTCAGGAACAGCTCGTTCACGAGGCCCGACTCGAGAAACTGCGAATAGATTGTCGACCCACCGCAAACCGCGAGGCCCGTGAGTCCCTTCAACGAAAGGCGCGCGACCAGCTCGGCCGGCGTCTCACGCGTCCACTCGACCCCGTCGCGCCCCTCGAATTTCTCCGTCTCTGATCCGCCCGTCGACGACATCACGATCGTTCGGCGGTCCTTGAGCGGCCTGCCGATCGTCTCGAACGTCTTGCGTCCCATCACGACGGCGCCGATGTCCTTCGTCTTGTCCGCAAAAAACCGCGTGTCCTCCTTGCTCGTCCAGTCGAGCGACGACTGCTTCGCGTTCTGCGCGATCTTTCCGTCCGCGGAAATGGCGGCAATCAATGTAATTTTCATAGAATCGTCATTGCGAGGCCGTAGCCGAAGCAATCTCACGAAGGGATTGCTTCGCTTCGCTCGCCATGACATTAGACCGCTATTTGAACTTTCATCATGGGCGCGCCCGGCGCGTACTGCGACGAGAACATTTCGACGAGCTCGCCGACGAGCGACGCGTCGGCCTCGAGGGCGCGGCGGAACGAGTTTTCGGGCAGGCGGCAGACGATCTCGGGGTGCGCAACGACTTCCCTTCCGAGGATGTCGCGGACCGCGTCAAACTGGTTCTCGTAGATGTGGGCGTGCGAGATCGAGATCGTGAGCTTGCCGACCGCGACGTTCAGCTCCTGGGCGAGCATCGCCTGGAGGAGCGCGAAGTCCGCCGTGTCGTTCGGGTTGCCGAGGACCATGTCGTTCGAGCGCATGATCATGTGGAGGTTGAGCTTTCCGCCGATAATGTTCACCGTCCAGGTGAAGGGGCACGGGACGTTCTTTTTCTTGGGCGCGCGCAGGCCGTCGCTTGCCGGGTCCCACATCATCACCACTCCCTGCCGGCTCGAAGGCTCCTCGCGAAGGTGTTCGACCAGGTCGAGGAGCTGGTCGCGGCCGAAGTGGTGGCGCCAGCGGTAGCCGTAGGCGGTCTCGACGGTGCCGTCGTCCTCGAGGAACGAGTCCCAGCCCTTGGTGAACTGCTGGAGGAATCCGGCGTGCTTGTGGCCGGCAATGAACCAGACCGTCTCCGCGCAGAAGAACTTTGGGAACATCTTGCGGACCGTCAGGAGCGGGAACCCCTTCGACGGTTCCAGCTCATAGGTGATCCCCGGGATCGCCCGCGTCGAGATCCCCGTCCGCTCGCTTTGGACGGTTTCCCCCTCGCGGTAAATTCGGCCGACGGTATCGAGATAGAGGCGGTCGAAGGTGGTCATATCGCCCCCATCCTATCAGACAAACCCCCTGTTTCCAACCGGGCCGATCTGGGCTAAGATATCCCCGTTATGGACATCTCTGTGGATATCAAAAGACTGGGCCCGGACGTGCCGGTTCCCGAGTACAAGACGACCGGCGCGATTGCGTTCGATATCGCCGTTTCCGAGCAAAAGACGATCCAGCCGGGCGAAACGGCATTTATTTCGACAGGGTTGGTCGTCTGCACCCCGCCCGGATACGGGCTGATCCTTGCCGGCCGTTCTTCGAACGCGAAAAAGCAGATCACGCTCGCGAACGGAATCGCGGTCATCGACCAGGACTATTGCGGACCGAGCGACCAGCTCCTCCTGTCCATTCGCAACGAGGGGCCAATCGCCTATACCGTCGAACGGGGCGAACGAATCGCGCAAGGGCTGTTCGTTCCCATCGTCCGCGCGATATTTCGCGACGTCGAGACCCTGTCCGCCCCGGACCGCGGGGGTTACGGGACTACCGGATAGGTCCTATTGGACCCATCGGACCTATGCTATAATCGACCTATGCCAACAGGCCGGTTCATCATGATCGACGGCATCGCGGGGAGCGGGAAATCGACCCTGCTTCGGGCCGCCGAGATCTGGGCGAAGGAATGCGGCCACAAGGTGTTCGACATGCGGGAGTGGACAAAGACCCACGCGGATCCGCCCACGTTCGACCAGGTGAAGGACTACGACGTGTTCTTCACCTACGAGCCGACGCGGCAGTGGGTGGGCGCGGCCATCCGGTTCGAGCTTTCGCGGACCGACCTTCCCTACAACGGCGAGTCGCTGGCGCACGCGTTCGCCCTCGACAGGGAGATCATGTACAAGCGGCTGATCATTCCCGCGCTCGGGGCCGGCAAGACGGTATTCCAGGATCGCGGCGTATGCACGTCGATCGTCTACCAGCCCATCATGCCCGGAGGGATCTCGTTGCGACGGTTACTGAAGCTCCCGGGAAACGCCCTCGCGCTGAAGCACCCGCCCACCGCGCTCATCGTGACCGACCTCGACCCGGCCGTCGCAGTCGAACGTCTGAAGAAGCGCGACGAGGAATCCCGGGGAGTGTTCGCGGACGTCGCCTTTCTCCGTCGCGTCACCAAGCGCTTCCGATCCCACTGGTTCTCGTATCTCTTCCACCGCCTTGGAACCTCGGTCCACGCCTTCGATACCGACGTCCCCATGGACGCGATGGTCGCGCGGGCCAGACAGCTCATCGAATCCATCCTAAAAACCTGCTAGACCTTTTACTTCATTCTATGGCCCTTATCACCATCGGAGAGCTCATCGACCGCTCCTGGGAGCACTATCACAAGGAATTCTCCAGCCTCATGAGCGTGTCCGGATGGATCCTGCTCGTGGCAATCTTCAACGTGGCGACGCTGGCGCTCTATCCGTCCGCCTCCCGCCTGCTCACCGTCAACACGACGCTCACGAAACCGGAGGCGGTCGGCGTGGCCATGTACGCCTTTTCCAACTGGGTTCTCGGGCCGCTGCTCGGCCTCTGGATCTTTATCACGCTCATCCGTCTCATCCGCTCGCAGCTGTCCGGAAGGCGCGCGGGGATCCGGGAGGCGCTCGCCGACGGAAAGAAATACTTCCTTCCCACGCTGGCCGTCACCGCCATGATCTTCCTGATCCTCGTGGCCGTCGTCCTGATCGGATTCGGCCCGTCGCTCATCCTGTCCCTTTTGGCGACCGTCACGAAGCTCGGCTTCCTCACCGTTCTCGCGACGATTTCCCTGGTCGTCGGCGTGATGGCTTCCCTCGTCCTTGGAATCCGCTGGTCCGTCCACTACTACTTCGCGCCGTTTACCCTTCTCGTGGACGACGTGCGCGGCAAGGCCGCGCTGACCGCGGCGCGCAAGCTGGTCGACGGACGGTTCTGGCAGGTCCTCATCCGCCTCGCCCTCCCGAAGATCTTGTTCATCCTCGTTGGAGTTCTCCTCATGGCGCTGGTCCAGTTCGTCTTCTCCGTCGTGAGCAGCGCGTTCGTCGGACTCAGCGTCGACGTCCAGCTCCGCATCTCCACCATCGTCCTGTCCGTCCTCTCCACGGTCGTCGCCGCCCTCATCAACCCCCTCATCGTCGCGTCTGACCTAATGCTTTATCAATCGTTGAAACGCTAATATGACCTCCGTACCCGGCCTTTTGCGCGCGTCCTTTCAGTTGTACCGAACCCACGCGAAGCTCTTTGTCGGATACGTCTCCTGGCTCCTGCTTTCCTATGCGGCGATCGTTCTCGCGACGCTCATTCCGAACGAGGGTGCCCGGATGGGGCTTGGGATCGGCCTCGGGCTTGCCGACGGAGTGCTTTGGCTTTGGATCAGCGTCATCGCGACGGTCATCGCCGCGCAGCTTCTCGACAAGAAGGAACCGGACCCGGACGCGGTTCCATGGCTTTCGCTCTCAATCCTCGGCTCCTTCGCATGGATCGGCCTCCTGCAGGCGCTCACGGTCGCCGGCGGATTGCTCCTATTCGTCGTTCCGGGATTCGTATTCCTCGTCTGGTTCGGTTTTGCCACGCAGGCGCTTCTGATTGACGGAAAAAGGGGGATCGACGCCATGTCCTCCAGCCGAGACCTCGCCAAAGGACGATTCTGGACGGCCGCGCTTTACCAGCTCGGCGGCCCCGTCGTCTGCGGCGCCGCGTATCTGGTCGTGCTCGCCACGCTCTACTTCCTGCTGTCCTATCTCACCAAGACGCCGATCGACGTCATCTTCGGCGACACTCCCCCGCTCTGGGTCGACATGCTCGC
>CAIMOJ010000075.1 GCA_903843045.1 Candidatus Uhrbacteria bacterium
CCAGCTCGGCGGCCCCGTCGTCTGCGGCGCCGCGTATCTGGTCGTGCTCGCCACGCTCTACTTCCTGCTGTCCTATCTCACCAAGACGCCGATCGACGTCATCTTCGGCGACACTCCCCCGCTCTGGGTCGACATGCTCGCAACCCTCGGAAACATCTTCCTCCTGCCAATCCTGAACATCTACGGGGTGATGGCATACAAGGAGATGAAGATGAGCGTCGTTACGAAAGAATAAGCGGATCCCGACATTCGTTGCAATACGTTGCATACGTGTAATAAGTTACAAATTCGTTATTCGCAACCCCGCTATGCTCGTCCCCGTCATCGGCCTTGAAATCCACCTCCAGCTGAAAACCAAGACCAAGATGTTCTGCGCCTGCTCGGCCCACGAGGCGGCGGCGCCGAACGCGAACGTCTGCCCGGTCTGCACCGGCCAGCCCGGCACCCTGCCCGTCCCGAACGAGCAGGCGATTCGGTTCGGCATCCGCATGGGCCTCGCGCTCAACTGCGCCATCGCGCCGCACTCCAAATTCGACCGCAAGCACTATTTCTATCCCGACCTTCCGAAGGCGTATCAGATCTCGCAGTACGACCTTCCGATCGCCGAGAAGGGATTCGTCATGGTCGGGTCGCACCGCATCGGGATCACCCGCGCGCATCTCGAGGAAGACGCGGCGAAGAACCTGCATGGCGCGGACGGAAAGACCTACGTCGACTTCAACCGCGCGGGAACGCCGCTCATCGAGATGGTCACCGACCCGGATTTCGCGTCGCCGGAGGAGGCGAAGGCGTTCCTCCAGGACCTTCGGCTGATGGCACGGTACCTTGGCGTATCCGACGCGGACATGGAAAAGGGCCAGATGCGCTGCGACGCGAACGTGTCGCTTCGCGAGGTCGACGACGCCGGAAATATCGTCGGGCCGAAGTTTCACCCGAAGACCGAGATCAAGAACATCAACTCGTTCCGCAACGTCGAGCGCGCGCTCCAGTTCGAGCTCAAGCGCCAGGCCGAGCTCTGGGCGGCCGGTTCTCCCCCGTCCGTCACCACGACGCGCGGATGGGACGACGCGACGCAAGGGACGAAGGAACAGCGCGTGAAGGAGGCGGAGGGCGACTACCGCTATTTCCCCGAACCGGACATCCCGGCGCTCGAGCTGGCGAAGATCGCGGAGGAGGAACGCGCCCGAATGCCGGAGTTGCCGGCGGCTCGACGAGCGCGGTTCGTCGACGAGTACGGCTTGAAAGCCGACGACGCGAAGCAGATCTGCGAAGACCCGGCACTGTCGGAATTTACCGAGCAAGTCTTCTCAGAGCTTGGCGAGTGGACGAAGGCGAATGGCGGCGCGACGGAAAAACAAAAAGCGGCGAACCTGGTCGCCGGATGGCTGCTGTCCAAGCTTGGCGGACTCCTGCTCGAACGAAACGTCGACGTCGGCTCCATGAAGATCGACGCGGAGAACTTCGCGGAGTTCATTTCCCTTCTCGCGTCGAACAAGCTGTCGTCGTCCGCCGGAATGACCGTGCTGACCGAGATGCTCGAGACCGGCGCCGACCCGTCCGACGTGATGGAGGCGAAGCGGCTCGGCAACATCGAGGACGCGTCCGTGATCGCCGAGATCGTCGACCGCGTGCTTGGCAACAACCCGGAGATCGTCGAGCGCTACAGGGCCGGAAAGAAGGAGCTCATTCAGGTGCTCGTGGGCCAGGTGATGAAGGAAACCGAGGGCGCCGTGGACGCGAAGATCGCGCGCAACATGCTGCTCGTGAAGCTTGAATCGTAACGCAAACGCTATGGAACGTCTTTTTCGAAACCCAGCGGAAGGCGAGCCGATCCTGGACCCGGTCCTCGTCGAGACGCTGAACGCGATCGAGGGAGTGAAGCTGGCCCTGAACGCCCAATCCGAGGCCCTTGCCGACCGACACGAGCGTCTCGAGGCAAACCTGGAAACCCTCCGCTCAATGCTTGAATCCGCGTTAAGGAACCGCGACACCGAACGGTTCACGACCCTCGAAACGGCAGCGGTCGCCATCCTCTCACGCATGGGGTCCCTGCGTGACACGATGCAGACCGTCTCCGACGAGATCGACGCGATCGACGCGCATCTTGCGATGCTCGTCGAGCTCCCCGTCCCGATCAACGAGTAGACCACTCCCCGACGATTTGAAACGCGTCCGCGTAACGCTCGACCCACCGCACGCGATCGTCGCGGCGAAACCAGGTCATCTGTCGCTTCGCATAGGCACGGGTGGCCTTTTTGGTTTCCTCGACGGCGTCGACAAGCGGACGCGAACCGTCGAGAAACGCGCAGACCTGACGATAGCCGATGCCGGTCATCGCCTCGCCGTCGCAGCCGTATTTGTCCCGAAGACGGCGAACCTCGTTAACGAGCCCCGTCGCGACCATCACTTCGACTCGGTCGTTGATGCGCGCGTTCAGGACGTCTCGGTCGACGAGGATTCCGATCTCGAGGAGGTCGTACTTCGACGTTCCTCGCTTCAGCTGCGCCGAGAACGGCTTCCCCGTCGCGATCGTCACCTCGAGCGCGCGAACCACGCGGCGCTTGTTCTGCCGGTCGATCAGCTCCGCGCCATCCGGATCCAGCCGCTTGTACTCGGCGAACAGGTCGTCGAGATGCCGCGCCTCGAGTTTGTCGCGCAGTTCGTCGTTGCGCGCCGTCTCGGTCAGGTTCAGATCGTCCACCACCGCGCGGACCCAAAGCCCCGTCCCGCCGACGAGGATCGGCAGCTTTCCGCGCTTCGAGATCTCGACGATCTTCGCGTCCGCGTATTTCTTGAAGTCGGCGACCGAATACTCCGCGTCCGGATCGACCAGGTCGATTCCCCAGTGTGGAACCCCGTCGACGACCAGATGGTGCTCGGTCGCGAAAAGCGTGCCGATCCCCTCCTTCGAGCCTTCGATCCTCTGTGCCTTCGATCCCTCGACCTTCCCCGTCCCCACGTCCATCCCGCGGTACACCTGCCGCGAGTCAACAGAAATGACCTCGCCGTCAAACCGTTTGGCGAGGTCGATTCCCAGCTGGGTTTTGCCGGAGGCCGTGGGCCCGACGATCGCGAGAAGCTTGCGCATAGGCTACTTGGCCGAAATTTCCTCCCCTTGCGAGTCCGTCCCAAAGAATATTCCTGGCACGACGCGCTCGCCGCGGTCCTCCGTCCGCTTCCGTGGGATCGAGCGAAGATACGCGCGATAGCGTTTCGCGGCGCCATCGCACTCCGCCAGCAGGCGCAGTCCCTCCATGGCCCACTTCCGATCGACCGGGCTCCCGCCGCCGGCGCGATTTTCCAAAAACTTCCGCACGTCGTCCGTGCGGCTGACAAACTCCGGATCGGCGTTTGTCACGGAAAGCCTCGCGTCGATCCTCCCTGTCATCTCCTTGTTTCCGAGCATGCGAAAAATCTCCGCGAACGACTGCTTCGGCTCGCCGAGCGGAAGCGCGAGAAGCCCGTCGTCCTGCCGGTCATGCATCGCGCGGACGAGACCGTCGTACGAGGCAACCCCCGCGAGGTCGCGAAGAAGATACTCCTGGTCCTTGACCTGCTTCTCGAGCAGGGAGATTTGTTCCCGGCTTTTCTCGACGTCCGTCCCGGAAACAAAGCGAGCGAGGAACTTCTTCCAGCCGGCGGTGCCTTCCGCCGCCGACTTGGCCTCCGCGAGCCGAGCCCGAAGGCCGTCGAGCTTCGCGCGCTCCTCGTCGTCGATCGACGGCTCCGCGGACGACGCCCGTTCAACCGCCGTTCGACGCGCCTTTTCTTGGACCGCGATCTGTTCCCGCATCGCCTGGCGGACCACCGCGTCCTTGTGGTCGCCATCCATCGCATCATCCAAAACAGGCTCCGCCGGTTTTGCGGTATTTCGTCCGAAATCCGACGAGGATTCGTGCCTCCCAGGCCGCCAATTCGCCCATTGGTCCGCTATGCGCTTGATGTCCATATGGTTCCATCCTATCAGACAATCTCCCCGTCGAGAATCCACTTCTCCGCCTTCGTAATCCGAACGTTCACGATCTGCCCGAGCAGTTCCTTCCCTCCCGGGAACCGCGCCAGCTTCATCTCGCGCGAGTTTCCCAGGCACGTCCCCGGCATCTTGGCCAGGCGGTCGAGAATGTTTCCCGGCAGTTCGAGCATCTCGTCGGTCGCGACCGGAACCTCGTGGCGCTCGACGAGGACGGAGACGACCTTGCCGACGTACGCCTGGTTTTTCTCGAAAACGATCCGTTCCTGAATGTCCTGGAGATGCTTCCAGCGCCATTTCTTCTCGTCGCCGTCCACGTCGTCCTTGAACGCGCGCCACGCGGCCGTTCCCGACCGCGTCGAATAGCGCGCCGTATACGAGATATCGAAGCGGACCTGCTCGTACAGCTCGGCCGTCTTCAGATATTGCTCGCGCGTCTCGCCGCAGAACCCGACGATGATGTCCGTCCCGATCGCGAGGTCCGGAATCTTCTCGCGAAGACGGTGGACGACGTCGAGGAACTGCGCCGAAGTGTAGCGGCGGTTCATGCGCTTGAGCACCGCGTCGTCGCCGGCCTGGACCGGAAGATGGATGTAGTTGAGGTGCGCGGGGAGCGTCATCGCGTCGATGGCCTCGTCGCTCATGTGGAGAGGATGCGGCGCGGTGTAGTGCAGGCGCGAGATTCCCGCGACCTGGTTCACCTCCCACAGCAGCGCGGCGAAGTGGTCCTTGTACGGATTCGCCGTCGAGAACGATTCCGGATCCGGCGCGCGATACGAGTTGACGGTCTGTCCGAGCAGCGTGATCTCGACGCAGCCGTGGTCGGCCAGGTCGCGGACTTCCATCAGGATGTCGACGACCGCGCGATTCTTCTCAAGGCCGCGCGCGAACGGCACGACGCAGTACGTGCAGAACTTGTTGCAGCCGGTCTGGATGGTCACGAACCCCTGCCGGAACGTGCGGCGCTCGGGAATCACTTTCAAATAGTCCTCGCCGATGTCCGCGCCGTTCACGAGTTCCGGACGAAGCTCCGAGATCCAGCGCGGAAGCTGGACGACGTCGGTAATGGGAAAGTACAGGTCGGCGGTTGGCATCTTCTTGCGAATGGCCCCGTCGCGGTCGCGGCCAGGAAGGCAGCCGGTGATGCCGACGATGAGGTTCGGGCGCGTCAGCTTCAGCTTGTCAAACTCCCGCAAAAATCCGAATACGCGGTCCTCGGCGCTCTGCCGGACCGAGCAGGTGTTCACGAGGATCAGGTCGGCCTCTTCCTTGCGATCGGTTGAAACAAAACCGACTCCGGAGAGGATGGCATCCATCCGCTCGGAGTCGTTCTTGTTCATCTGGCATCCGAGGGTAATGAGATGGTATTTTGGTGCGTCCATGTACGCGAAAAACTAACAGTTCGGCGTCCAAAAGTCAACGAGTGGCGTCTGGCTTTCGATTCGCCTTTCGAATCAGGAACGCCTCCCTCAGACGCATGGACGAAAGCTCCTTGTCGATGTCGGCCTTCGCGAAGATGTTCCATATGTTGAGCTTCGCGCGCTCCGCCTGCTTGCGTTTCATTTTTGCCTGAATCTCCGCCAGTTCGACGCGATCGGGATTCGTGTCGATATCCTTGTCCCCCAGTGTTTCCAGGACCGAACCTTTCGCGGCGATCCTCTCCGCCTGCTCCCGCGCCCCTTCGGCGCGCAGTCGGTTCCACTCGTTTCCCGGCATCGCCCCCAGCTTCCGAACGATTTGGATCTGATCCTTGATAACATGCGCCTCGTCGATCGCCGTTCGGGTCGCCGCTTCGTTCCCTCCCGAAAACGCGGCCGCGCGCTCGGCCTGCTCAAGCCGGCGTTCCAGGATGTGGACGTACATGTTCGGATCCGTGAACCGAAGCGATTTCGCGTCCGTCCTCACGCGCGCATCGGCCAGCCTTGGAATCAACGCGTTCATTTCCCCGCGAATGTCCTTGATGACCGCGCGGTCCGTCGGCGTCTCGACGCCAAGTTCGTCAAATTCGCGCGCCTGGGCGGTGCGCTCGTCGAACGCCTGAGACAGGTTGTTCCAGTAGTCCTCGACCTTGCCGTCCCTCGCGATCTTTTGCGCAACGATGAGCGCGTACCGGCTTCTGGCCAGATCCGCCGCAAAGTCGACGGCCGGCGGACGCCCGGCCTCCGGACGCGAAGCGGGCACCGGCGGCATTTCGATCCGCGGCATCGGCTGGAAAAGAAATGGCGGGCCGACGACGTCCGTCTCGTTGTCGTCCACGGGAAGATCGACTGGCTTCCAGTCCTGCCTTAGTTGTTCGCCGCGCATTTGTCCCTCCATAATAAAAAGATTATACCACAGGGTTGCGAAGGACAAAAAAACGACAGCCTTATCCATACGGACCGGACTGTCGAGAAGATCGTGTCTGGCTGAGCGCGTCGTGCACCGGGCCGACGTTTGCGTGCATGACGCACGAGACGTACAGGGCCCGGAGAAACGCGAGATGCGTGGACGAAAGCGTGTGCTCGTAGCGGCGGTAGACGACGTGGACGTCGACGGTGAAGCGATCGAGGCGGTCGGCGATCCATCGGCCGCGGACGAGCGTTCCGACCACGCCGTTACCTCCGACGCGGGCGAGCTGGTCCGATACGAACCGCTCGTTGAACGCCGGGTGCAACACCCACCGTGACGCCATCTCGTTCTCGATTCTCCTGCAGTCCCCCTCGTTCCAACGACCGAGGGCGCCAAGATGGTCGAGGAGCAGCGGGATGTCCTGTCGGTAGAGTGACGATCCCATTCCGTCCCGGAGCAACCGCTCGACGGGATACGGCTCGCGATGACGGCGGGAAGAAAAACGGCCGGGGACGGACGCGACCTGCTCGCGCTCGTCCTCGACCAGTGTCAGCGCCGAAACCGGGCTCACGAGGCGTTCCTACGCCAGGCGGCGGGAAGCGACTCGGGC
>CAIMOJ010000076.1 GCA_903843045.1 Candidatus Uhrbacteria bacterium
GGACGCTGGATCGGCGTGTCAATCATAAAAAAGTCTTTTTGCGCGGAGTCGAATTAGATTTTTCCTTCCACGCGATATTTACGGAGGACGCGACCAGGCATCGTGTCCTTGAAAAAATCACCTGGTGCATGTGGAGAGACTCGAACTCTCAAGCCCGTGAAGGCACAGGCTTCTGAGACCTGCGCGTATACCATTCCGCCACACATGCGTGATGGGGCCGCCCATGCGGCCCCGCGTTGATTTTTATCGGAGCGCCTTCTTTGTCTTAGTGTACCACGTCTCGACTTCCGCGAAACGGTCCGCGGGGGAGATGATCCGGTCGATGTGGACGTTCTTGATCTTCGTGGCGATCGCGTAGGCGTACGTGGACTGGTAGAGGAACACGGCCGGGACGTCCGCGGCCAGGAGGTCCTGGAAGTCTCTGTATGCCTTGGCGCGATCGTCGGTATTCGTAGCCTTCCGGGCCGTTTCCAGGAGGGTGTCGACGTTGCGGTTCGCGTAGAGTGCAAAGTTTAACCCATTTTCCTTTGTTTGGGAAGAGTGCCAGAACGGATACGGGTCCGGGTCGATCCCGAGGAGCGTTCCCGTGAGCAGGATCTGGTAGCTTTTGGGTTGGATCACGTCGGAGTAGAAACTGTCATTTTCCACCGGCTTTACGTCCGTTTTGATGCCGATCGCGTTCAGTTCCGAGGCGATTATCTCGGCCGCGCGGACAAACTCGGGGTTCTGGACGGTGGTGATGGTGACGGCCAGCTCGTTCGGCGTTCCGTCCTTCGGTGCCTTTGCGAGCTGTCGCACGGTCGCGCCGTCGGGGAGGGCGTAGCCGGCGTCCTGGAGCGTCTTTCCCGCGGCGGCCGTGTCGAACGAGATCTTGGCCACGTCCGGGTCCTCGCCGAGCATTCCCGGTAGGATCGGAGCGTCGATGGTCCGCCCGTGCCCGTTTAGCACGTCGCTCACGAGCTTGGCCTTGTCCACCGCCTGGGCGATGGCCGTGCGGACTGCCTTGTCCTTCAGCGACACGTTGGACGTCTGGTTGAAGTAGATCGCGACCTCGCGGGGGAGGTCGGGGTGGAGGAGCGTGACCGCGCGGATCGCCGACACCTCGTTCTCCATGTCTCCCGGGACGAAGCTCACGCCCTCCACGTTCTTGTTCTCAAGCGCATGGACCGCTTCCGTGGCGCTGGCGTAGAACTTGAAGACAAGCTTCTGAAGCTTCGGCGCGTCGCCGTAGTAGGACGGGTTTCGCTCGAGGGTGTAGGAAAGGATGTTGCCCGCCTTGTCCTTCGCGAACTCGGCGAACTTGTACGGGCCGCTGCCGACCGCCTCGAGGTTGCGCGAGGCGAGCGGGGTGTTGCGCGCCGCGATGTCGCCCCAGATGCCCGCGGGAAGGATGCCGACGGTAAGCGTGGAGAGGAACGGCGCGAACGGCTCGTCGAGCGCGAACGCCACGGTCTTCTCATCGACCTCGGAAACCGTCACCCCGCGGAAGCTCACCGCGAGCGGCGAGCGGTACTGCGGGTCCTGGATCGCCTCCACCGTGAATACCACGTCTCGCGCCCGAACGGCCTCGCCGTTCTGAAACGTCGCGTCGTCGCGAATCCTGATCGTGTATGTTTTTCCGTCGTCGGATACCTGGACGTCGGACGCGAGGTCGTTCACGAGGCCGTCCTTCTGGTCCCATTTCACGAGCCCCGAGTACACCAGTCCCGCCAGGTCCGCGTCCACGTCCGACGCCGACGCGTACAGCGGGTTCACGAACTGCGGCTCGCCGATGAGCGCCTCCGTATAGTCGCCGCCGACCGCCGGAATGTCGACGCGGTGCGTGACGACGTACCAGGTTGCAAGGGAGCCGAGAGACAGCGCGCACGCCGCGATCGCCCCGAGCAGAACCTTCCTCTCCCCGAGCGTCAGCACCCGCGGAAGCTGCTTCCACTGGCTGAGGCTAGGCAACCCCGCGCCCTTGTGGGCGGAGAGCACCTGGAGAAAAGCCAGGTTGCGCTTTTGGTTGTGTGGTTTGAAGGGGTTGGTTGGCACAGTGTGAGGCGGGGTTGCGAATAACGAATTAGTTACTTATTACACATATGCAACGTATTGCAACGAATAGGTACGAATTCGTTTGTCGGCGGACTTTGATCCAATCTCCATCGGGAATACGTGGCAATCAGTTACATATGTGTAATAAGTAACTAATTCGTTATTCGCAACCCCGAACACAAACTATTCCCGCCGAACCATTTTCTACACCAACGCGTTCGCCAGCGACACCCCGAAGAACAGGATCGCGATCACGATCGTGCCCTGGAACAGGCGCTTCTCGACGCCTCGCTTGGTGCGGTACACGTTGCCTTCGCCGCCGAAGGACGCGCCGAGGCCGGCGCCGCGGGCCTGGAGAAGAATCGACGTGACGAGCAGGGCGGCAAGAATGAGCTGGGAAACGTTGAGGATCTGTTCGGCGTTGAAGGTCATACGGTACAAGTTCATGTATAGACGAATTGCCAAGAAACTATCAGATATAAGCTTTTTCGTCAATGTGGCCTCCCCATGATATACTTTCCGAAAGAAAGAAGCTATGCCAGACATCGACCTTCTCGCGCACCCGCACCGCAACGTCATCGGCGTCCTCGCGACGGTGGTCGTATTGGCGATGGTCTGCGGATTTTCCTGGCGCGTGTATCATTTCGCGTCGCTCATCCAATCGGGCACGCTGACCGAGGCCGACCTGACCTTCGCGAAGAACGTGACGTCGAGCGCGAAGATCGCGAACGCCCCGCTTCCGACGGGCACCGTCGACGTCACGAGCTCCACGGCCCCGTTCCTCGGAAAGAAGGACGCCAAGCTCACCATCGTCGAGTTCGCCGACTTCGGCTGCCCGTTCTCGCGCGAGGAAAGCTTCGTCGTGCACGCCCTTGCCCTGGCCTATCCCGACACCGTCCGCTTCGAGTACCGCGACTTCCCAATCGACGAGCTCCACCCAATGGCCACCGCCGCGTCCGAGGCGGGGAGGTGCGCGAACGAGCAGAACCGGTTCTGGGACTACCACGACAAGATCTACGCCAACCAGGACACCCTTACCGACGAGTCCTTCCCCCGGTTCGCCGCCGAGCTCAACATGAACGTCGGGGAGTTCAGCCGCTGCCTCGCCAGCGACCGCAACTTGCCGAAGATCCAAGCGGACGTTGAGGCGGGCATCGCCGCGGGAGTCCGCGGAACCCCGACGTTCTTCTTCAACGGCGTCCGCGTTCCCGGAGCGATCCCGGAGGACACGTTCAAGAAGCTGATCGACCGATTCTTGTCACCCACGACCTAGCGTATGAGATTCCAGAGACTGATCGCGGTCCCGATGATGCTGGTGGCGGTGTTTGGGTTTGCGACCCCGGTGGCGAGGGCGGAAACGACCGCGTGCTTTTGTAACGTCACGGACGTCGGGGCAACGAAGATCGAGGGCGCGACGGACTCAACGACGTGCAAAAGCAAGTGCCTGGCAGCATATCCAAGCACCCTTGCCGCGAATCCATCCCTCTGGGCATTGGATCCGACGGGATATCCGCCGGCAATTCTGCAGTGCTGGGCCAAGGAAACGGCTTGCACGGGATTGGGAGGGGTCTACTCGAAGGGCGACCAACCGGCGGAGTGCCTTCCGGGGTCGCATTACTGCTACGCGGGCGACAACCTGATGACCACCCTCAACGTATCGATTCCAACCCCGAACGGTGACGTCACGCAGGTGGTCAATCTCGCGGATTACCTTGGCGTCATCTATGACTTCTTGATGGGTTTCGCCATGACGATAACCATCGTTCTCATGATGATCGGCGGCATTCGCTACGTGATGGGCGCGTCGTCCGGAGACGTCGGAAAGGCCAAGGCCATGATCAAGAACGCAGTCGAGGGGTTCGTCCTCCTTATGTTCGCGTACGTCATCCTCTATACGGTAAATCCGCAATTGCTAAGGCTCCAGGTTCCGAAGCTCCCGAAGCTGCGGGCGGTTCATATCACCGCGGGCGACGAGTCATGCGAATTTTTGCTCGGCGACAACGTGGTGAGCGTCCAGGGCGAGGAGGACCAGTATACGGGAGACGGCGGCTACGTCGTGAAGTACGCGGGAAATGAGGCATGCGGAACGTCGGGCGAAGTGATCTCTGACCCGGCCGGCGTCGCCGTGGCCGCGGGAACGACGTGCGACTTCGTCACATGCCCGTCGGCCGGCCAGTCGTGCTTCAAACCGACCTCGGGAAAGTCGGGATGCCATACGTGCGAGGAATTGACCATGATCAACGCAAACCCCTACATCCCTCCGTCCGAGGACGTTTGTTCCAATTTCACCTACCCGGCAGGAAACGTAAACGGAGCGTCCGTACCGGGTCTTACGGAGTGTATTCTGACTCACGACTACGATCTTTCCAATTTTAACCCTCCGGACGTGGGAGTCATGACGATTGGAAATTGTGCAAAGATGGAGATCAACTGTACCAGCGTTACGTCGTGTTTGGGGTATGACAGCGTTCTGCTGAAGAACGCGGATGAGAATGCCTGTTTGAGTACGCTCTATGGTGATGACAAACAGTTTTTGGACACGTGCGTTGCCGATCCCTGCAAGGCTGCGCCTTCGGGTCAGTCGTGCGTGGTTATAGGTCTGCCAGGCATAACGAGTACGGCTGGGCAAAGTTGTGTGAACTCAGCTTTTAGGGACGCTCTTATCCTTGGAATGCAATCGGCAGATGGATATTCCGCGCTTATAAACTCTGGTCAAACCGTGACTTCGGGCGCGTCCTGGCTAAGCTTGTTCGCGTCGAGTCCAGAAAACGCTGGAAAATTTGCCGGCTTCTTTCTGATGGAGTCTTTGAAATCAACCCTAGCGGATAAGGATGGCCATTATCCTACCGGAGCAGATTTCCAAAATGCTGCGTGTAACTTTCAATAGCGAATCCTAGAAACGCGACCCACTTAACGGGTCGCGTTTCGTTTCTATCGCCTGTGTTTCCTTGACCCTCGCTCCTTCCCGTGGTAGCATCGCAATCGCTTTATCGTGACGTGATTTTTTGACGCTATGGGACAGGAATTTATCTCGGTTCGGGGGGCGCGGGCGCATAATTTGAAGAACGTTTCGGTGGACATTCCGAAGAATAAGTTCGTCGTCATCACGGGATTGTCCGGGTCCGGAAAGTCGTCGCTCGCGTTCGATACGATCTACGCGGAAGGGCAGCGGAGGTACATGGAATCGTTGTCGTCGTACGCGCGCCAGTTTCTTGAATTGCAGGACAAGCCGGACGTGGATGAAATCCTTGGGCTCTCGCCGACCATCGCCATCGACCAGAAGTCATCGTCGCACAATCCGCGCTCGACCGTTGGAACCGTCACTGAGATTTACGATTTTTTGCGCGTGCTCTTCGCGCGCGCCGGCGTTCCGCACTGCCCGAAGTGCGGCGATCCCGTTTCCGAGCAGACGCTCGACCAGATCGCGGCGAGGCTCGAAGGCGGGACGAAAGTCCCTGGGAATCCCGTTCTGCTCCTTCTGGCTCCGGTCGTGCAGAACCAGAAGGGCGAGCACAAGCAGGTATTGGTCGCCGCGATGAACGCCGGGTTTTCTCGCGTGCGGTTCGACGGATTATTGATGGACATCGAGGAGGCGATTTCGATGAAGAAGGACAAGAAGAAGGATCACACCGTCGAGGTGGTCGTCGCGGAGATCGACTCGAAGAAGAACGCGCTGTCCATAAAGGACGCGGCGAAGAAGGCGCTCGAGTACGGCAACGGCAACCTGATCGCGCTCAACGACGACAACGGCGACGAAACCTCGTTCTCGCAGTCGTTTTCCTGCGCGCGCTGCGGAACCACGCTGCCAAAGCCCGAGCCGCGCCTGTTCTCGTTCAACTCCCCGTTCGGCGCGTGCGTCGACTGCACGGGCCTCGGCATCAAGCTGGTGCTCGAGCCCGACCTCGTGATCCCGAACCGCCGTCTGACCTTCGCCGAGGGAGCCGTCCGCCCGTGGACGCGCATCGCCGGTAACCAGACGAGCTATCTTCGGTTGCTCGAGGCGGTCGGCAAGAAGCACAAGTTTTCCATCGGCGTCCCGGTCGAGAAGATCGCGAAGGACAAGCTTGATTTGATTTTAAACGGAACTGGCGACGACGTGTACGCGTTCGACGGCGGGGAGGTCACCTTCCCGGGAGTCCTCGCGCAGCTGGAGGCGAAGTACAAGGAGACGGATTCCGAGTACGTCCGCCACGAGCTGGAGGGATACATGCGCACGATGCTGTGCCCGGGCTGCGGAGGTCGCCGCCTGAAGCCGGAGGTGCTCGCGGTGAAGATCGGCGACAAGAACATCTCGGACGTGGTGAACATGGCGATGGAGGACGTTCTCGCGTTTTTCGAGCCGTACGTTTTGAAACGATCGAAGGACGGGGTCAAGATCGAAAAGAAAAAGAAGGAGGGAAAGGACGACGGAAAGAATTTCGGCGACCTTTCGTCCGAGGCGGCCATGATCGTCGAACGCGTCGCGAAGGAAATCGTCGCGCGCCTGTCGCAGCTTATGGACGTGGGCGTCGGATATCTGACGCTCGACCGCGCGGCGATGACATTGTCCGGCGGAGAGGCGCAGCGCGTCCGTTTGGCGACGCAGCTCGGATCGTCGCTTTCCGGCGTGATCTATATTCTCGACGAGCCGTCGATTGGGCTGCACCCGCGCGACAACGACCGGCTGATCGAGACGATGAAGAAGCTGCGCGACGTGGGCAACTCGGTGATCGTGGTCGAGCACGACCAGGCCGTCATCGAGGCCGCGGACTACGTGTTCGACGTGGGCCCGGGGGCCGGCGAGTACGGCGGCGAGATCATCGCGGAGGGAACGCCGGCGCAGATTCTGAAGGACAAGGACTCGCTTACGGGGCAGTACCTGTCGGGAAAGAAAGAGATCGCGCTGCCGAAGGCGTACCGCAAGGGCAACGGCAAGAAGCTCACGGTCGTGGGCGCGAACGCGTTCAACCTGAAGAACCTCGACGTGGAGATTCCGCTTGGCAAGCTGGTGTGCGTCACCGGCGTCTCGGGATCCGGAAAGTCCACGCTGATCCTCGACATTCTCGGCAAGGCATTGTCGCGACATTTCTACCGCGCCAAGCTGTACCCGGGCCAGCACAAGACGATCAAGGGCCTGGAGAACATCGACAAGGTCGTGGCCATCGACCAGAGCCCGATCGGCCGGACGCCGCGATCCAACCCGGCGACCTACACCGGCGTGTTCACCGCGGTGCGCGACCTGTTCACCGAGGTTCCTGAGTCCAAGATGCGCAACTTCGACGCGGGCAAGTTCTCCTTCAACGTGAAGGGCGGCGGCCGCTGCGAGCCGTGCGCCGGGGAAGGGGTGCGCCGCATCGAGATGCAGTTCATGCCCGACGTGTACGTGGACTGTCCGGAGTGCCACGGCACGCGCTACGTCGCCGAGGTTCTCGACGTGCACTACAAGGACAAGAACATCTCGGACGTCCTCAACTTCACGGTCGAGGAGGCCCGCCGGTTCTTCGCCGACCAGCCGATGATCTTCGACAAGCTGAACATCCTGCACGAGGTCGGCCTCGGCTACATCCGCCTGGGTCAGTCCGCCACGACGCTGTCGGGCGGAGAGGCCCAGCGCGTGAAGCTCGCCACCGAGCTGAGCCGCCGTGCCACGGGCAAGACGCTCTACATCCTCGACGAGCCGACGACGGGACTCCACTTCGAGGACATCAAGCGCCTCCTCGGCGTGCTCCAGCTCCTCGTCGACAAGGGCAACTCGGTCCTCATCATCGAGCACAACCTCGACGTCATCAAGACCGCCGACTGGCTCATCGACATGGGCCCGGAAGGAGGCATGAAGGGCGGCCAGCTGGTCGCAGAAGGGACGCCGAAGGACGTCGCGAAGGTGAAGGCGTCGCTGACGGGGCAGTATTTGAAGAAGATTTTGTAGGAGGGATTGAATGGAAATTGGATATCACAATTTGTGATATCCAATTTGATTTTAGGTCGTTTTGTCGCTGAGTACAGATAGAAATTGGATATCACAATTTGTGATATCCAATTTCTTTGGGGGAGATATCCACATTGAGACGATTGACATTCTGCCGAAAATCTGATGAAATGAGGATAGAGAAATGAAGTCCCCACAAACGGTGTAGGGGATTTTATTATTTTATTCGATCGTATGAAAAATGACGAATTGATGGTGCCAATGACGGTGATCGAAGGGAAAATTTTTCTGCTTCGGGGCCAAAAG
Organism: Candidatus Uhrbacteria bacterium; assembly: GCA_903843045.1. GTDB lineage: Bacteria > Patescibacteriota > Patescibacteriia > UBA9934 > GWF2-40-263 > YC12-FULL-57-11. The sequence continues at coordinate 8,246 of CAIMOJ010000076.1, forward strand.
GTCATGGTCGATCGCGATCTTGCGCAGTTGTACGGGGTATCGACGATGGTTTTGAACCAGGCGGTGAAACGCAATCGCGAGCGGTTTCCGCCGGACTTTATGTTTCAGTTGACGAAACAGGAGATGGAACATTGGAAGTCGCAGGTATCCGTTACAGATTCGGACCGCATGGGCTTGCGCAAGCCGTTTGTCGTCTTCACCGAGCTCGGCGTCGCCATGCTCTCGAGCGTCCTTCGCAGCCCGCGCGCCATCGCGGTGAACATTCAGATCATGCGAACCTTCTCCCGCCTCCGCGAAATGCTCGCCGAGAACGACGACCTCCGCCGCAAGGTCGAGGCGCTTGAGAAGCAGTACGACGAGAACTTCAAGATTGTCTTCGACGCGATAAGGAACATGATCTCGGACGACGAGAGGGGAGGGGCGGAGATTGGGTTTCGGGCGGAATGAAAAAACCGGACGTGCGGGCACGTCCGGGGTCGGCGCCGTCAGTCGGCGTCGGAGAAGGTCTCTGCCATGGCGGCGAGCACCACGGCCTGGGTCTTGCGGTCGAGCCGCGCGCCGCGGAAGCTGGCGTCCGCGAGGCCGATGACGCCGCTGAGCGCGACGCCCGTGAGGTTCGAGCGATGAAAGCAGGCGCCATGGACGTCATCGAACGCGCCCGTGTTCGCGCCGGCGAAATGCGCGCCACACAGACGCGAGTTCCAGAACTTCACCCCGTGGAGCTTGGCGCCGCGAAAGTCCGCGTTGTCCGCGTTCGAGCCAAACAGGAAGACGTGGCTCAGATCCGCGTCCTCGAACTGCGCGTCCCGCATCTCGACGAAGCGCATGGTCGCGCCGCAGAGGTTGGCATCTTCGAAGTTCGCGCATCGAAGGTCCGTAAAGCCGTGTTCGGGATCGTCGTTGTTCGCGACCCACTCGCCCGGCTCCTCCGCCGTCCACGAGTTCTCGTGGCGACCTTGCCCTCGAACCCAGCCCGTCAGGTCACCGCTGTCGAGCGTGGCGTGCTGGAGCCAGGCCTCTTGCAGAAGGGCGTACCGGAGATTGGCGGCCGTAAGGTTCGCCTCGTGCAGATCTGCGCCGTTCAGGTTCTGGCCATTCAGGTCCGCGTGCGACAGGTCGATCTTCTTTTTCGGATTGCGACGCCTCCACGTGTTCCACGCCTTGCACTTGTTGTTCTGGGCTGCGGATGCAATGAGAAGCTCGTACTGGGATGCGATCATGGTGATCTCCTTTGCGTGGTCCGGTCGGCGACGGAACGATTCCAAAGCCGAGGCGGGACGATACCAGGTTTTGGGCCGATTGTCAATCGTCAGAGCATTCGGCCGAATAAAAAAAGCGCCCGGTTTCAGGCGCAGTCGTGGTCGTCGTCGAGGTGAGCGGGAATCGGGCCCAGGTACTCGTAGCCGACGGCCTGTCCGTTGAATCCGCGATCCTCCAGCTCGCGGAGCAGGCGCTCCGCGGTGTACTGCTCGCGCGGGAGCTCGCTGAACGCGAAGCCGTGGCCGGCGCGGTCGACGGAGTCGATGACGTACGATGCGCAGTTCTCGAAGTGGATCCGGACGCGGCCCTCGATGGGGACGAACCGGTGCCCGGGGTTGCGGAAGACGATCGCGCGGCCGGTTCCGCTCGCGGGCGCAAAACGGGCGAGCGTGGCGAGGTCCTGCGCGGGCACGAGGCGGGGAAGCCGGTCGACGAACGAGACATCGCCGCGGCTTGGCCCGTTGACCACGGCGGTTTGCGTCGCGGCCGGCCCGTCGCTCGGCCCGAAGCCGATGCGGACGGTGAGCCAGTTGGGGTCGATCTGGCGGATGGTCCGCGCGAGAGCGGAAAGGTCCATTGCGCCGAATCTCGCCAGAAACTCGAGGTTGGATATGCCAAACGGGATGTGCCGGGGCGGCGTCGTTGCTTGCAAGAGATCTCCCAGAGAAGGTTGCCTCGGAACCGAACCTGTTCTGTTGCCGAGGAGGGACGGTATCAGGTTTTTGACGACCTGTCAAGAAACCTACCACGATAATTTGCATGAACTCAGCCAAATATTCACTCTCTGCCATTGACAAAACCGCCATTTTCTGGTACCATCCTCTCTCAACCTGCATTCCAGGCTTGGGGGAACTCTTATGCATTATTCTCATCTTATGACGAAGAAACTCGTATTCTCCGTCATCGCTCTGGCGATGGCGATTTCTCCGTTCCTTTCGGTTAATGCCGACAAGGGAAACTGGGACTCTGCCATCACCGCGGCGTCCTGGAATTACAGCGGCTATCGCGTCGAGCGCCTTGCGTTCGCGAATGACGCCGTCGGCCCGTACAACCTGGGCAACTTCGCGCTTGTCGCGGAACCCGTGGACAGCTGCTCGCCGAACCCGTGCGACCTGTACAACGTGTATATGCTCAAGGACGGGCAGAAGATGCTCATGAGCAACGTTCCGGGCGAGGTCCTGGACTCCCACCGCTTTGCTATCAACGACGGGCGCCTCGTGTTCGTGTCCCAGACCGACTGGAACGGCGACCACTACGCGGTGACCGAGTACGATGAGAACGGCGACTCCTCGCAGCTGGTGAAGGACGTGTTCTTCAACGGCGTGAAGGACATCGACGTGCTCGCGAACGGCGAGTCGGTGTACTTCAACACCGCGATCGATTACAACGGGTCGACGACCGTCGACCAGGCCGCGGTGTACACGTACAACGCCGCCTCGGGCGAAGCCGACATCATCGGCAAGCACTACGAGCTGCGCGACGAGCAGATGCTCGACGCCGCCGACGGCGTGGTGCTCGAGAAGCTGACCTTCCCCTCGGGAAACAAGCAGCTCTGGCTCGGCGACACCCACAATTATAACTACAACGGGATGACCCGCGAGGCCATCGACGGCACGTGGGTGGACCCGCAGGCCGACGTCTACGGCGCGCACTTCACGAACGACTCGGAAATCGAGTTCTTCATGAACTTCGTCCGCTACACGTACGACCTCGACACAAAGATGCTCTCGAAGCACGACGGCCAGTTCCTGAACTGGAACCGCGACCCGGAGCTTGGCTACCAGATTGCCGGCTCGCGCATGGCCTGGGTCGACTCGTCCGACACCCTGTCCGTTTCCGATGGCGCCAACGTGGCAACGCTCGGCACGGCGGTGGGCGGTCAGTTCTACCTCGAGTCCGGCCGCGTGTTCTACGCGACGGCCACGGGAGGGAAGATGTATGACTTCTCGACCCGCGCCACCACGGACCTCGCGTTCGCGGTGACGGACTCCGACGGCGCCAACGTGATCGTCGGAAACGATGCCACGGGTAACGTCAGGTTCGCGAACCTCGCCTCGAAGGAGTCGTACACGCTGGGCTTCGGCTCGGCCCCGACCCTTTCCGACGAGGCGCACGTCTACTGGACCGGCGTGGACGGAAACGTCTATGAGGCCACGGTCTCCCTCCCGTCGGCCGCTTCCCTCGGGACGGTCAGCGCGATGAAGGTCTCTGGGAGCAAGGCCGTCTACCTGATTCAGGGAGACACGCGGTACGGCATCCCGAGCGAGAAGACGTACTTCACCTGGTTCTCCTCGTGGAAGAGCGTCCAGACCGTCTCGGCCACGACGCTCGCGTCGTACGTCGACGGCGGCATGGCCACATTCGCCCCGGGAACCAAGGTCAAGATCGCGAACGACGCCCGCGTCTACGTGGTCGGCGACGACGGCAAGCTGCACTGGATCGAAACCCAAACGGTCGCCTACTCGCTGTACGGTTCCGACTGGAACAAGAACATCCTCTCCATCACCCAGCAGGACCTGGTCACGAACGCGCTCGGAACGTCCGTCGCGACCGCGGCGGACCTGCAGTCGATCTAACGAAAAACAAACGACCTCCCGCATTTCGCGGGAGGTCGTTTTGATTTCTCTTACTTCTTTTTCTTCTTCCCATCCGTCTTCACCCACACCTCCTTCAGCTTGCGTGCGAAGCGGTACTTGCGGTCGGTGAGGAAGTTCAGCTTGGCGCGGCGCACGTGCGCGGTCTTTACCAGCTCGATCTTCGATACCACCGGGGAGCTCATCGGGTAGATCTTCTCCACGCCGATGCCGTCGGACACCTTGCGCACCGTCATGGTGCGGGAGATGCCGGATCCGCGGATCCCGAGGATGATTCCCTCGAAGATCTGGATGCGCGTGCGCTTCTCGCCCTTCGGGGTGACGTCCTCGATCTTTTCGTGGACCTTCACCGTCATGCCGGAGCGGAGCTCCAGCGGCTTGACCTCGACCGCGACCGCTTCCGCGGGTGCAGCGACGACCTCCTCGACCTTCGTTTCTTCGTCGGACATAGGGTTATCAATAACTTCACCGTGCCAGAGGACCGCATTCACGAGAATCAGCGTTCATTCGCAGGCTGCTAAATATGGCGGAATAATAGCTGATTGGACGAAAAGGGTCAAGGGATGGACAAAAGCCCAGGTTTCTGGCATGGTTTTCCAGCCGAAAGGCAAAAGGAGCTTTGCATGCAAGGGATTCTTGATTTCTTTGACAAGCCGGTCGGGTCGGTCGGACTTGGCCAGGATGCGGTTCGATTCCTGTACGGCCACGGCGTTCAATACGTGGGCGAGATTCCGAGGCTCAACTGGTCGGATTCGCGATGGTTTGGGATCGACCGGCTGTTCCGGTCGCAACACGTTCTGCCGACCATTGACCCGTGGGCGCTTGGTTGGAGGCCCGCGTACCTGAGCGACCCGGCGGTCCGCGCAACGCTGGTGCTCCCGAGCACAATGGCGTACCGCGACCGCGGCGTCTGGGACCCGCACCCGATGGAGATCGAGTGCAACAACGACTGCGAGATGGAGATGCGGCCGTACGTCGGCCAGTCCATCGCGTGCCTTCCGAAGGTGAACGGCAGGCTGGAATTCCGGCAGGCGCAGACGATCCAGTACGCGCTCGATCCCGTCCCGGATTTCGCGGGCATCCACGCGGCGATGTACCTTCCGGAGGACTTTGCTGACGACCGCGGCGAGGAGACGGTTCCCGAGGTCGTCGCGTACCGGGCGCGACAGGCCCGCGCACGCGCGTTGCTTGTGGCGACGTTCAACCAGGGAAGCTGGGCTCCTGGGCACATGGAAGAGCTGCGTCCGAACTGGGTGGACAGTCTCAAGTATCCGGACCGCTGGATTTCGGGAAAGGCGATGATGTTCCACAGGGACGACCACAAGGAGCGCATGATTTTGGCCGAGGGCAAGCGGCGTCGCGAAATTCTCGTTGCCGCGCTCAGGGCGGAGCGGATGAGCCCGCACTTCTTCGCCCTCGCGACGCGGATCCACAAGGTCTATTTCGGGAAGGCAAGGACGGTCCGCGAGTTTCTCTCCGTTCCGCGGGAAGAGTTCTGGCGGAAGTGGCTGTCCTCGGATATCCTCCAGCATCTCGAGGCCTGGGGCCTGAAGCTCGGCATGACGAAGGGGGAACTCGACGAGCTCTTTGGCTCGGAGACGATTCCGGAAGGAGCGACTGCGACGGCGTAAGCTGTCGTCTTTTTTTGTACGGATATGGTTTTGGTACGGAGTACGGATCGTACGGATGTACAGAACTGCGGATATACGGATGACTTGAGATAAAAAACTACCAACGCTGAGCGTTGGCAGTACGGAGAGGTTAGTCCTTCCGGTCCATGATCTCTCCGACCGTGCGGACCGTCTCCGCGAGGGCGCCCTGGGGGTTTACGACGCGGTGGTCGCACTCCAGGCCGTACGCGCGCTCGGCGTCGATGGCGGCGATGCGCTCGGCGCGGTTGGCGGTGGCGCCTTTGTCGCGGGCTTCCATGCGGGCGACGAGTTCATCCGTGGTCGCGGCGTCGATGAAGATAGTCACGGACTCGGGATGGTCGAGCTTGACCTTCCGCGCGCCCTGGACGTCGATGACGAACAGGACGTCGTTTCCCGTCGCGGTGATCGCGTCGACGTCGGACATCCGGCTGCCGTAGACGCGGTCGTAGACGCGTGCGGACTCGAACATCTTTCCGTCCGCGATCAGACCTTCCATCGTCTCGGCGTCGAGAAAATGGTAGTCGACGCCGTCCGTCTCGTTCGGACGCATCGGACGCGTCGTGCACGTGACGACTTTCCGGAGCGTCGGCCGTGCCTCGAGCAGCCGCGTGGCGACGGTGGTCTTTCCGACGGCGCTCGGGCCGGTGATGACGTAGATGCGTGCCATAGCCTATGTCCTCGGGAGGGTGGTGAGAATGGCCTTCAGGTCCTTCGGAAGGGGGGACGAGAACGTCTTGCGCTTGCCGTCGAGAAGCCGAATGGAAAGTTTCTTCGCGTGCAGGAACAGCCGGTCCATCTCCAGCGGCTTGATGTGGACGAGGCGCGTGTGGTAGAGCACGTCGCCCACCACCGGGTGGCCGATCGCCTTGAAGTGGGTGCGAATCTGGTGGGTGCGGCCGGTGTGGATGGTCACGTCCACGAGCGTGGTGGTCTTGAACCGGTCGACCACGTCGTAGTCCGTGTGCGCGTCCTTGCCCTCCTGTCCCTCCGGGCGCGAGACCATGCGGCCGAGCGTCTTCGAGCGGGCGATCTTGAACAGGATGGAGTCGTGGTCCTTGGCGATCTTGCCGTACACGAGCGCCGCGTACTGCTTGTCCACCTCGCGCTCGCCGAACTGTCGCTTGAGCTCCTCGAACGCCTTCTGCGTCTTTGCCACGACCATCACGCCCGACACGGCCTTGTCGAGGCGGTGGACGATTCCCGGACGCAGCTTGCGCGCCGCGGCGTCGCCGACCTTCTTGATCTCGGGGCGCGTGGCGAGCAGCGATCCGATCACGCTCGTGCGGCGGTCCGTCGCGTTCATCGGGTGGACGATGATGCCGGCCGGCTTGTTGATGACCACCAGGTCGTCGTTCTCAAAGATGACGGGGATCTCGACCGTCTCCGCGGCCTTGCGCTTCATGGACGGAAGGGGAGGAAACGAAACCGTCTCGCCCTCGTGAAGGGTGGAGTGCGCCGTGACGTCCTTTCCGTTGACGGTCACCTCGCCCGCCTTGATGAGCTTTTGGATCCGCGCCCGGGACGCCTCAAGGTGCGCGGCAAGCGCGACGTCGATTCGGATTCCGGATTGTTCTGGAGAAACGATGAAAGTTTTCACAAATTTGGAAGTCTTTTGATAACCACCCCTAACCCCTCCTTGAAAATGAGGGGAGACGAGTAGGGGAATTACGCTCCGAATAAAGTCAGTCCCCGATAAAACAGTCCGTAGAGGATGATCAGGATGATTCCGCCGATGATGAGGCCCATCGAGCCGAGCTCAAAGTCGTGGTTGTGCGTCTTCTTTCCGAGGCGGAACATGAAGAAGCCAAGGAAAAGAATGATGATTCCGAGAAGAAGAAAGGGCATAGTGTTTGGTAGGCCCGGATGGATTCGAACCATCGACCATCGAGGTATAAGCTCGACGCTCTAACCAACTGAGCTACGGGCCTGTTTTTGAGTTATGACCCTACCATGATATCACATTTCGTGCTATCCTGGCTCCACTATGAATGCTGACCTTGGTCTGTTCGCCTGGCTCATCGCCCTCATCTGGTTCCTTGCCTATTGGATCCTGGGAGGGGTCTTTTTTGCGGCGATGGCCGTTTTGAAGATGGGAAGCGTTCGAAAGGTGCGATTTAGCTGTCTTTTTACGATCTTGGCGCTTGGGTGCGCGGCGGGCGCGGCCTGGGGCGGATTGCGGATGGCGAATGACGCGGTGAGCCAGTGCCTGGTGTCGAGCGAGAACAAGGCCGAGGCGATCACGGCGATATTCGGCTGCGGGTTCGTTGGGATATTCAGCGCGTTTTTGCTCGGGATGATCGTGCTCGTAGCGGTGGGAACGCTGTTCCTGAAGCTGTCCACGACGAAGACGAAGCCCTGGATCGTATTCGAGGAGGGCAACGGCGCGGGGGAGGGGCGTTGACGGTCGGGCGGATATTCCGTATAGTATGGCCACGTTGCCAGGAACCCGAGAACATTTCGGGCGCATAGCTCAGTTGGTTAGAGCGTCACATTGACATTGTGAAGGTCGGAGGTTCGAATCCTCCTGCGCCCACCAAAAAACATTCTGCTTCGGCAGGATGTTTTTTTATGCACAGTTTCCCGGCGTCTTCTTGCGCGAAATGTGCTATACTTTTTCCAATCGCGTATCCGTTTTTTTCGATTTTTTCTAACGCCCACCCGTATGCAAAAAGCCGGTGTCTTCGTTCTCGGTCTGGCGATCGCGCTTTCGAGCTTCGCGAACGTCCCGCTTGCGCGCGCGGCGGGCGCGTCCACGTTCTGGCTTTCGTCGTCGAGCGCGGCCCCGGCGGTGGGGAGCACCTTCACCGTTACGATCGCGGTGAACCCGAACGGCGAGTCGCTCGACACGGCCCGCGCGAACCTGAGCTATCCGCCGACGATTCTCGAGGGCGAGCGGTTCGACCTCGGCGCCCAGTTCACCTCGTTGTCGCCGGGATACTCCATCAACAACGCCGCCGGCACCATGTCGTTCGGCGCGTTCCGCTCGAGCGGCCTCGTCACGGCGAGCGGCACGATGGCCACGGTCACCTTCCGCGTCCTTGCCCCCGGAGCGGCGACCATCGCGATCGGATCGGACTCAAAGCTCATAAACGACGGCGTCGAGAAGGTCAGCGCCGCGGGTTTCGGAAAGATCACGGTGTCCGGCAGCGGCGACGCCTCCACGAGCAAAGACCTTGAATCGCAGGCTCTCGTCAACTTTGGCGCATTTGCCGGCCACCTTCCGGCCAGTTCCGTCGATTGGGACGCCCTGCACTGCATGGCGTACGACACCTGCTACCCGATGGATCCCGCCCTGCGCAATGTGAAGCACGAGGCTCAGTCGCTCGTGGTCTTCGGCGCGAAGTATGGCCACATCCCCGTCACCTCCATGGACTGGAAGGCCCTGCACGCCATCGCCTACACCTCCATCTTTTATGACTGGACCGCGATTGACGCGCAATAGAACCAGGGTATGAACACGAAACGTCTTCTGCATCTCGGAGCGCTCCTGCTCCTCGTCGCCTCGCCGACGGGATTCTTGCGTGCCGCGTCGAGCGCCAGCTACACGATCGATCCGGCCGACGATGCCGTCTCAAGCGGGAAGACGATTACGTCATCGAGCTACTCGCTGAGCGGCTCGCTCGATCCGATCGGCGGGCATTCCGTTTCCGCGTCCTATGCCCTTGAGTCCGGTGGCGCCGGCCAGTTCGGTTGCGGTGACGGGTTCGTGGATCCGGGAGAGAATTGTGACTCTGGCGACCTCGGCGGCGGAACGTGCGTTTCCGAGGGGTTTGATTCCGGTAGCCTTGCCTGCGCGTCCGATTGTTCCTACGATACTTCCGATTGCGCGAATGACGGCGGAGGCGGCGGTGGGGGCGGCGGTGGGGGCGGAGGAGGCGGCGGAGGAGGAGGCGGAGGAGGTGGCGCGGCAAGCGCATCGACCTCGGGATCGGACTCGTCGGGTCTCGCGCTCGGCCAGGGCAGCGCCGCGTCCGGCGACGTCAGCTTCAACTCGTCTGAGACGCTGTTTGGCAATCGGCCATCAGGCGCGACGGTTACCGTGAACGGTAGCACGTACGGCGTCACGTACCCGACGTCCACCACGTGGGTCGCCGTCGTTTTCCTCGACAACGGGGTGAACGACATTACGGTCATGGCCCTGTCGGCGGCGGGACAGTCGCTCGGTTCGTTTGCGATCTCGCTCGTCGAGCAGGCGGTCGGCGACGTGAACGGGGACGCGGTCATCGACGACTACGACCTGTCCATGCTGATTCACGTCTGGAATACGACCTCCTCAAGCGCGGACTTCAACGAGGATAACGTCGTCGACGACTACGACTTTTCCATGCTTGTCTCGCGCTGGAACAAACGCTCCTAACCTATGAGGCACCGGCTGTTTATCATCCTGATCGGCTCGATTCTCCTTCCGACCCCGTCGTGGGCTCTCGGAGGGGCGGTCTTTTCGCCGGACGTTTCCACGGCGGCGGCCACGGTCGGCGAGCGGTTCTCGGTCAGCCTTCTCCTGGATCCGCACGGCGAGAAGATCGACACGGCCCGCGCGCTCGTCACGTTTCCTCCCGACCTCGTCCGCGTCGAGGGGGTGACGCTCGGGACGCTCCTTCCGCGCCAGGCTCCAGGGAACTCGTTCGACAATGAGGCAGGAACGGTCTCCGAGGGAGGATTTCTCCTTGGAAGCGCGGTCGAGTCGCAAGGCACGTTCGCGACGATCACGTTCAGCCCGCTGAAGGCCGGCACCGCGAAGATTTCCATCGGAGGCTCCTCGAAGCTGATCGCGAACGGAGAGGAGAAGGGAACCGGCGCCTATGGCGAGGAGACGGTGACGATAGCCGACGCGGCCGCCGACACGTCGCCGACCATGGCGCTCAGCAGCCTTTCCCATCCGAGCCAGGACGCCTGGTACAGGACGAATGTGTTCGTCGGCGATTGGACCAGGCCCGACATGGGAACGGTCACCGGCTGGCTGACGGCCTTCGACCAGAGCCCGACGACCGATCCGAGCGGCAAGCTTTCTACAAGCATTCTGACCAAGACCATCGAGGGTATTTCCGACGGCACCTGGTACTTTCACCTGAAGGGCGTCCTGACCGGGGCGACGTACACGCAAACGATCCATTATCGCGTCCAGGTCGACACGACTCCTCCGAACCCGATCGCCCCGACGACCCCGCGTATCCGGTACTTGGAAGGGGAAAGCGCGCTGCTCGCGTTCGGAACGACGGACGAGACAAGCGGGATCGACCACTACGAGGTCTCATTGAATGACGGAGCGTATGAGACGGCGACGAGCCCGGTGGTCCTCAAAGACCTGAAGGTCGGCGACGCGTTCGTGCAGGTCAAGGCGATTGACCGGGCAGGGAACGCGACCTTCGGCAAGGCGGCGTTCCGAACGTACGCGAAGGACACGGTCCTCTCGGCGGAAGACACGGCCGCGAGGGACAAGGAGAACGCGGAGATCGCATCCCTCACGGATTCGCAACATTCGCAGCAATCCGTGTCATATGCAAAATTAGTAAGAAATTCGTTATTCGCAACCGCAGTCCTTGCAGGGGCTGGCATCCTCGCGGCAATGCGCCGTAAGAAACGGAAATCCATTTCAAAAAAATAACCGTTCCTCATAACCGCGTATATGTTGAAAAAACTGCTAAACATGACGCTCGCCGTGCTCGTCGTCTTCGGGACGCTCGGCCCGGCCCCGTTTCTCTCGGCCGTCGCGCGTGCCGCCACGCCGGACACGATCTCATACCAGGGCCGCCTGCGCGACGACGCGGGGGTCGTCGTCGCCGATGGGAGCTACGACTTTACGTTCTCGCTGTACGATGATCCGGGCGCCGGCGCCGTGGATTGGACGGAAGACCAGGCCGTGACCGTGACGGACGGATATTTTAGCGTACAGCTCGGAGCCGTCGACCCGTTCAACGACAACGCCGGCGAGGAATCCGACCTGAACGCGGCGCGCTGGCTGTCGGTCGTCGTCGAGGGCGAGACCCTTGCTCCGCGCGTTGCCATCAACTCCGTCGCATACGCCATGACCAGCCGTGCCGTCGAGTCGCTCGCCGCCGAGCCGGCCGCGGAGGACTCGTACGGCGGACGCATGTACTACAACACCACGGACGGCCAGCTGTACGTCTATGACGCGACCGGCCCGGGCTGGGTTTCCGCGACCGGGGCGGGTTCGGATACCAACATTGGAACGGACAACCTGACCCTGACGGGAGATCGCGTCCTTGCGATGGACGGAAACTCGCTGACCCTCGACGGCTCGACGGGCGACGTCGTGTTCGGCGACGACGGGTCGATCTCGACCGACGGACAGATTGTCACCACCGGCGCGTTGCGGGCAGACGGGGGTATCACAACGAACGCCGGAGCGCTGACGATCAATCCGTTCACCTACACGGCCATTGGCCTCGGAATGCCGGGGGTTGCCACCGGTGTGGGAGACCTGTACGTCACGAATGACTTCGAGGTGGCCGGAACAGCGACCCTCGCCTCGCTCGACGTCGGCGGAGGCTACGGCGACGCGGGCGCGACCATCGGTTCGAACGGCAACCTCTCCGCGAACGGCGACCTCACCGTCGACGGAACGTCGAACCTGTCCGACCTGAGCGTCGGCGGAGGATACGGCGACAACGGCGCGGCGATCGACACGGACGGCAACCTGCGGACGGACGGGACCGTTTCCGCGGACGGAAAGGTCACGGTGAACGGCGGGTTCGAGAGCACGGCCGGCGAGGTGCTGGTGAGCGCGGGGGACGTCCAGCTGAACACGGGCGTGACGCTGGAGCTCGGATCGACGAGCGAGTTTACGATCGATTACTTCGGCGGGCAGTCGACGATCCGGAGCACGACCGGCCCGTTGAACGTCAACGCCTCCGGCGGAGCCATCAATATAGGCGATGCGGCGGACAACCAGGCGATCAACGTCGGAACCATGGGGATCCGGCCGATCGCCGTCGGCAACGCGGACCCGGACTCCACCCTCGAGCTGACGGGAGGGAACGACTGGAGCGTGGCCGCGGACGGAACCGCGTCCTTCCTTTCCGTCGCCGTCGGCGGCGGGTACGGCTCCGGAGGGGCGACGATCGCCGACGACGGGTCGGGAAGCTTCGAGGGGATCATCGCCGGGGCCGGAGGACTTGACGTGGACGGAGGAGACGTTTTCCTAAACAACAACTCGGCATTCGACACGAACATCGGCACCGGAGCCTCGTCCGGAGCGATCACGATCGGCGGAACGGCGGGGAGCGTCATTGCCATCGGAACGGACAATGCCGTCGCGGACACGATCGGCATCGGTTCCGCGGTCGATGCGCTGACCATCGCGTCGTCCGGGCTTAACGTGGCGTCCACCGGAGCGATCACCGGCGCTCTCTCCGTCGCGGTCGGAGGCGGATTCGGCGACATCGTGGACGGCGGCGCGACGATCGGGGACGAGGGGGATATCCAGATGGATGGATTCCTGAGCGTCGGCAGCACGCTCGACGTAAGCGGAAACTCGACGCTTGCCTCGCTCGACGTCGGCGGCGGGTACGGATCGACGGGCGTCACGCTCGCCTCGAACGGAAACGTCACGGCCAACGGGACGCTGACCGTGGACGGAACAACCAAGCTCGGGGACAGTCTCGCGTTCGCATTTTCAGCCCTGGGAAACCGGACGATCGGCATGGATGGAGATGACAGCAACAACGGCCTGTCCGCCCCCAGCCTGACGATTTCCGCGTCGAGCAAGACGAACGAGGAGGATTTTGGAAACGGGGGAGACCTCGTGCTGAACGCGGGCGCGGGAACGAGCGGGGACGCCGGAACGATCTTTGTCGGCGCCGCGAACACGGACCGCGTGACGATCGCTCCCGCGACGTCGGTGACCGGTACGCTGACCGCGAACGGAGACCTGCGTGCGAATGGCGTCGTCATCCTCGGCGACAATGGAGACACGGTCGCGATCAACTCGTCCGACTGGGACATTGACGCGACGGGTGCGATGACCGGCATCGGCGCGCTGACGATGGACGGCAACTTCTCACAGACCGGCGCGACGACGTTCGGCACCGGTACGGGCGACGTTTCGCTGAACGGAAACACGGTCGTGACCGGAACGCTTGGCGCCACGGGCAATTCGACGCTCGCCTCGCTCGACGTCGGCGGCGGATACGGCTCGACCGGCATCACGCTCGCCTCGAACGGGAACGTCACGGCCAACGGGACGATCACGGTCGACGGCGCGGCGACGATCGGGGGCGACGTGACGCTTGGCGCGTCGTCGGGACGTTTGATTCGGATCGCGGACGCCTCTGGCGCGTCCAATGCCCCGAGTCTCACGATCAACGCCTCCCAGTACGCGGACACGGGCGACTTCAACGGGGGCGACCTCGTCCTGAATGCCGGAGGTTCCGACTCGGAGGGGTCCGGCATCGCCGGAAACGTCCTGATCGGCTCCGGTTCGACCAGCACGCAGATTTCCGGCGGCTACGGGTCACTCGGCGTGACGATCGCCTCGAACGGCGACATGGAGACGAACGGCACCATCACGGCCGACCAGTCCGCATCCATCGCCGGCGGGTACGGTTCAACCGGCGTGTCGATCAGCTCGATCGGAAACATCCAGACGAACGGAACGCTGACGGTCGACCAGGCCACGGCGCTCAACGGGAACATGACGCTCGGTGACGCGGCAGGGGACACCCTGACCGTCTCGTCCTCGACGCTCGGTCTCCTGAAGGAGGCGGCGCATATCATCCAGGTCAACGCCTCGACGACCGCGGATACGGCGGGCGGCGCGCTGACGGTACGCGGCGCGGCAGGAAACGGCACGGGGGACGGAGGCGCGACATCCATTCTTGCTGGCATCTCCGGAAGCGGCGCGACGGGAAACGGGGGGCTCCTCTCGCTTGCTGGCGGAGCGGCGGCCTCTACGAATGGAAACGGCGGCTCGGTGACCATCGACGCGGGAGCAAGGACGGGAACGGGGGCCAAGGGCGACATCGCGATCGGCGGAACGAACGCCCAGAACGTCAACATCGGAAGCGGCCTCGGGGTGATCTCCCTGAACGACGGGACGATCAACGTCGGCACGACCAGCCCGTCGCAGATCACGATCGGAAGCACGAACAACAACCAGAATACGATCCTCGGACAGTCCACCGACACGAACACGATTAGTATCGGCGCCGGCGCGACGGCCGATACGAAGACGCAGACCATCAACATCGGCACGGGCGTCGGCGTTGGAACGGGAAAGTCCGTCATCTTCATCGGCGAGACGAACGGCGCGTCTTCCCTGACGCTGAACTCGGGAACAGGAAACATCGACATCGGAAAGGGCAACCAGGTTCGAACGATCGGCATCGGGAACAACACGGCGGGAAACACGATTGCCATCGGAATCAACAACACGACGGCGGACACGATCTCCATCGGATCGGCAATCGACTCCCTGACGATCGCTTCGGTGGGGTTCAGCGTCTCGGGCGCCGGTGCCGTTACGCTGAGCAATGCCGTTGACGCGGCGTCGGATATAACGACGGGAGCCGGGCAGACGCTGAAGATCAACCCGGGGGCTTCCTCCGGGGCTATCGGTGGCAGTCTGACGCTGGTTGGAGGCGTCGGTTCCGCCGGCTTCGCCGGAGGCGTCGCTACCGTGACCGGAGGGCTTTCCGGCGCGACGGACGGCGACACGGGCGGCGCGGCGCGACTGGTGGGCGGAACTTCCGCGGCGACGAACGGCGTCGGCGGCGCGGTGCAGATGCTCGGCGGGGCTGGGACGGGCGCGGGCGCGGGAGGCGCCATCCTGATCTCGGGAGGGGCGTCGGCAGGGGCGACCGGAACGGCGGGTGGCGTCTCCATCGATTCCGGCGCGAGAAGCGGTGGAACGGCCGGTTCCGTGCTCATCGGAACGAACAATGCCAGCGACATTACGCTTGGTAAGACGACGTCAACGAATATCATTACGATCGGACAGTCGACGAAGACGAACACGATCAACATCGGCAATAACGGGCTTGATGCCGGTCAGACGCAGTTCATCACCATTGGCGACGGAGGAGGCGGGCTTGGCGACAACATCACGATCGGTTCGTCGGCAACGACATCGGTTCTGAACTTGAATGCCGGAAGCGGCGGAATTACGGTTACGGCCCCGGTGGGAGTGGACGGGACGATGACCGAGCGGGTTTGCACGAACGTCGGAACGGGCGACCATGTCGCACTGACCGGCGTCCAGCTCGGCGACTGCGACAGCACGGGCCAGGCTGACTTCGCCGAAATGTACCCGGTGGAGACGGGCGCGACCTACGGAGACATCGTCGTGCCGGGTCCGCAGGCCGTGACGACCCAGGATGGAAACACGATTGCGCTGCTCGTAAAGTCGTCCGTGGCGTACCAGGGTCCGGTTTCCGGAATCCTTTCGGACAACCACCAGGACGGTTCCGTCGCCGGATTCAACGTCGACGCCTCTGACAACCCGATGCCGGTGGCGCTCGTCGGGCGCGTTCCGGTGAACGTGACGGATGAGAACGGGCCGATCGCGGTGGGGGACTTCGTTACCACCTCGTCGACGGCCGGAAAGGGAATGAAGGCGACCGAGGCCGGGCGCGTGATCGGCATGGCGCTCTCCTCGTTCGACGGGACGGATGGGCAGGTGATGGTGCAGGTGGTCAATACCTGGTACCAGCCGGACGCGTCGGAAGCGTCGGCGCTGCAGGGCGGATCGGACAGCCTGCTGAGCGTCGCCTCCGGCGATCTCACGGTTTCCGGCGACGCCACCTTCGAGGGTTCCGTCCGCGTGGCCGAGCATCTCGTCGGATCGTCCGACATGGCCGGACGCGCGCACATCGTGGCGGGCGACACGAGGGTCCACGTGGCATTCGAGAACGAGTACGCGGAGCAGCCGATCGTGAACGCCACGCTTCGGTCCGACGTGAACATTCCGGGACACTGGTGGATCGACGAGGAAAGCTCCACGGGCTTCGACATCGTGCTCGACGGGACGCTTGCCTCCGACGTGGAGTTCAACTGGATCGCGGTTGGCGTGGACGGCGGCGAGGTGAGCGTGTCCGATGGGTCGACGCGCGACATCGAGCTGTACGTGCTGGACGGGTCGGCTCCGGTTGCGGAAGCCGCTCCGGTCGTCGACGCTCCGGCTGACGTTCCGACGGATGAGCCGGTGGTCGCCGACGAGGCTGTCGTCGACGCGGCGCCGGTCGTTGACGAGCCGGTCGTCGACGCGGCGCCGGTGGCGGACGAGCCGGTCGTCGAGCCGGCCGCGGAAGAGGTTCCGCCCGTTGACGCGGCCGTGGAATAGTGGTCAGGGAAGAAGCCAGGGGCAACTGCCCCTGGCTTTTGATTTCACGGGCGATTTGATATGATTGTCACAAAATTGATCCTCTGATAATCGCTGTTTTCCTATGGCAATCGAATCGAAGATGCGTCGCCCGACCGCGTTCGGACAGCCGGCAGAGACGGGGTCGCCGAAGAAGCGGATTCCGTGGCTTGCCGTCGCTCTCATTGCCGTCGTGATCGTCGCGTCGGCATTCGCCTGGTGGTGGTTCCGGATGCGCGCCGTGGTTCCCGTCGGCCTTTCGACGGACGCGGCCGCCACGGTCCCGTCGGGTGCGTACCAGGCGGTGTTCCTCGACAACGGACAGGTGTATTTTGGAAAGCTTGAGACAAGCAAAGGCGAATTCTTCCGCCTGTCGAACGTCTACTACATGCAGCTGCAGGGAAATACGCAGGCCGCGGCGGACTCGGTGCTCGTGAAGCTTGGAAGCGAGGTGCACGGGCCGGCGGACTTCATGGACATCAACCCGGCGCACATCCTGTTCACGGAGGATCTCACCGGCGACTCGAAGGTAGCGAGGGCCATCGCGGACTACGTCTCGAAGCGGCAGGCGAAACCCTAATCATCCTATGACAAACACCAACAAGATTTTCTCCGGCGTCACAAGGTGGTCGATCTACCTCTCATTCTTCCTCGTCCCGCTTTTCTTCCTCCCATGGACGAATACCGTCCTCGAGACTGGCAAGCAGATGCTCCTCGTGATCCTGGCCCTGCTCGGCCTGATGAGCTGGCTCGGAAACATGGTCGTGAGCAAGAAGCTGCTGTTCCGGACCGGATGGATCAACGCGCTTCCGGCGCTTTTTATCGTCGCCACCCTCGTCGCATCGATTTTTTCTCTGGCAGGCTATCAGACCTGGGTCGGTGACGCGGGCCAGGAGTATGCCAGTTTCCTGACCGCCGCCATGCTCGCGATGCAGTTTTACGTCCTGCTGAACGGCGCGGACGAGCCGAAGGTTCAGCGCGGCGCATTCCTGGCCACGCTCCTTGCGAGCTCGATCGCCGGGATCGTCGGTCTGCTCGCGACGTTCAACCTGGTCTTCCTTCCGTTCGACTTCGCCAGGTCCGTCGGCTTTAACACGGTCGGGCCAACGGTCCTGTTCGGGACGTATCTCGTCACCGTCATGACCATGGGCTTTGCGGCCTGGCTCGTCTCCTCCAAGGCGAAGGACAGCGTGATCCCGTCCGGGTCGCCGGTGGGAATCCTGATGCGCGCGCTGATCGTCGTCACGTCGCTCGCCGCGGTCGTCACGGCGGTCGTGGTCGACTTCTGGGTACTGTGGATCCTCGTAATCTTCGGCGTCCTGCTGATTGCCGTGTTCGCGTTCCTTCAGCCGCAGACGTTTCCGGACCAGCGCAAGTTCGCGATTCCGCTGTTCGTCCTCCTCGTGGCCGTCCTCCTTCTGTTCGTCCGGACCCCGTTCACCGTAAACATGCCGGTTTCCGTGTCGCCGTCGTATTCCTCCTCGTGGGGAATCGCGCACTCCACCCTGAAGGAGGGGTGGCGCCAGCTGGCCGTCGGCTCGGGCCCGGGGACATTCGCGTTCGACTATGCGAAATACCGCCCGATGGACGTGAACGGGACCGCGTTCTGGGACACGCGGCTCGATCGCGCGAAGTCCGACCTGCTCACGCGTCTCGCCACCACCGGCGTCGCCGGGTCGGTCGCCTGGCTTGTCTTGATGCTTTCCGTCGCGTTCCTTTCGCTCTCGCGCTTGCTCCGATCCGACCGGGACAGCGAGGGGTGGAAGATGACGTACGTGCTGTTCGCGGGGTTCGTGACGCTGTTGCTCGGACACCTGCTCTACGGCTCCGACATGACGCTCTCGTTCCTGCTCTGGGGATTCGCCGGCCTTCTCGCGGCGCAGTCGTCGCGCGGGTCGATGGAGACGGATTTCGCGAAGTCCCCGCGCATGGGTCTCGGGTTCTCGTTCCTGTTCGTGGTGGCGACGGTGGGCGTGCTTGCTACCCTGTTCGTGACGGGCGGGCGCCTTGCCGCGGAGGTCGCGTTCACGCGGGCGGTTCGGCTCGACCAGGCGCGCGCGCCGGTTGAGAGGATCGTCGCGCAGCTTGGAACGGCCGTTCGGTATAACGCGCTTTCCGACATCTATTACCGAAACCTGTCCTCGGCTCTCCTCGCGCAGGCACGGCGCACCATCGCGTCGGCGGCGGGGAAGGACCTGACCCAGGACCAGAAGACCTCGGTGACCAACTCGGTCGCCATGGCCGTGAACGCCGCGAAGGCCGCCACGGACAGCGAGCCGAACAACGTGGACAACTGGGTGGCGCGCGGATCCATCTACCGCGACGTGATGACGTTCGTCGCGAACGCGGAGGACTTCGCGGCCGCCACGTTCCAGCAGGCCGCCGTCCTTGAGCCGGGAAATCCGTCGCACCAGGTGAACCTGGGCCGCGTCTACCTGGCCGTGGCCGACCGTGCCACGCAGATGAAGGCGGCGGAGAACGCGGAGCTCGCCGCGACGGCCGCCAAGTCCGAGACGGACAACCTCGCTCTCGCGGAGCAGGCGCTCCTGAAGGCGATCCAGCTGAAGCCCGACTATGCCCCGGCGCACTACTACCTGGCCGCCGCCTACGAGCGACAGGGACGCCTCGCCGACGCGGCATCGCGCCTCGCCGCGCTGCGCCAGGTCAGCCCGAGCGACGTCGGCCTCGGCTTCCAGCTCTCGATGCTTTATATCCGCCTGCAGAAGCTGGATCTCGCGCAGGCCGAGCTTGAGCGCGTCGTGGCGCTTTCGCCCGATTACTCAAACGCGCTCTGGTACCTCGGGGCCATCTACGAGAAGAACGGGGACAAGGAAAAGGCGATCGCTGCCATCCGGCACGTGAACGGCCTGAACCCGAACAACGCGGCCGTTGCCAAGCGTCTCGACGAACTGGTGAACGGCAAGTCGGACGCATCCATCCCGGTTCCGGTCGAGGATGGCGCGGATGGCGCGACGGACGCGGCGGCGAGCGAGGACGGCTCGGCGGCGACGGACGGGAACGGGGTCGTTCAGCGGGATACGGGAGCGAACCCGTAGGAAAATCAAAAGCCTGCCTGAGATTCTCAGGCAGGCTTTTTCGTGAGGCAGGCGACGATCTCCTTTTCGGCCTGGACGATCGTTTTGTCGGGGAACGCGACGCGCACCTCCTCGCGGGTTCCCGTAGGCCTGAGCGCGGCGGTCAGCGCAAGAACGTCGGTCGGCCGCTCGGCGCGGATGATAGCCACGATCTCATGCGCGGCTGTCTCGTAGATCAGCGCGACGACCTTCGCGTCCGGCGTCGAGGCGATGAGCTCCTCGATCACGTCGGGCAGGTCGGCCTCCTCGGCGCCGGCATGGAGGAAGTCCTGCTGGGAGAGGAGCGTCCAGACGAACGACGACGCGGCGTCGACCTTGAGCCGGGCAAGCGCGCGGCCCCAGAGCCGGAGCGTCGGGACGGAGCGCGTGCGGTACAAATTGTGCACGATCGCCTCGCGCTTCGCGCCCTTCGCCACGAGCTTGCTCGCAGTCTGAAGCGTCTTCGGCGAGACATTCTTCGTCTTGAAGCTTTTCGTCTTCGAAATCATCCCGGTGAGCAGCGCGGTCACGACCTCCTCGTCGAGCAGGCCCGGCTCGATCGCCTCCACGAGGTCGTGGACGACCTCGCTCACGGAGACCGCGGTGAGGTCGACGACGTTGAGCTGGCCGAAGTGCTCGTTCTCGGCGCGGTGGTCGATATTCAAAATGGGCGTGCGATAGAAGAAGTCCGGATGGTCGGAGTACAGGTGCGCGCAGCTCTCGAGGTCGGCGGCGCCGAGGCAGACGATGAGGTCGTAGCGGTAGCCCGACGACGAGACGTTCAGGTCCTTCGCGTCCCAGAATCCTTTCTTCGGCGACAGGTGGATGATCAGCTTGTCGTCCTTCATCTCGTAGGTGAGCTCGTCGACCTTGGTTCGCGACGCGTCGATCTCAATGACGAACCGCCGCAGGTTCTCGAGAGCGGGGGAGACCTTCTCGTGGCCGGGGAGAAAATGGAGGTTCTTTGGGGTCGCGCCGTCGGCCGCCACGATGTCGGCCTTCTTGTCGAGCTTCTCAAGCACGCGCGCGAGGCCGATGGCGGAGGCGTACCCGTCCGCCCCGGCTGAGCGGGGAACGCAAATAAGCGGTCGACTCGACCGCTTGATCGCCTCCAAAATCTGTTGCGTTTCCCCAAGAGCCATGCTTTTCTATGAAAAAAATGTGTCAATAACCCTCAACAAGCATGGGAAGGGGCCATAATACTTGGGGTTTGCGGGTGCGTCAAGGGCTGCTAATAACGTATGAGCTGCATATCTTACAAATTGCTAGGGATTGCAACGAATGGTTCGGATGGAAAATATCCGTAGAAATATGTAGCAATTTGTAAGATATGCAGCTCATACGTTATTAGCAGCCCCATTGCCTCCGGCCATTTTTTCCCCTACACTGCCTACATTATGGCAAAATCCGAAATCCCCAAGGCATACGATGCGACAAACTACGAGGACGGCATCTACGCCGCCTGGGAGGCGAGCGGCCTCTTTAACCCAGACAACCTGCCCGGCGACCGCCCCGAGGCGTTCTCCATCGTGCTTCCCCCTCCGAACGTGACCGGCACCCTGCACATGGGGCACGCGGTGATGCTTGCGATCGAAGACATCATGGTGCGCTTCGCGAGGATGCGTGGCAAGAAGGCCCTGTGGATACCTGGGACCGACCACGCGGCGATCGCCACCTCCACGAAGGTGGAGAACATCCTGTTCAAGACGGAAGGGAAGACGCGCCACGACGTCGGACGCGAGGATTTTTTGCGACGCGTGGAGAAGTTCGCGCAGGACAGCCATGACACCATCGTGAACCAGGCCAAGAAGATGGGCGCGTCGCTCGACTGGAGCCGCGAGGCGTACACACTCGACGCGAAGCGGAACCACGCGGTGAACGTCGCGTTCAAGAGGATGTACGACGACGGTCTCATCTACCGCGGCCACCGCGTCATCAACTGGGACCCGGTCGGTCAGACGACGATCTCCGACATCGAGATCGTGTACAAGGAGGTGGAGGCGACGCTGTACACGTTCCGGTACGCGAAGGATTTCCCGATCGCGATCTCCACGACGCGCCCCGAGACGAAGGTGGGCGACACGGCGGTGGCGGTGCATCCGGACGACGAGCGGTATGCGGCGTTCATCGGGAAGACGTTTGAGAACATCCCGTTCGCAGGGACGACGATCTCGATAAAAGTCGTCGCGGACAAGGAGGTCGACCCGACGTTCGGTACGGGCGCGCTTGGCGTGACTCCGGCGCACAGCCTCATCGACGCGGACATCGCGGCGCGGCATGGGCTGGCGATGAAGCAGGTGATCGGCGCGGACGGCCGCATGACGGTCGACGCGGGAACGCTCGTCGCGGGACAGACGACGAAGGAAGCGCGCGGGTCCGTCGCGGCATGGCTTCGCGAGCAGGGACTGATTGAGAGGGAAGAGAAGACGATGCAGAACCTCGCGACCGCCGAGCGCTCGGGCGGCACCGTCGAGCCGATCCCGATGCTGCAGTGGTTCATGGCCGTCCGCAAGGAGTTCGAGCGCAACGGAAAGACCGTCACGATGTGCTCGATGATGCGCGACGCGGTCGAGTCGGGGAAGACGAAGATCGTCCCGGAGCGTTCAGAAAAGACTTTTTTTCAGTGGGCTGACAATCTCCGCGACTGGAACATCAGCCGCCAGCTTTGGTATGGACACCGCGTCCCGGTGTGGTATCGAAACGACGAGACGTTCGTCGGAATCGAGGCTCCGGAAGGCGACGGATGGACGCAGGACCCGGATACGCTGGATACCTGGTTTTCCGCGGGAATGTGGACGTTTACCACGCTTGGCTGGCCCGAGAAGACCGCCGACCTCGCGACGTATCATCCGACGTCGATCCTCGAGACCGGATACGACATCCTGTTCTTCTGGGTCGTCCGCATGATGCTCATGACCACGTACCTGATGGACGAGGTCCCGTTCAAGCTCGTCTATCTCCACGGCCTCGTCCGCGACGAGCAGGGACGCAAGATGTCCAAGTCGCTCGACAACATCATCAACCCGCTCGACATGATCGCCAAGTACGGCGCCGACGCGACGCGTCTTTCGCTTGTGATCGGATCGACTCCGGGGAACGACTCGAAATTGTCCGAGGAGAAGGTCGCGGGATATCGCAATTTTACGAACAAACTGTGGAACATCTCACGGTTCATTCTGTCGTCCGTCGACGACAACCACGTTCCCCCTCCTGATAGGCAGGAGGGGACAGGGGTGGTCGTCGCGTCGACTCTCGCCGACCGCTGGATCCTCTCTCGCCTCGATGCGGTCGTCGCCTCCGTCACGCGCAAGCTCGAGGCGAACGAGCTCTCCGCCGCGGGCGAGGAACTGCGGGACTTTACGTGGAACGACTTCGCGGACTGGTATCTTGAGATCGCGAAGGTGCAAAAGGGTTCGGAGGTTGAGAGGGACGAAGGTTCGAAGGGGACTGATGCGATTTTGATGACCGTCCTCGAGACTCTGATGAAGCTCTGGCACCCGTTCATGCCGTTCGTGACTGAGCAGATCTGGTCGTCGTTCAAGGGAACGACGCTCATGGTCGAGGCGTGGCCGACCGTCGCAGGGAACTGCGACGAGTCCGTCGAGCGAGACTTCGATCTCGTCCGTGACGTGACCACCGCGATCCGAACGATCCGTTCCGAGCGCCGCGTCGAGCCGAAGGCCGAGATTACCGCGTCGCTCGGCGTCGCGGACCGTCGCGAGCTTCTCGTCGACCAGGCGTCGGTCATCTCCCAGCTCGCGCGCCTCTCCAGTCTCTCGTTTGACGGCGCATTACCGGACGCCGGAATTCCGATCGTAAACGTCCAGGTCGCATCGATCCTCGTGTCCGTGGAGACTCCCGGGACGACGGTCGATCCTGAGAAGGAAAAAGCCCGTCTCGAAGCGGAGCGCGATCAGCTCGATGCCTACGTCGCGTCGACCGACGCCAAGCTCGCGAATGCCGAGTTCGCGTCGAAGGCTCCCGAGAAAGTCGTCGCGGGAATGCGCGCCAAGCGCGACGAGGCGAAGGCGAAGCTCGACGCGATCCTGACTCAGCTCTCGTCCTAACGCGACGACCACCCCTGACCCCTCCTGCCTATCAGGAGGGGAAACGTATGAACATATGACGACGTTGCAACAAGCCAAACAACTGATCCTCACCGAGCTCAAGAAAGCCGTCGGCAAGGAATATACGCCGAGCGTCGACGATCTCTCCTACCCGCCGGACGCGAAGCTGGGCGACCTTTCGTTCGCCTGCTTTTCGTTGGCGAAGGGACTGAAGCGCAACCCCGTCGAGATCGCGACCGAGATCGCGGCGAAGATCGGACCGAAGGGGTTCATCCGGGCGATCGCGTCGGCCGGGCCGTACGTGAACTTCTCGCTCGACGACGCGGCGTTCTGCGGCGCGGTCGTGGCGGAGGTCGCGGCGGAAAAGAAGGCGTACGGCACGAGCGAGGTCGGGGCGAAGAAGCGGATCATGGTGGAGTATGCCAACCTGAACACGCACAAGGACGTGCACATCGGTCACCTGCGCAATATGCTGGTGGGCCAGACGGTCATCGATGTCCTTCGGGTGAACGGGTACGACGTCATTCCGACCTCGTACATCAACGACCTCGGCGCAAACGTCGCGCTGTGCGTCTGGGCGGTGAAGAACCTCGCGCACGGGGCTATCCCCGAAGGCGAGGAGCGGATCTCCTTTTTGCAGAGGATGTACGTGGAGGCGACCGCGCTCAGCAAGGCGGACGAGAAGGTCCACGCGGAAGTCTCTCAGGTGCAGCGCGACCTTGAGGCGGGGAAGGGACCGATGCTGTCTACGTGGAAGAAGACGCACGCCTGGTCGGTCAAATACCTGAAGGCCGTCTTCAAGGAGTTCAACTTGCCGATCGACGTCTGGTACTTTGAGAGCGACCTGATCAAGGACACGAAGCGCACGATCGAGGATCTCATCGCTCGCGGAATCGTTACCTCGAGCCAGGGCGCGTGGATCGTCGATCTCGAGGAGGAGAAACTCGGGGCGAATCTGCTCGTGAAGACGGACGGCACGTTCCTGTACAACGCGAAGGACATCGCGCTGGCCATGAAAAAGGAGGAGGACCACCATCCGATGCGATCGATCTATGTGATCGACGCGCGCCAGTCGCTTCTGATGCAGCAGCTGTTTGCGACGCTCAAACGCATGGGCTTCACCAAGGATCTCCAACATCTTTCCTACGAGTTCGTCACGCTCAAAGAGGGCGCCATGTCGAGCCGGACGGGAAACATCGTTCGCTGGGAGCCGTTCCGTGACGAGATGTTCAAGATCGCGACGGAAGAAACGGCAAGGCGCCATGCGGACTGGGACGCGAAGAAGGTCGCGAAGGTCGCTCGGGCCGTCGCGTTCTCGGCGATCCGGTTCGGGATGCTCAAGCAGGACCTCGACAAGAAGATCACCTTCGACATGGCGGAGGCGATGAGCTTCGAGGGGTTTACCGGGCCGTACCTGATGTATTCGTTCGCGAGGATGAGGAGCATTCTGAAGAAAGGGTCGAAGGGGCGGAGGGTCGAAGGTTCGAAGGGCCGCGAGTGGGTTCCGGCGGAGCATGCGTTGGTCCTGGCGCTGGCGAAGTATCCGGAGGTTGTGTTTGCCGCGGGGCAGACGCTGCGGATCTCGACGGTGTCGCAGTACCTGTTCGATCTGTGCCAGGCGTTCTCGACCTTTTATGAGAACGCGCCGGTGATTTCCGCCGAGCCCGACGTGCAGGCGTCGCGACTGGCGATCGTCGAGGCGGCCGCGCAGACGCTTAAGAACGGCCTCGCGCTGCTTGGGATCGAGACGGTCGATGAGATGTAAATCGAATCGCGTAACGAAAAAGAGCGCCTATTCGGCGCTCTTCGTTTTGATCAGGTGCATGCGGAGCTGGATGAGGCCGAGCGCCATCAGGAAGTAGGCGGCGAGATAGACGAGGTCGCCATACCCGCTCACTCCCCAGGTGCCGTTTGCCGCCTGGTAGAGGAAGTTGTAGTCGGCGAGGTACTGGACCGCGAGGGCGGCGAGGATGAACAGCACCTTGTTCTTCATCACTCCGCCGAGCGTCTTGCGCGACAGCACGTAGGCGAGCAGCGCGACGGAGACGTAGAATGCCTGGCCGAGCGGATAGCCGAAGTCGAGGAACGTCTTGAGCGGCGCGGACCAGTCGAATTCGTATCCGACGAGGAAGTTGTAGTAGGAAAGGCCGAGTATGACGACCGGGATGATCGTGTACTGGATCTGGCCGACGAAGGACTTCAGCGAAAGCTTGATTCCGGACGCCTTCGCCAACATCAGGATGCCGTACGCGTACAGCGGGATGCTGCCGAAGTAGCCGAGGTCGGCAAGCGACGGATAGGGCATCTCGACGCCCGCGAACAGGTTGTAGTAGCTGAACACGCTTTGTCCGAGTACCTGGAACAGCAGTCCCGCGGCAAGCGCTCCGATCGCGCGGCCCATGACGCTTCTCATCCC